>JACQWL010000014.1 GCA_016209255.1 Verrucomicrobiota bacterium
CCGTCAAGCTCGGCGCCAGCGTCAACGATCTGGTGCGCGACATCGAGTATTCGACCTTGACCTACAACTACGTCGGGCCCGACGGCATTGCCGGCTCCGGCGACGAAGGCATGGCGGGCTTTGTCGACGACGAGGCGTCGGGCACGAGCCCGGGTTTCGGCCGGCCGGGCCCGCAGTGGCCGGATTCGTTCAAGATCTGGGATTCGTGGAAAAACAACTCCCGGGCCTGGGCGCGCACGGCAACGCAGATTGGCGACACGACGCGCAACGAGGCGGTCCGCTCCCCCTGGTTGCACGAGGTCATCACCGCCGGCTATGCGATGGGCGACGGCAAGTTCCTGCGCAACCGCCTGCGCCTGGTGGGCGGGGTGCGTTATGAGCTGACCGAGGACGAGGGCCGGGCGGTGAAACAGGACAACAGCGCGGCCTTTCAACGGGACGCCCAGGGGCGGCTCCTCCGGGTGGGCGGGGCGTTCGTCCGCCGCCCCGAAGCCGGCGCGGCGAGTTCGGGGGATGAAGCGCGGTTGACCCACATCTACCGCGGCAGCTACGGGGCGCGCGACTACGCCTACTTCTTCCCCAGCGCCCACGCGACCTTCAATCTGACGGATAACATCCTGCTCCGGGCCGCGTTCGCGAAAACGATGGGCCGGCCCAACATCTCGGATACGGTGCCGACCCTGACCATCTCCGACGATGCGACGTTCGATCCCAGCGCGCCGAGCGGCTTTCCCGGCACAATCCAGTCCTCGAACACCAGCCTGAATCCGTGGACGGCGAAGAACTACGACTTCACCGCCGAGTATTACCTGCCGCGCAACGGGGTCGTGATGTTCAACTGGTACAAGAAGGACATCCGGGATTTCTTTGGCACCCTCGATCGGACCGCCGATGCGGCGTTGCTCGACGATCTGGGCCTCGGCTCGCAATATGTCGGCTATCGGTACCGCACCCGCGTGAACATCGGCGACGCGATGATCAAGGGCTGGGAGGCGAACCTCAGCCTGCCGCTGGCCAATCTCCTGACGTGGGGTCCGATGGGCCGCATCGGTGGGTGGCCGAAGCACTTCACCGTGACCTACAACATGACGCACCTCGGGCTCTCCGGCTCGCGCGTGACGGCGACGGACTGGAAGCGCTACATCCCGCGTTCCCGAAACATCGGACTGCGGTTCAATTTCCCGAAGTTGTCGGGCAACTTCCTGCTGAACAACCGGGGCCGGATGCTCCGGGACACGGCGAACCAGTTCCCGCAGGCGGCCGAATATATCAAGGCGCGGTATCAGCTCGATGGGAACGTCGAATATCAGGTCACGAAGCGATTCGGGGTGTTCATGGCCGCCCGCAACCTCCTCAATGCGCCGAGCCAGTGGGAAGTCGCGGGACCGGTCGCGCCTGAGTGGTCCTGGCTGACCAACAACGAGGACTACGGCACGCAGTATTCCCTCGGCGTGCGGGCGACGTTCTGAGCCGGGCCGCGTAGCCCTGCCCGGGAGGGCGGGGCCCGTGGGCCGATCGAACTTCAAACGGCCCCGCCTCGCACGAGGCGGGCCACGACCCGCGGATATTCCAAACCCGTGACCAACCCCCGCCTCATCCGATTCCTGATCGGCATTGGGCTCGTCGCGATCGCCCACGCCGCCGGGCCGCCCCTCGCCTTTCCGGGCGCCGAAGGCCACGGCCGATTCGCGGTGGGCGGGCGCGGCGGCCAGGTCTATGCCGTTACGAATCTCGATGACGATGGCCCGGGCTCGCTGCGCGATGCCGTCCGTGCGCCGAATCGCACGATCGTTTTCCGGGTGTCGGGCACGATCGACCTCAAATCCGACCTGGTCGTCACGCAATCCAATCTGACCCTCGCCGGCCAGAGCGCGCCGGGCGACGGCATCTGCCTCAAGCGCCACCCGCTCCGCATCGAGGGCGCCAAAGACATCGTGGTGCGTTTCCTCCGGGTTCGCCCCGGCGACGAGGCGAAGAAACCGCTCGACGGGATCGAAATTCGCAATGCGCGCAATGCGATCCTCGATCACTGCTCCGTGAGCTGGTCGCTCGACGAAGGCATCAACACCTGGCACGGGGCGAAGAACGTCACGATTCAGTGGTGCCTGATTTCGGAGGGGCTGAACCGCAACATCCATTATGCACCGCATGCCTTCGGCGCGAGTTGGGGCGGCGAGAACTGCTCCTACCACCACAATCTTTTCGCCCACTGCACGGCGCGCAATCCGAGCGTGGCTGGCAACGCGCGCGAGCACACCGTCGCCATGGACCACCGCTGCTCCGTCATCTACAACTGGGAGCATCGCACGTGCGACGGGAAGCCCGACAGCATCAACGTCGTGAACAATTATTACAAACCCGGTCCGGCGACGCGCGCCCATGCCAGGCGGCGCATGGTCCGGATCGATGACACGAAACCACGCTATGGCTTTGAGTCGGTCTGGTTCATCGAGGGCAACATGATCGAAGGCGCGCCGGAGCTGACCGCCGACAACTGGAAGGGCGGAGTGGAGTTCGAGGGCAACACCAACGAGCGGGTGAACCGGCGCACGACTCCGTTTCCGTTCGCACCTGTGACGACGCAACCCGCCGCCGATGTGTATCGACTGGTTCTGCGCGGCGTCGGCGCGCGGCTTCCGAAACTCGACGCGCACGATGCCCGCATCCTGCGCGAGGTCGAAACCGGTACGGCCACGTTTGGCAACGGCATCATCGACACGCAGACGCAGGTTGGCGGCTGGCCCGAATTGAAGTCCGCGCCCGCGCCCCTCGACACGGATAATGACGGCATGCCCGATGCCTGGGAGCGGTCGCGTGGGTTGAACCCGGGCGATCCGTCCGATCGCAACAAAGTCGCCGGCGACGGGTACACGCAGCTCGAACATTACCTGAACAGTCTGGTGGTACCATGAATCGACTTCGCCGGGATCTTGCAGTCGGAACGATTTTCTCCCTGCGGTGTGGAGACCAATTGGTGGGCCGGGCGCTCCGCGCGCGGCCGTCATTGTGTCCGACGTCCTGGCCGCGCGCGGAGCGCCCGGCCCACCTTCGGACGGAAGCGATCCGCCTTGGCCCACTTCTCACCCGTCTCGTGAGAGGCGGGATTGTCCGACTCTTGCTAACGATACCGTCCTTGCTCTCACGAGCAGGGCTGTTCACCGCGGTGGGAACGGCCGTCCTGGTTTTTCCTGTCACTGCCTCCGCCGCACCGGGAGTTCTCAAACCCGACGGGCTCGCCCGCCACGTCGCCCGGTTCAACGCGATGGAGGACGAGCCGATCGCAAACCTTGTTGCCAATGCCGGCGCGGCGCGCTGGTTGGAGGCGAACATCCCGCGCTTCGACTGCCCGGACGCCGAGGTGGAGGAGATCTATTTCTTCCGATGGTGGGCGCTGCGCAAACACCTCCGCCGCCCGCCTGTTGGACCCGGGCATGATGCCGCGACGGGCCATGTGTTCACCGAGTTCATCAACCGCGCCGAGCCGGTCAGCAGCGCGCTCGGACATCACCTCATGGAAGGCCGCTGGTTGCGCGACGGCCGATTCCACGACGACTACGTGCGGTGGTGGCTGCGCAGCAACGGCGGCAAACCCCACGCCCGGCTCCACCATTACAGCCAGTGGCTGGCCGACGCGCTGTACCAACGTTACCTCGTCACGCACGACCGCGCGTTCGTCGTGTCGCTGCTCGACGAACTCGTGGCCGATTACCGGCAGTGGGAGGCGGAAAAACAGCTGCCGGGCGGCCTTTTCTGGCAATACGACGTGCGCGACGCGATGGAGGAGTCGATCAGCGGCTCGCGCACGAAGAAAAACATCCGCCCGACGATCAACAGCTACATGTTTGGCAACGCCCAGGCGATCGCAGCCATCGCCCGGCTCGCGAACCGCCCCGCGGTGGCGGAGGAATTCGCCGCCAGGGCCGCGGCGCTGCGCCGGCTCATGCAGGACGCGTTATGGAACGCCGAGGCAAAATTCTTCGAGGTGCGGCTCGAGGACGGTGCGTTGGCCAACGTGCGTGAGGCGATCGGTTTCATTCCCTGGTATTTCAAGCTGCCTGAGTCTGGCCGCGGCTACGAAGTCGCGTGGGCGCAGTTGACGGATGAGCAGGGATTCCGGGCGCCGTTCGGGCTCACGACGGCGGAGCGGCGGCACCCGCAGTTTCGCTCCCACGGAGTCGGCACGTGCGAGTGGGACGGCGCGGTGTGGCCGTTCGCAACCTCGCAAACGCTCACGGCGCTCGCGAACGTGCTGCGCGATTATCCGTCGCCGGGCGTGGCGCCGGCCGATTACTTCGACGCGTTCCGCGCCTACATCCGCAGCCACCGGATGGACGGCAAGCCGTACATCGGCGAATACCTCGACGAGAAGACCGGCGCGTGGCTCAAGGGCAACCACCCGCGCAGCCGGTGGTACCATCACTCCACGTTTGCCGATCTCGTAATCGGCGGCGTGGTCGGCCTGCGCCCGCGCGACGACGACGTGGTCGAGGTGCACCCGTTGCTGCCGCCCGGCACGTGGGACTGGTTCTGCCTCGACGATGTGCGGTATCACGGCCGAGCGCTGACGATTTTTTGGGACCGCGACGGAAAACGGTACGGCCGCGGCGCCGGCCTCGTGGTGTTTGCCGACGGAGTGGAAATCGCGCGCGCCCCGGAACTCAAGCGAGTGACGGCGACGTTGCCAGCAAGGTAGGGCGAGGTTTCCTGGCCGAGCCGCGGCAAGAACGAATCGGATTCAAGGGACCAGTGAGGCCTCAGCCTTTTCAGGATCATCCACCATCTGACTTTATATGCTCTGTCTTTGCTGGCAAAAAGGCGGCCCCACGCCCGAGCCGTAACGATGCAATAGAGTGTAGGGCCGCCGCTCGCCGGCGTGCCGCTTTTCGACTGAAAAGTGCGGCGTGGCAGCAGCACCGCGCGCTTTTGATCCGCGTCACCGGCTTCGTTCCCGACGCCGCACCCGCGCCCGTCTGCGAGTGCGGCGTTGCTTCTCTCTCCTCGATCTTCTAATCGATCGCCCGACACTTCCCCTCCGATGACAACCCCACGTCTCTATCGCGCCATGGCGTGCGCCAGTCTGGTCGCCGGCCTGATTCTCGGCGGCTGCAAACGCGCCGATCCCTCCGCCTCCGCCGCAGGCGGCCCGCCGCCGAAAGACTCGAAGGCCCGGCGTGTCGCCGTCGTCGTTTCCACGCTCAACAATCCGTGGTTCGTTGTCCTTGCCGAGACCGCGCGCGACCGCGCGAAGGAACTCGGCTACGAAGTCACGATTTTCGATTCGCAAAACGATCCCGCGAAGGAGTCCGCGCACTTCGACAACCTCGTCTCCTCCGGCTACGGCGCCGTGCTCTTCAACTGTACCGACGCCTCCGGCTCGATCGCCAACGTCCGCCGCGCCAAGGCCGCCGGCATTCCCGTCTTCTGCATGGACCGCGAAATCACCGCCAACGACGCGGCCGTTTCGCAGATCCTCTCCGACAACTACACCGGCTGCGTGGCGCTCGGCCAGTATTTCGTCGCGCAGGTGGGCGAGACGGGCCGCTACATCGAGCTGCTCGGCCTCGTCGCCGACACCAACACGTGGAACCGCTCGAAGGGATTTCACAGCGTGGTCGACCGCTACCCCGGCTTGAAGATGGTCGCGCAACAAAGCGCCGAGTTTGACCGCAGCAAGGCGCTCGAGGTGCTCGAGGCGTTGCTCCAGTCGCACCCCGACATCAACGCCGTCTTCTGCGGCAACGACGCGATGGCGATGGGCGCCTATCAGGCGCTGCTCGCCGCCCAGAAGGCGGACAAGGTGAAAGTCTTCGGCTTCGACGGCGCCGACGACGCCGTGAAAGCCGTCGCCGAGGGGAAAATCGCCGCGACGGTGATGCAGTTTCCGAAGCTGATGGCGCGCACCGCCGCGGAAAACGCCGACAAATACTTCAAGGGCGAACGCAACTTCCCGCACCGCACGCCCGTTGCCGTCGAGCTCGTCACGCGCGACAACGTCGCAAAATACGGCAACTATGGCCGCAGATGAAGTAGGGCGGGTCTCCGACCCGCCCATCGTTCACCCCACAGGCGAAAAGGCGGGACGGAGACCCGCCCCACTTTTCGCCGCCGCTCCGATCGTCATTTCCGCGCTGCTCCGCGATCCGGGGGCCGCGGCGAAGCAGCATGCGCATCACGTCGGCATCGGTGGCACCGCCTACTATTTTGTGCGCGGCGCCGGCCGCGTCGTCTCAACCGGGAAGAACGAGATCGTCGTCGCAGTGGATGGCACCGACGGCGTGCAAATCGCGCTGCGCACCGGCCCGCTTTTCGGCAACACCGTGCGCGACGGCACCGGCCTGCTCAACGTGAACGAGTTTCCCGGACTCGCCGAGTTCAACGCTCTCTCGGCCGCGATTAACCGGCTCGTCGAGACGCGCGTGCTGCCGCCGCTGCGCGAGCACGCCGTCGTCGGCGCGGCCCTCGAGTTCGCCGGCTGCACGGAGGTGCCGGATGCCATTGGGGCCGGCCCCGTGCTCTCGCTCGTGCCCGTCTCCGCGGAGTTTCGCTGATGGCTGGCGACGCAGAACTCATCCTCGAGGCCGCCGGGATCGAAAAATCGTTTCCCGGCGTGCGCGCGCTCGACGGCGTCGGGCTCCGCGTGCAGCGCGGCCGGCTCGTCGCGGTGCTCGGCGAAAATGGCGCCGGCAAATCCACGCTGATGAACATCATCGCCGGCGTGTTTCCGCCCGACGCCGGCGCCATCCGCCTTGGCGGGCGCGCGGTGCAGTTTGCCAATCCGCGCGCGGCGCAGGCCCACGGCATCGGCATCGTGTTTCAGGAGCTGAGCCTGGTGCCGCACCTGACGGTCGCGGAGAACATTTTTCTCGGCCGCGAACCGCGCATCCGGACCGGCCTGATCGACTACACCCGGCTGAACGCCGGCGCCGCATCGCTCCTGCAACGTCTCGACCTGCCGGTCGCGCCCACGACGCCCGTGGCGCGGCTGCGCGTGGGGCAGCAGCAGGTGGTTGAAATTGCGCGCGCCGTCTCGACCGAGGCGCGCGTGCTCATTCTCGACGAACCCACGTCGTCGCTGTCCGCGCATGAGGTGGACGTGCTCTTCGGCGTGATCGCGGAGCTCAAGCGCCAGGGCGTGGGCATCGTCTACATCACCCACAAGTTCGAGGAGCTGGCGGCGGTTTGCGACGATGTGGTTGTGATGCGCGACGGCCGCGTGGTGGGCGGCGGGCCGCTGGCCGGATTTTCGCGCGACGCCATCGTGCGACTGATGGCCGGACGAGACCCCGGTGTCGTAGGGGCGTCGCTTGCCGACGCCCGTTGTCCAGGCCCGCCACGGGCTTCGGCAAGCGACGCCCCTACGACGAGCAAGGAAGTCCTGCGCATCACCAACCTGACGCTGCGCAGCCGCGCCGCCGGCCGCCGGTTTTCGTTCGAAAACGTGAATCTCTCGCTGAGCCGCGGCGAAGTGCTCGGCATCTTCGGCTTGATCGGCGCCGGCCGGACCGAGCTGCTCGAGACCCTCTTCGGCCTGCACGCCGCCGCGGCGGACGGGGAGATTCTTGTCGCCGGTGGCCCGGTGGCGTTTGCCTCGCCGGTCGATGCCATCCGCGCCGGAATCGCCTTTGCCCCCGAGGATCGGAAGCGCGACGGCGTCGTGCCCGAGATGGGCGTCGCCGCCAACGCGAGTCTGGCGAGCCTCGACCGCACTTTGCGCTGGGGGCTGGTCAGCGAAGCGCGTGAAGCGGCGCACGTATCGCCGTTGCTGGAGCGCTTCCGCGTCCGTACGCCGTCGCTCGCGCAGCGCATCCGGAACCTGAGCGGTGGCAACCAGCAAAAAGTGATTCTCGCCAAGTGGCTCGCGACCGGGCCGCGGATCCTGCTGCTCGACGAGCCGACGCGCGGCATCGACATCAACGCGAAGCGCGAGATTTACGCCTTCATCGACGAACTCGCGCGCGCCGGGCTCGGGTTGATTGTGGTCTCGTCGGAACTGCCCGAGATTCTCGCGCTGGCCGGCGCTGTCGCCGCCGGGTTGCTGAAAAGCGGGTGGCCGCTGCCGGTGTTTGGCGTGCTGCTGCAGTTCACGCCAGCGGGTGCGGTGGTGGCCGGCGTGGTGGTGGGCGCGGCGCTCGGCTGGTTCAATGGCTTCGCGATCATCCGGTTTCAACTGCCGCCATTTGTGGCGACGCTCGGCATGTTCAGCATCGCGCGCGGATTCACGATGCTGTGGACGGGCGGGTTTCCGATCACCGGGCTCGGGCCGGGTTTCGGTTTCATCGGCACGGGGGCGGTGCTCGGCGTGCCGATGCCGGTATGGATCATGGCGGTGCTTGTGGCGGTGTTTGTAGTCGTCACGCAACGCACGCGGTTCGGCCGGTACCTCTTCGCGGTCGGCGGCAACGAGCGCGCCGCCCTGCTCACCGGCCTGCGCGTGAGCCGGATCAAGATCACGGTTTACACGCTCGCCGGCGCGCTTGCCGGTGTCGCCGGGCTGATCGTCACATCGCGCCTCGACTCCGCGCAGCCCAACGCCGGGCTCGGCTACGAGCTCGATTCCATCGCCGCGGTGGTGATCGGCGGCACTTCGCTCTCGGGCGGGCGCGGCTCGATTACGGGCACCGTCCTGGGCTGCCTGATCATCGGCGTGCTCAACAACGGCCTTTTTTTGCTCAACGTATCGCCGTTTTGGCAACAAGTGATCAAGGGCGGCGTGATTCTGCTCGCCGTCGCGATCGACAAGATGAACGCCCGGCATCGCCATGAGTGAGCGGAAGAGCGACGCTTGTCTTCGTAGCCGCGAGCGTGAGCGAGTGGACGCCGGACCACTCGCTCACGCTCGCGGCTACGGAATCTTGCTCGCGCTGCTCGTGGCCGTTCTTGCACTGCGCGTCTCCGCCGCGGATACCGGCGCGCTTTCCGGTGTGCGTCACCGGATCGTGGTTTCCACCGACATCGGCGGCACCGACCCCGACGACTTTCAGTCGATGGTCCACCTGCTCCTCTACGCCGACGTGTTCGACATCGAAGGCCTCGTCTCATCGCCGTATGGTCCGGGCCGTAAGGAACACATCCTCCAAGTCATCGACCGGTACGAGCGCGACTACGCGAAACTCAAAACGCACTCCGAAAAGTATCCGACACCGGCCGCACTGCGCGCGATGGCCAAAGAGGGCGCACTCGACGGTCCGGGCCCCGCCGGGGTCGGCGCCGCGACTGAAGGCTCCAACTGGATCATTCAGTGCGCGCGCCGCAGCGATCCGCGGCCGCTCCACGTGCTCGTCTGGGGTGGCATCGAGGACCTCGCGCAGGCGTTGCACGACGCACCGGACATCCTGCCGAAGCTTCGCGTCTACTTTATCGGGGGCCCGAACAAGATGTGGAGCGTCGATGCCTACAACTACATCGAGGAAAACCACCCGAAACTCTGGATCATCGAGGCGAATGCCACGTATCGCGGCTGGTTTGTGGGCGGCAGCCAGTCGGGCGAATGGGGCAACTCCTCTTTCGTCGCGGTTCACCTCGCGGGCCGCGGTGCGCTCGGGGATTTTTTCGCCACCCAACTCCGGGGCACGATCAAGATGGGCGACAGTCCGAGCGTCGGCTGGTTGCTGCGCGGCACGCCGGACGATCCCTCGCAGCCGGGCTGGGGCGGAAAATTCGTGCGCCTCTGGGATGGACGGAAAACCATCTTTCACCGCCTCACGACGGAGAAGGATCAGGCTGAGGTGTTTGGCGTGGTGGAGTTCGCCCTGCCGGTGCCGTCCGGACTGGACCGCGCACATACCGTGAAGGTGATGTTCGACAACCGGATTCCCGCGCCGGTGGTCAACGACGGTCGCACGCTCCGATTCCGTTTCGCCCCGCGCGATGCGAAGGTATGGCCCTATGTCATCCGCAGCGATTTCCGCGGCCTTGACGGACAGGCGGGCGCGTTCACCGCCGTGCCTCCGCCGGTGGCGCGGACCAGCCGCCCCTCCGCCGTCCATCCGAACTGGTGGATCGACGATCCCGACACCGCCGCCGCCGAGGGCATCCATCCCGGCGCAAAAAGCGTGAACCGGTGGCGCGAAGATTTCCTGCGCGACTTCGCCGCGAGAATGCGGCGCTGCCAGTCCCCCGTCTCTCCATGACCGCGCCCCCGTTGAACCACGCCATGAAATCTCGCTCACTCTGCCTCCTGTTCGCGTTCGCCGTCTTTGGTCTTAGTTCCAGTTTTTCCGCCGCGGAAAAACTGCGCGTGCTCGTGCTCACCGACATCGAGAACGAGCCCGACGACGCGATGTCCATGGTCCGTTTTCTAGTCTACACCAACCAATGGCACGTGGAGGGTCTTGTCGCCACCACCTCCATTCACCAGCAAAACAAGACCGCCGCGTGGCGCATCCGCGAAATCGTCGAGGCCTACGGCAAAGTCCGCGACAACCTCGAGCAACACGAGCCGGGTTTTCCCACGGCAGATTATCTCTTTTCCGTGATCAAGGAGGGCCGGTCGGATTACGGCATGAAAGCGGTCGGAGAAGGGATGGACTCTCCCGGCTCGGAACTGCTCATCCGCGCGGTGGATCGCGACGATCCGCGTCCGGTCTGGGTGCCGGTGTGGGGCGGCCCCAACGTCCTCGCCCAGGCGCTCTGGAAAGTTCGCGCCACCCGCCCGCTCGAGGCTCTCGACAAGTTCGTGGCCAGGCTGCGCGTCTATACGATCTCCGATCAGGACGACAGCGGCCCGTGGATTCGGAAGACGTTTCCCAAGCTCTTCTACATCGCCAGCCCCGGCATCCACGCTGGCGGCGCGTATCATCACGCCACGTGGAGCGGCATCAGCGGTGACAAATTCCACGGCCGGTTTGCCGGCGCCGACTTCGCCATCGTCGACAACCCCTGGCTCGACCAAAACATCCGGAACAAGGGTCCGCTCGGCGCACAGCACCCGCACACGACGTTCCTGATGGAGGGCGACACGCCGAGCTTCCTCGGCCTCGTCAGGAACGGCCTGAACGCGCCCGAGCATCCCGACTGGGGCGGCTGGGGCGGCCGTTACGAATACTACACGCCGCGCACGCAAAAGTGGTTCGCCGAGCCCGAGACGCGTCCCTTCTGGACCGACGCGGTGGACGAAGTTCTCGGTATCGACGGCAACTGGCACACCGGCAACCACGCCACGATCTGGCGCTGGCGCTCCGCTTTTCAAAACGACTTTGCCGCGCGCATGGATTGGACGATCAAGCCCTTCGCCGAGGCGAACCACCCGCCCGTCGCCAAACTCGGCCACGCCGCCGAACTTGCCGCGAAACCCGGCGAGCGCGTCAACCTCAGCGCCGCGGGCTCGACCGATCCCGACGGCAACGCGCTTTCCTACCTGTGGTTTTACTACGGCGAACCCGGCACCTTCACCACGTCCAACGCCCGCTCCGGCGACCCCGTCAAGATCGAGGACGCCGACCAACCCAACGCCTGGTTTTCCGTGCCCACCAACCGCGTGCTCCGCAACGGCACCATGCACATCATCCTCGCCGTCACCGATCGCGGCACGCCGCCGCTCACCCGCTACCAGCGGGTTATCGTGACGGTGAATCCCTGAACCTTTGCCACCGTCGCATTGGAGCACGTTGTAGGCAAACCGTTCACGAGGGCGGATAACTTCCGCGTCCCGCGGGCGTTTGCTCGCGAATGTGAACTTTTCTGGGAAACGTCGCATTCGCGGCCCGCGGACGCTCGTTCCCGGCTCTAGTCAGGCGAAGATTCCGGGCTGCTCGAATCGGCAGGCGGCGCGAGGCCGTGGGCCTTTAGTCGCGCGACGACAGGTTGCAGCGCGGGCGCTCCGCTCAACCACAAGCTAGACGGAAAGACGCGGGCGAGGTGGCACTGCCAGCCGGCGCGCTGGGCGAGGATTTGGGCCAGTGCTCGCGTGCCATAAATGTCGGCGTCCTTGCTGGCGAACGGCCTGTAG
>JACQWL010000197.1 GCA_016209255.1 Verrucomicrobiota bacterium
AGCCCGGACGCTCCCGGCGGCTGAGACCGCGGCCAAGATCTTCGAACACGCTGAGGTTCCGCATGAGAGAAGAGTGTGAAAAGTCCGGGCTAGCGCTTCGGGGCGCCGGCCCCGGATGGGGTGTCGACCAGCAGGCGCGCCTGCACTTCGAGCGAGCCCGGGTAGAACGGCGGGAACAGAATCAGCAGCGCCCGCTCGTTTCGCGCCAGGTGCACGGTGTCGGCATACGATTGATACGTCCGATTCTTGAACGACGTGCGCAGCGTGATCTTTGCGGAGCGGCCGACCGCCAGCGTGGGATTGAGCCCCGCTTTGAGCGTGACGGTTTCCTTGTTCACCGTCCCGGCGAGCGCGAGACCGCTGAAATTGATGATCGCGAGGCCGCCGGAGCCATGGCGTGCCGCGGAGTCATCGAGCACCGAAATCCGATACCGAAGTCCTCCCACGGCCGAGGCGCCCTCGACGGGAGCGAACAGCAGCAACGGGTCGCGGATTTCGGGCGGAATGCTGGCTTCCGCGACAGCCGTGCCGGTCGTGACATCCACGAAACGCAGGGGCATTGCCCCGCGGTACTCGTAGCGCGGTGAGCGCGCCGTCGGGTAGAAAACGATTTTCTGCGGCGGCGTCTTGGGGCGCGGTGTAAATGCGACGTCGGCAATGGGGCGGGCCGAAAAAACGGTGAAGCGGACAAGTTGGACCTCGGCTGCCCGGGGAGTTTGGGCAAACAGGAGGGATGCAATTGCGGTGAACGCGAGGAGCACGACCTGTAGCGGTGGTCTATGACCGCCGGGTTTACTGCATCGGATTCGGCGGTCACAGACCGCCGCTACAGGAATCAAATGTCGGAAAGCGTGAGCCATCGGAATGAAAGCACTTTGAACCGGCGGCCGTAGAGCTTGTTGAGCTGGTGCGCGCCGGTCGGCTGGCTGTCGGGGTCGTCGGGATTGGTCGGCGTGTCGAAAGCGCCCGGCGCCGTCTCCGGCGGATCGCCCGGATCGAAATACTCCGGCAGCCGCTGCACGAGGGCCTCGCACCACGCCTTGCCCTCGGTGGCGTTCGTGGCCGGGTTCACCGCCTCGCCGTAGGCCCGAATCAAGAACGTGTCCGAGCGCGGAAACAACACCGAGGCAAGCGCAGTCATGACGTCGCCCTGGGTGAGCCACTGTGAGCTGAACTCGGCGACGTCGGCATTGACCCCGGCATCCGCTATCGCCGCCTCGAGCAAGCTGCGGGGAGAGCCCGCGTTCCCCTCGCTGTCGACCCCGGCGAACAACGGAGCGGGCGAGAGGAACTCGTCCATCGAGCGGTACGGCCCTTCGGCGGCGTGCTTCGCACCCATCAGTTCCGCGATCTTTGCCGCAAGAGCCCCCACTTCCGCCGCGGAAAGCGTGCGCATGCCCCGACGGAAAAGATGGGTATTGGCCGGAGAAGGATCGGCCGCATTCGGGCTCGATTCCGCCATGCCCGGCTCGGCCTTGAAGGTCTCCTGAGCGGACTGCGAGAAACGGAAGAACTGCGCGTCGCCCGATTGCACCATCGCGTTCTCCGCATCGGCCGCGGTGCCGGTCGAGGTGGAAACGTTCAGATAAGTGAACGACTGCGGTGAAGGGAACCTCACGCCGCGCAACACCGCCGCCCAGGCCGCGGCATTGGTGGAGTTGAGATTGAACGCCCCCCCTTGCAGAAGGAATTTCGACGAATGCGACGACGCCGGCACGGTCGGAGTCGTGACTTCATTTCCGTCCGGATCGATGGTCGTGGTGGTGGGCGGGTTCATCAGCGCCCGCACATCGTCTATCGTGACCTTGCTTTGGTCGGGCTTGCGCAGCGGCTTGAGCAGCGGATTGGGCAGGATGAGGTCGCCGGTCGCCGTGGCGCCGGGCGTGACTCCGTCGACGAGCCCGGAGAAAAAGAACCGGTCGAACAACTCGGCCGTGCGAATGCCGTTCAGTTCATAGCCCGCCCCCCACGGATTGCCGATCATGAACGGACGCTGGCCCGGTTGGCGGAAATGCTGCAGTGCGCCCAAGGAGAGAATCGGGGAGCGCGGCAGTTCGAAAACCGGGACGTCTTCGTTGTAGGAGTACGAGTCGGTGGCGCGATCCAGCAGGCGATCGGGATTCCGGATCTTGCTGTAACTGTCGCCGTACTGCGCCGGATCGTTGCCATTCTCGGCCACCACATACGACTCGGATGGAAGCGTCCGCCGCCGGACATCGCGTCCAAACGTCGTCAGCCACGTTCCCGGGGCCGCGGGCGTGTCGATGCTCTCGGCGAGTCGAAACACATAGCTGAACTGATACCCGCTTTGCCCGGCTCGCTGTGGTGTGGTCGAAAAATTGCTCACGAAATCAGGCGAGTTGAGCGCCGCCAGCCGCACGCGACCGGTGGGTCGCAGCGCATAAATTGTGATTCCGAGCGTTTCGGAACCGTCGACCTCGAGATGACAGGGATCATCGCTGTCAACCGCATCCAGATTTCCGTCAAACGCCTTCCCCGCCAGCGGCCGGATGACCCCGTCCCCGCCTTTGCTCAGTGTTTGCAAGTAAAAATCGCTGGCATAACCGTCGAAAGGGGGACTGCTGCCCTTGCTGGTGTCTTCGGCCGAGCGCCAGGAGTACACCCGTCCCGGCAGCCACGATTGCCGGTCTTCGGTTGGCGTATCATCCGTGGCACTGGCGGACCAAGGCAGGTTGATGCGCAAGGGCGAGCCGTACTCCGAAGACAGCGAAAACGATCCGATCGGTCCGGCGCGCTCCGTCGTGTCGTTTACGACGCGAACCGACGTGGGCAGGCGCGATACGTCGATCTGCAAATCCTCGGGCACCAGCGCACTGCTGTAGGGATTCCAGAGCGACACCATCCAGCGCGCGCGCACTTCGAGGGCGCGGGTGCCCGACGAGCCGTTCTGGGTACGCACGTTGAACGTGATCAGGAAATAAGTGAGCACCGGCCCAACTTGATGGGCGCCGTTGTCGGCAATCAAATGCGGTGTCATGACATAACGGCGACGCAAGGGATCGCTGCCGTAGGCGGGTTGAATCGCCGGCGGTACGACGATCGCAGGAGTACCTTCCGCCGGCGGCTGCGGGCTTTCCATGTAGCCGGCGTAGTTGGCCCACGCCGCAAAGGCGCCGCCCAGCAAGCTCGGGGCCAGCGAAAGATCCTGCCGCAGGCCGCCAAGCTTGGTGTTGGCGAGCACGGCGAAATTGTTGAACGACCAAGCGTGGAAGTTCTGCTGGCTGCGCGTGAGCCCGAGCGCGGTGTTGCCCGCGTTCTTGAGGAACGCGAGCTGGTTGGACCCGACAATTTTTTCGTTGGCAACGAGCGGCGTGTTATTGGTGTCTCGCGGCTCGAAGACCGGAGCGCCGGCCGTGTCCGCCGCACCGGCGCCGAGCGCAATCTGCTGGCGGATCCGCGCGCGCAGGTCGGCGGAATCGAACGGCGCGTAGGCGACCGAGTTGGTCGCATCCGGCACCGCGACCGGCGCCTTGACCCCCTGGTCGCCGACCCACCAGGCGTAGCGACCGATGGTTGCGCTGGCGGCCGGGGCCACGCCGGGAACGCCGGTCGCGGTGACCGGCACGAGGCGCGCCAAGACATCGTTCGCCGTGCGAGAGGTGTTGGTGCTCACCAGCGCGACACCCGTCGTCGGGTTGAGCGTCGTCTCCGGCGTGACGGCGAGCGGGGCGGGAATTGTGCTGCCCTCGGCGGCGCCTTCGCTGGTATCGGGTTGAGCGAACTCGTTCCCGCTGACCAGCCAGGTGAGCGGCGCGCTGCCGGTCGCGGGATCGCTCGACCACACGCCGGTGTAGTGTCTGGTGCCGGCGCCGTTGGGAAACGCCGCCGCCGTTGCAGTGACGCGCTGGTCCGGTCCGGCGTATTTTTGCAGCTGGCGGAGCGCGACGTTCAAGCCAAGCAGCGCATTTTCCCGCGCCTGGGCCTGCCGCTGCGTGTTGCCGGCGACCGCGGTCTCGACACGCGTGTAGGCGGCGAGCCCGACCAGCAGGATCACCACGAACGAGAGCAGCGTGATGACGATGAGCAGGGCGAAACCGCGCTCGCGGTTTCGCCCATCGGGCATGGGCCCTTCAGCCCATGCCGGCTCGGAAGACAGGTTGGCGGGCCCGTGCCACGCAGACCGGCGACGCGAAAGCCTCGATCCCGGGCCGCAACGCTGCAATTGGCCGTAGCCGCCGACATAAGGAGGCGGAAGCAAGGTGAAACCGGATTTGACTGCCTCGTGACCTCGGCAGCCACGCCTTTCCACGTTTTCCGATTGCAGGTTTTCGGCTGAGCACATCACAGCGGTTTTGCGTTGAGCACAATCCGGCGGGTGTAGACGCGCGAGTTTTCGACGGCGACGCCCCACCACCACTGCTGGGCATTGGCATTGTATTTTTGCGGAACGATGAGCGGAGGCGTCTGGTTTTTTTCGAGATTGGCAATCTTCGCGGCGCCGTCGTCGGTCAGCACGCGCAGCATGACATCGAGCACCTCGGGAAACGGGTGCACGGTGCCCCATTGGTCAACCGGCGTGTTCGACGGCAGCACGGAGCGCAGCCGGGCGTTGCCTGCGTTCGAAAGAGTGCCGGTCGCGGTGGCGGGAAAAACCAGCCGCAAGCCGCTGGGTTGCGCGACGTCCCGGACATAGGCGCGGACGCCAAAATCGATGACATTATCCGCGAGGACCGAGTCGAGATTCCGGGCGCTGCCGGGAACCTGGATGCTGCGCGGGTCACCCGTCGTCGCGCCGTTGTTGGTGGAGACCGTGCTCGTCGTGTACGCAGCGGACGTGATGTTGTAGCCCGACTCCAGGACGCCGGGCCGCGGGCTGGTGCCGGTGGTCGCGGCCGGCCTCACCTCGGCGCGATGCAGCAGGTAGGCCGTGTTCAGATTCAAGGGATTGGTGGCGGTGAAGCGGCGGATGATCTGGTAACCGACGGCTACGGGCGCCGAGATCGAAGCGGGGGTGGCGGCGATATTCGCCCCGCGGCTCGTGGTGAAGAACCGCAGCCATATGCCCGCCGTGCCATAGCGGGTTTGTTCCAGTTTGCCGCGATCCTCGGGGCGCAAATCGGCCCGGGTAGCCGTCATGTCCAAAGACAATCCGCTCGTCGGCTTCGGGTTGCGCACGGCGGACTGCCAGAGATTGGTGGCATTGCCCGTCGCGCCATTGAGCACATCGACGGCAAACCACACGTTGCCGTCGTCGCGGAAAAGCGCGCTTTGCAGGTCGACCGTAAGTTGATCGAGGACCAGACGCGCCTGGGCGTCGGCGCCGAGCCGGCCGGTCGCGCCCGTCCATGTCGTCGAAACGTTGCGGATGATGACGAAGATGAATCCGGCCAGGATCGCCGTGATTCCCGCCGCCACGAGCAGTTCGAGGACGGTGAAGGCTTTTTGGCCAAAGCCGTCGCCGGCATCCGCCATCGCCGGGCTTCGGCGCGACCAGAGCCGGCTCCGACGTGACAAGTCAGGTGGCCCGAGGTGGAACGCGACTCGCCTGAGGCGAGCAAGCCCTTGTGCGCCTCCGGCGCATCCGGGGCGCGTTTCTCCGGCGGACGCGGCCCGACGGCGCCCGGAGGTCACCGTCCACCTGTTGGCGCCCGCGAGTTCACTCTCAAAGTGGAGGCTAACTGCACGGCCGCGAAAAGATTCAGGGTGAAACGCACTCATCGCGTGATGTAGCCGGTGAAGAACAGCACCTGTTTCTTGCTGTGGTCGAACGGCACGGGACCGCCGCCGCCGGGATTCGCCCCCACCTGCACGGCGGCGCCGCTCGAGGACGCCTGGAACGCCGGCCACCGGATGCGCACGTTGAAAGCGACCATCGCCGCAGTGGCGTCGTTTCCCCTCGGCGAAAGCTGTTCGTTGCGGATGAGATCGATTTCGAAAAACTTGTCCGCATTGGCGATCACGCGATCCGCCGAGTCGCGCCAACTCTTCCGGCCTTCCGCGGGATCGTAGATGCCGACCTCGCCGTTGAGCCGGCCAAAAACCACGGCCGGATGCTTCGCGCCATCATTGGGGTCGTACCGTCCATCGGCGTCATTTGCCCGCACGGTCGCAACGTCCTGAATCAGGGCGACGGCGGTGTCGAAGGGCAGCAACTTCAGGCGCGCGCGAATGGCATCAGCCACCCGCGCCGCCGCCTCGGCATAGGTGACGGACGCGACGGAACTCGTGATCGGAGCGAACAGCCCGAGCACCGCGACCATGCCGACCGTGAAGATCGCCACGGCCGCGACGACTTCCAACAGGCTGAAGGCATGCGCGAGGGACAAGGGAAAGCGAAGCATGGAGGAGAACCCCGGCGCCGAAGGTGTCTTCTTTTTATCTCTGCAATACTTTCCGTGAACCTGTTGTTGTGATGCGTGCATCTTTTTTGACCAATCTTGTCCGCGGATTACGCGGACCAAGCGGAACTGGAACCGCTAATCCGCGCTAATATTCAGAAGTCATCGGCGGGTACGGAGCGTGTGTGCTTCGCCTAATCGGCGAAGCGCGAAAAGGGGCCGGTGGGTCTTGAGATTCTATCAGCGGAGATGAGCGAAGATTAGCGGTTAAAAACTGCCTTGGTCGATCGACTTGGTGCGGCTCCACCGCGCCAGGTCTTTGTGGTGAAACGATTATCCGACTCATTTTGATCGGGATTTCGTCCGTAAAAGACCACTCGGTTGACTCGTCCGAATCATCAGAACCCCGTGGATTCGTCGACGAGCGAAATGGCGCCGGATTTGCGAACGAAGAGGCCCCGGACCGCGCTTGCATTGTTGAAGAGCGGGATCGCGTTGCCCCCGAGGACGGCGGTGGTGAGGGCAACCTTGGTCGGATTGGTCGTAGGGTTGGAGACCACCGTGCCATCGGGCGCGAACTCCAGGTAGAGAACGCGGCCGGTGCGATTGGCGCCGAAGTATTGCGGGGCGGCCGGCCGCGGGCCAGCCGGGCTTTGTCCGTTGTAGCTGAAGGCGGCGGACACCGCCAGCGTTGAGACCGGGCCCATGGCGGCGTTGTTGTTCCAAACCACGCCAGTCCGCAGATGATTCGTCGGCACGGGTGCGGGTGGCACGACACAGATCGGGGCGGGAAGCGTCACCGGATCACCCGCCGCGACCCAGACAACCGTACCTGAAGGCGCGGTTTCCTGGCGGACGATCTGCAGGGTGCGGAGATATTTCGCGGCATCAGCCGTGGGTGCCGGCGGCTGCTGGGCGTAGATGAGCAACCGCGCGTTGGTTTGGTGGAGGGCGGCCTGGGCGCGCGTGGCGCCGACGAGGCCGGTGACGATGGTCTGGGCATTTGAGAGTGCCACCCCGTCGCTGCCGCGACCGGCCAGCGCCAGCGCCGAAGCGACGACCAGTGCGACGATGATCCCGATTACGACAAGCAACTCGATAAGCGTGAAGGCGGCGCTGGGCGGCGATCCCCGAAGTTGGCCGGACTTCCCGCGAAATTCGGCGGCATCTGGCGCGGGCGGGTTCACAAGATAATGGGTTGCGTGCCGAGTCCGACGGGCTGCGGGGCGGCCCGCCGCGGCCGCTTCGTTGGTGCGCATCATTTCCAACTCATCAGGAGATCGCCCGCCGTTGTGCCTTTGGGCGGCATGCAGTAAAAAATCACGCCGGCGCGCACGCCGAGGTTGGCGCCGGTTGGAAAATCACCCGCAGCCCCGGTCGTCGGCGCCAGGCGCACGGCCGTGCTGTCGGGCGGACTCACCAACGGCAGGGCGTTGATACTATCGCCGCCGATGGCTCCGCTCGCAATCTTGCCGTCGAGGTTGCGGTCGACGAGCACGGCGATGTCGGCGTTGTCGAACGCGTCCCGAATCAGGCCGCGTTTTGCGGTGAGGGTCGGGTCGGTCGTGTTGACTGGCACGATGTCGGCGTCCGTAAACGTGATGAACGGAATTCGCCGGCTGTTCTGCGCCTGGGGCGGTGCGGGCGTCCCCGTGATCGTCGTGGGCAGCGGCGTGCCGTCGCGGCGGACGCCGGTGAGCGTCTCGTAGAAACGATGGACGGCCGTGAGATTGGTGCTCCCGGCGGTGTTGCCGTTCACTTTATTGAGGCCGGCACCGGCAGTTTCGAAGGTCGGATAATAGCCGTACTCCTGGCGAAACGCCTCGATCGCGGCGGCCCACTGCGCGAACTGCGCGCGGGTCTTGGCCTTGTTGGCGGCCACTCGGGCAGACGATGTGGTCGGAATGAGGATTGCCGCCAGGATGCCAATGATCGCTATGACCGTCAGCAACTCGACCAGGGTGAAGGCTCCGGCCCGGAAGCGGCGGCGCCCGCGTCCACCGCCGCCCCCCCCGGGGCATCCGACGCGTCTGAAGCCAGAACCGAGCGGAGCGGCGTGAAGAAGGTTTTTCATCGGTCAGGGATTCGCGTAAATATTGTCGGCCATCTCGGCGGATTGCGTGGCCAGGAAGAGTCCGGTCGCCGGTGCAACGGGTGGAGTCTGGTTGCCGTTGGCCGCCACTGAGGGGCCGGCCGAATAGAGCACGTAGCCCGTCGCCTGCCAGGCGCCCGGATTGGTCGCGTTCTTGTAGTAATAGACATAGCGCCGGCCCCAAGGATCGAGCAGGCAGACATTCTGTTCCTGCTTGAACGGCGGGTTGGGCGGGTTGTTCATCGGCACCAGAAACGTATTCGTAAGCGTGCCATTCGGCGAAAACTTTCCGACGTCGAGGAAGTTGGGGCCGTTGAGCCGATCGGTGGCCGAAAAGGCCCTTGGCCCGTAGACACCGGTGAGGCAGTTAAAAAGCCTCGCCTGGACCGTAGTCGTGCCGGGGCCCGCCGTCGTGCTGGTAGGCGTCGCGGTCGCCTGCACGAACGCGCCGAGCTGCGGATAATCACCGTAGAGGCGCTTGAATTCCTCCAAGGCACCCGCGAGGGCGGCGAGGTCGGAGCGGGCCCGGGCGATGTTGGCGCGCTGTTTCACGCCGCTGATCCCGCCCAAGGCAATGCCAGCCAGCACCAGGAGGATCGTCATCACGGTCAGGAGTTCGATGAGCGTCGACGCCCCTGCGCGCTGGCGACGGCACCAGCGGGCGAACGAGAAACCTTTTCGGCAGATGGGCAGCACGGAAGAGGAGGACGCGAGTGAACGCCGAACGTTACATGCCCCGCAAACGGAATGTGCGCGCAGTGAAAACGCAACGTGCAGGGCGCCGCGTGACGACATCCTGTAGGCCCGACCGCTGGTCGGGCAGCCCGGTCACCGACCGGGCCTACAGCCGCCTTCGTTCGTGCTGCGGCCCGCGGTCAAGCGGCGGCCCTACATCCAAGTACATCGTTACGCCCAAGTTCTCCGCTTATTCTTCCGCCTGCAGCGCGGTCACGACCGAGAAGTCCTCCAGCGTTGTGGTATCGCCCTTCACATCGCCCCCGGCGGCGATCTCCTTGAGGATGCGGCGCATGATTTTTCCGCTGCGCGTCTTGGGCAGGCCCGCGGCGAAGCGGATCGAATCGGGTTTCGCGAGCGAACCGATTTCCCGGCCCACGTGATTGCGGAGTTCCTCCTTCAGTGCCTCGGTCGGCGTGATGCCGCCCTTCAGCGTGACAAACACGACCAGCGCCTGGCCCTTCAACGCGTCGGGGCGACCGACGGCCGCAGCTTCGGCCACGGTATGATGCGACACGAGCGCGCTCTCGATTTCAGCCGTGCCGATGCGGTGGCCGGAAACGTTGAGCACGTCGTCGATGCGGCCGACAATCCAGAAATAACCGTCCTGGTCCTGCCGCGCCCCGTCGCCCGTGAAGTAGTATTCCGGATGCGCGGGAAACTCGCTGAAGTATTGGCGGCGATAGCGATCGTCGTCGCCCCACAAGGTGCGAAGCATCGCCGGCCAGGGCCGGATGAGGACCAGTTTGCCGCCCTGGTTTCGCGGGACCTCGTTGCCCTTTTCGTCCACCACCATGGGGACGACGCCAAAGAACGGCCGGGTGGCCGAGCCGGGCGTGGTGGCCGTGACGCCGGGCAGCGGCGTGATCATGATGCATCCGGTTTCGGTCTGCCACCAGGTGTCGACGATCGGGCAGCGTTTCTTGCCGATCATCTTTTGATACCACATCCACGCCTCGGGATTGATCGGCTCGCCCACGGTGCCGAGGAGCCGCAGGGAATCGAGCCGGTGGCGGAGCACGTAATTGTCGCCCCAGCGCATGAAGGCGCGAATCGCGGTCGGTGCGGTGTAGAGAATGGTGAGGCCATGCCGGTCGATCATTTCCCAGAACCGGTCCGGCTCGGGGTGATTCGGCGCCCCTTCGTAAAGGAAAACCGTCGCGCCACTGGAAAGTACTCCGTAAACGACGTAGCTGTGGCCGGTGACCCACCCGATGTCGGCGGTGCAGAAATAGCGGTCGGTTTCCTTGAGATCGAAAACATAATGGGCGCTGAGTTTGCAGCCGAGCAGATAGCCCGCGCTCGTGTGGAGCACGCCCTTGGGCTTTCCAGTCGAGCCGGAGGTGTAGAGGATGAACAGCGGGTGCTCGGAATCGAACGCCTTCGCCTTGTGGATATTCGGCGCACCGACCCACGCCTCCTTCCACCAGACATCACGACCCTCGACCATGTTGACGGGATTGCCGCAGCGCTTGACGACCATCACGGTTTGGACGCACGGGGCGCCTTCCAAGGCTTTGTCGACGTTGGCCTTGAGTTCGATGACCTTGCCGCGGCGCCAGCCGCCGTCGGCCGTGATGACAAGTTTCGCTTTGCAGTCGTTGATTCGATCTTTGAGCGATTCCGGGCTGAAACCACCGAAAACGACCGTATGGACCGCCCCAACGCGCGCACACGCGAGCATGGCCATGACGGCCTCCGGAATCATCGGCATGTAGATGGCGACACGATCGCCCGCGCCCACGCCCATGTTCTCAAAAATGTGCGCGAGCCGGCAGACGTGAAAATGCAACTGCTTGTAGGTGATGGTCCTGACATCCCCCGGCTCACCTTCAAAAATGAGTGCCGCCTTGTTTTCGCGCGGGGTGCCAAGGTGGCGATCAAGGCAGTTTTCGGCCACGTTGAGCTTGCCGCCCACAAACCACTCGGCATGCGGCGACTGCCATTTCAGCACCTTCTTGAAGGGGCGGCGCCAGACAAGATGCTCCCGGGCCTGGCGGTCCCAGAACTTTTCTGGGGAGTTGACAGACTCGGCATAGAGCTTTTTGTAGTTGGTATCACTCCCAAGATTGGCTTGGGCTTTGAACTCGGCCGAAGGCCTGAATTTCCGGTGCTCCCGGGATACTGAGGTAATCGTCTGGTCTGGCACGTGCGTGTTGGATTTTAGGGTTAAGGACGCAAAACCGCGTTTCTTATCCCGCCCCGAGTTTCAAGCGTCAAGCGGGACCTGTCTGTCGAAACACTGTATGGAAAAGAAAATTGCGTCCGCTCCGGCGGACACCCTCCCCGCCGCGGCACCTGTCGCGGCAACCCCCACTCCCGCCTTGCCGGACGGCACCGCGCCGGCCGCTGCGCCGGTTGAAATCACGATTCACGTCGAAGGCGTTCTCGATGTCGACCTCCAGCGCGGCGGCAACGGCCAGCTGATCGACATCAGCCGCGGTAGCAAGCGGCGGCCAACGGATCCTTTTGTGCCCAAGGAGCTGATCCGCCGCTTCAAATTGAAGACCGGCGCCATGGTCGGCGGCACCGCGTTTCCGCCCGACGGCCGGTACCCGAATCCAAAGATGCGTTTCATCGAAACGGTCGACGGGGTGCCGCTCGAGGAGCGCCGGAGCAGG
The DNA here is from genome assembly GCA_016209255.1 of Verrucomicrobiota bacterium. Lineage (GTDB taxonomy): Bacteria > Verrucomicrobiota > Verrucomicrobiia > Opitutales > Opitutaceae > ER46. The sequence continues at coordinate 11,748 of JACQWL010000197.1, forward strand.
CACGAATTCACGACGCTCACCACCATCTCGCCGAACCAGCATCTGAAGATGGAGATGAAGGACGGCCGCATGACGACGCGCGCGGTCGATTTGTTCTGCCCGATCGGCAAGGGCACCCGCGGCCTCATCGTCGCGCCGCCCCGCACCGGCAAGACCACCTTGCTGCGCGACATGGCGCTCGGCGTCCTCGAGAACAATCCCGAGTGCCATGTGATGATCCTTCTGGTCGACGAGCGTCCGGAGGAGGTGACCGATTTCAAGCGCAGCGTGCCGGCCGCCGAGATTTGGGCCTCGTCCAACGACGAACAGATCGAGAATCACCTCCGGATTGCCGATCTTTGCATCGAGCGCGCCAAGCGCCTCGTCGAAACCGGTCGCGACGTCGTGCTTTTCCTCGACTCGATCACCCGGCTGGCCCGCGCGCACAACACGGCGCGCAACTCCGGCCGGACCGGGTCGGGCGGTCTCGATGTCCGCGCGCTCGAGAAACCGCGGCAGCTCTTCGCCGCGGCGCGCAAGACCGAAGAAGGCGGTTCGCTCACGATCATCGCCTCGGTGCTGGTCGAAACCGGCAGCCGGATGGACGACGTGATCTTCCAGGAATTCAAAGGCACCGGCAACATGGAGCTCGTGCTGGATCGGAAGTGCGCGGAGATGCGGCTCTGGCC
>JACQWL010000198.1 GCA_016209255.1 Verrucomicrobiota bacterium
CCACGAGAGCACGCGGCACGACGGCGTGTTCGACAAGCACACGACCTTCGTCGACGGTCTCAACATCGCGACGTCGGTGGAACGCGGACGCGGCGGCGTCTGGGTGTTGAACCCGCCCTACCTTCTGTTCTATCCCGACACCAACAACGACGACGTCCCCGATGGCGATCCGGTGGTGCATCTCGCCGGATTCGGGCTCGAGGACACCCATTCCGTGACGAACAGTCTGCGCTGGGGACCGGATGGCTGGCTCTATGGCGCCCAGGGCAGCACCGTCAGCGGGCACATCAGTCGTCCCGGCATCGACAAGGAACCCATCTCGAACACGCTGGGCCAGCACATCTGGCGCTATCATCCCGAAACGAAGCGCTTCGAGGTCTTCTCCGAGGGCGGCGGCAACGCGTTTGGCGTGGAGATCGATGCCAAGGGCCGGATCTACTCCGGACACAACGGCACCAACACGCGCGGGTTTTATTATATGCAGGGCGCCTACCTGCAGAAAGGTTTCGATAAACACGGGCCGCTCTCGAATCCCTATGCGTTCGGTTATTTCCCGCCGATGGAGCACCACTCCGTCGAGCGGTTCACGCACAATTTCATCATCTATGATGGCGGCGCGTTGCCGCCGCAGTTCACGGGAAAACTCTTCGGCATCGAGCCGTTGCAGGGCCGCGTCGTGGAGAGCGAGCTCACGCCGGATAAATCCGCGTACAAGACGAGGGACATCGCGCGCGTCGTCACGAGCGACGATCGCTGGTTTCGCCCGGTGGACATCAAGGCTGGGCCCGACGGCGCCATCTACCTTTGCGACTGGTATGATCAACAAGTGGGGCACATCTTCAATCAGGAGGGCCGGCTCAACCGCAGCGCCGGGCGCATCTATCGCCTCCAGGCCCCGGGCGCAAAACCCGCGCCGGCGTTCGATCTCGGAAAACTCTCCACGCCGCAGTTGATCGATCTGCTCGGCCAGCCGAACAAATGGTTTGGCCAGGCGGTGCTGCGAGTGATGGCCGATCGCAAAGACCGGGTCGTTATTCCGGCGCTCACCAAACTCGTCGCCGAAACGAACGGCCAGCGCGCGCTCGAATTGCTGTGGGGCCTGTATCTCAGCAGTGGGCTCACGGAGGCGACCGCGCTGAAGACCCTGGAGCACGCCGATCCGTTTGTCCGGCTCTGGACGGTGCGACTGTTGGGCGACGAAAACCGGGTTACCCCCGCCATCGCGGAGAAGCTGATCCGACGGGCGCAGGCGGAACCCCATCTCGAAGCCCGCGCGCAACTCGCCTCTTCCGCGCGCCGCCTGCCGGCCCGGGACGGCCTCGCCATCGTACGCAGCCTGCTCGCCCGCGACGAGGATGCCAACGACCCCCGGCTGCCCCTGCTCCTCTGGTGGGCGATCGAGGCGAAAGCGGAAAGCGATCGCACCGAGGTGCTCGCACTTTTTCACGACGCCGCGATCTGGCGCCATGCCATCGTGAAGCAGCACATCCTCGAGCGCATCATGCGCCGTTACGCGCAGGCCGGCACCCGCCAGGATTTGCTCACCGGCGCGAAACTGTTCGCGCTATCGCCCTCCAAGGAGCACAGCCAGGCCCTGATGACCGGCTTTGAGGCCGCGTTCCAGGGACGCGCGCTCACCGGCTTGCCGGACGAATTGCTCGCCGGCATGGCGCGATTTGACGCCGGCTCCGTCGCGCTCGGCCTGCGCCAATCCAAACCCGACGCCGTCGCCGAAGCCCTGCGGACGATTGCCGACGATAAGGCCCGTGAGAGTACACGCGCGCAGTACATCGGCATCCTGGGCGAGGTGAAAATCCCCTCCGCCATTCCTGTGCTGCTGCAAGTGCTGGACCCTTCGCGCCCCGTCACCCTGCAAAAATCCGCGCTGACCGCCCTGCAGTCATATGATGACCCGACGATCGGCGCGCGGGTCGTCACACGCTACAATCAGTTTGACCGCGAGACGCAACCCGCCGCGCAGACGCTGCTCGCCAGCCGCGCCGCGTGGTCGCGCCAGTGGCTGCAGGCCATCGATGCCGGGCAAATCACGGCCGACAGCGCTTCGCCCAACATCATCCGCACCATAAAACTTCACCAGGATCCGGCCGTGGCTCAACTGGCCGAAAAGATCTGGGGCCAGCGCGGACGCCCAACCACGGCGCAGATGGAGACGCAGATCAAGCGGCTCTCGACGGCCATTGGCAGTGGCACGGGCGATCCCTATGCCGGCCGCACGCTGTTTCAAGACAGCTGCGCGGCGTGCCACACCTTCTTTGGCAAAGGCGGCCAGGTGGGGCCCGAGCTCACGGCCTACAAACGCGACGACGTCAACAACCTGCTGCTCGGCATCGTCAACCCCAGCGCGGAAATTCGCGAGGGCTACGAATACAATCTGATCGAGACGAAGGATAAACGTTCCTTGAACGGCTTCCTGATCGAGAAAAACGATCAATTCGTCGTGCTGCGCGGTTTGGACGGACAGAACGTCACCCTCGACCGGAAGAACATTCTCAAGATCGAAGCCGCCGGGCTCTCGCTCATGCCGGAGGGTTTGCTCGACGCGATGAGCGATCAGCAGGCGCGCGATCTGTTTGCGTACCTCCGCAGCTCGCAGCCGCTGGTCGGCCGGCCAAACGCCCTCTGAGTCGGCGATGTTCGACAAAAAAGACCGACACATCAATAATCGCCGGGGAGACCCGGCATCGCAAACCGGAATGGTAGGGGCGCCGCTCGCCGGCGCCCACAGGCGTCGTCAAGCGACGCCCCTACGAAAACTTAAAACCCGACCCGTTCCGCCTTCCACAGATCGAAGACCGGTCTCAGTGGGCATTTGAAAGACTCATTCCTCACGGTCATCCAGGTCCGTTCGCAGTTTCTGCAACAAGACTTTGAGTTGTTCCAACGTTTTGCCATAGCTTGGATCCGCGTAACAG
>JACQWL010000173.1 GCA_016209255.1 Verrucomicrobiota bacterium
GCTCCAGCCGGGCCGGCAAATCCCGGATGGCCACCAGTTCCGCCTTTGGCCCCAGCGGAAAGGACTGGCCGCCCGGATATACCACGAACAACTGATCCAGCTTCAAATCCTGCATCGCCATGTGCATGGATTTCGTCAGGTCCGGCGAGTCGTTGTATTTGAACTCGAAGCCCACCCGCCTCCCGTGCCAGAACACCAGCAAATCCAGCTCCGGCCCGCTGTGCGTGGACCAGAAGTAAGCGTCCCGGTCCCCGGTCACGCTCAACACCTGCTCCAGCGCAAAGCCCTCCCACGACGCCCCCAGCTTCGGATGCGCCTCCAGCGACGCGAACGCGTCGAGCTTCATCAGCGAGTGCAGCAACCCGGAGTCGCGGACGTAAATCTTTGGGGCCTTCACCTGCCGCTTGCCCACGTTCTCGAACCACGGCGGCAACTGCCGCACCAGAAACATCCCGGAGAGTATGTCCAGATACTTCCGCGTCGTCGGCTCCGACGTGCCCAGCGACCGTGCCAGCTCCGCCGCGTTCCACTTCTGCCCGTGGTAATGCGCGATCATCGTCCAGAACCGCCGCAGCGTGGCCGCCGGGATCGTGATGCCCAACTGCGGCAGGTCGCGCTCCAGCACCGTGCGGATGAAGTCTTCCTGCCACATCGTGCATAGCCGGTCGGACGCCGCCGTATAGGCGGATGGGAAACCGCCGCGCCACCACAGTTGCCGGAAATTGCCCGGCCCCGCCTCCGCCAGGCTCAATCCGCTCACATCCACGAATGACACCCGCCCGGCCAGCGACTCGGACACGCCGCGCACGATCCACGGCGACGCGCTGCCGAGGATCAGGAACCGCGCCGGCAGCGGCCGCCGGTCCGCCAGCACCCGCAGCAGTTGAAAAATCTCCGGCTTCCGCTGCACTTCATCAATCACCACCAGCCCCCGCAACGGTTCCAACGCCGCCATCGGCTCGTTCAACCGGTCCAGTCCGCTCAGCGTCTCCAGATCGAAGAATTCGCACGGCTTCCCCTCCGCATACAAGTTCGCCAAGGTGGTCTTGCCCGATTGACGTGGCCCCAGCAGGGCCACGACCGGGTAATGCTTCACCCGCTCGGCTATCGCCGCCAGGTAATCGGGACGAGGTATCATGCGCTTGATCTTACTTTGGAAAATCGAAATATCAACTTTAGATTTTCACAACAAGAGATCAACTAGCTTACAATCAATAGGTAATCATGCCGACATTTCCCGCCGACCAACAATCGAGCCACCTCCAGCAGACGACGCACAGGATCGAAGACGGTCGAATATGCCCGGTGCTCTATCGATCCGCATGTACGGAAAATGTCCCGATCATGTCCGGATTCAGGTCCCGGAGCCGGAGGAAGGATGCGCAAATCGCTGATTTTCACAGTCGCGCGTGCAAACGACCCAATTTGGCGCACGGGGGAAAATGTCCTGATCGTGTTCCGATTCATGGCTTCCATGATCTCTGCGTCCGCACGTAAACAGTGGCCTTGCCGTTGCTTTCGCGGCGGAGCAGGTCGGCGTCTTCAAGGTCGCGCAGGTCCCGCCGCGCCTGCCTTTCGACTACTCCGTCGGCGAACCTCACCGCATAGGCGGTGGGTATCACCGATCTCCGAGCGCGGTTTGCTCAAGTGCGAGGGGGAGGCGATCTTTCGTGAACTGGAAACAGAAGCCGGCCTGCGATTGTTCTGCCACCGCCTCCGTCTGGTCGTTCATCACGTAGGAATTTCTGCCCGGATGAACCACGAAAAGCCGTTCCAGTTTCAAATCGTGCAACGCCGTGTGCATGGATTTCGTCATGGACGGCGCGTCCCCATACTTGAACTCGAAGCCGTATTTCTGCCCGCGCCAGCGTCGTCTTCCCCACCTGCCTCGGCCCAAGCACGGAAACCACCGGATAGCTTTTCAGCCGTGCGCGGATCGTTTCCAGATAATGTCTTCGTGTAATCATGCTTCCAACGACTTCCTTGAAAACTAAAACACGCCGATTAGAATTTCAAGAACGCCAGTCATATCATTCCATTGCAATCCGTTCCGTGCCTGAAAAAGTTGGTTTACCGTTCAAATCTCGCTCTTTTCGGCCCAGGTAATAGTTCATACCTCTTAACTCTTACCTCTTAGCCGTTTCTTCAGCCTGCCAGATTTGACCGAACTGCTCGGCCGGCATGGCCTCACGCTCGGCGGCCTTGCCGGTGCCGTTCAGCTCCGTGAGCACTTCCGTCAGCGCAGCATGGCGCGGGAAAAGCAGCGCCAGCGGGCTGAAGCGATCGAACAACACGCCGAGGTCGAGGGCGAGTTCATCGAAGAGGCAATGGAGATAGACCTGGTAGGCTTCGTGCGTCTCGCCCAGCGCATTGCCGGCGGAGGAGGTGAACAACTGGAAGCCCTCGGAGTTGACGCCCTTGCGGACGCATTCGAGCACGAGCCCGCGCTCCTCGCAGAGCCGGAGGGCGGCCAGACGATTGAGCACGGTGAACGCCTGCTCGCGGATGACGCGGGCGATGTGCTCGGGCTTGGCCGCGGTGCGGGTGAGCGCCTCTGAGCCGTAACGATGCAATGGAGTGTAGGGCCGTCGCTCGCCGACGCGCCGCTTTTCGACTGAAACATGCGGCATGGCGACCCAGCCTTCGCCGGAGGCTACGGCGGGCAGGCCAAGCGCCAGCCCTACACCAATTGGTGTCGTTCCGGTCATTCGTGGAAGGTGGTTCGACTGCATGGCTGAGGCTGATCCGCCTTCGAGGTGATTGATGCGTTCGCGCAGGAGCCGGGCGACATCCAGCTCTTCATCGCCGAGATGGTCGAGCGCCGCAATCGGCGTGAGCGAGCCATCGGGCTGGATGCCATAAAGCTCCTGCAACTGGGCCGTGAACTCGCGGTCGAGCACCCGCCGGCAGGCGGTGACGGTGCGCTGGAGCAGATTCCGGGTTTTTTGGTCAAAGGCCATCGGCTATTCGATCTCCAAATCCACCGGCCGGTCGGCGTCGGCCGCGTCCTGGAGTTCCTTGATGAGCGGTTTACACCTCGGCGCCGGACTCATAGCGGCGACGGGCCTTGATGCGGGCCGGCTCGCGATGCGTGGACGGAGTCGAGGACGGTGCTGTGGGCGCATCCGGTGTCGGCGGAGGTTGCGCGGCCTTGGCCTCGGCGACTTCCTTCGCCCGCTTCTCCACGTGGAGGCGCATGTTGGCCAGCAGGCTGTCGGCTTCGAGCTTGCGGTTCACGAGGGCGCGCATGCCTTCGAGGTCGTTGGCGGTGCCGAGGTCGAGGGTATCGAGGTTCTGGGAGAAGGCGGCGCGGTCGGCTTCGGGCAGGCTGGCCCAGACCGGTGTGGAGCGGATGGCATCGCGCTGGAGGTCCAGCTCCTTGGTGAACTGGCCGGTGAGCAGTTCCGCCCCCGCCTTGACGAGCAGGTTCAGGTTCTGGAGCCGGTTGCGGATGTCCGCGCCCACGGCAAAGAAGTCCTCACGTTCCAAAAAGCCGGCGAGTTCGGTGCGGAGGGTTTCGGATTCGCGCAGGAGAATCTCGGCGGCGCCGATCCTGGGCAGGCGCGGAATCTCGCGGAGCAATTCGCCGGCGGCGAGGGCGGTGTCGTCGAGCTTTTGGTCGAACGCCTTCCGCACTTCGCGCGCCCAGATGAGGTTGTCGATGAGTTCGCACTCTTCCGCGCCGAGCACGGTGGGCGCTTCCGAGGCATCGCCCTGGAGCACCTGCGAAAGCTGTTTTTGCAGGCGCCCGGTGCGTTCGGCGCCGGGCAGACCGGCGGCGGTGAGTTCGGCGGCGAGCGAGGCGTAGTCGCGCTGGAATTTCGGGAAATGCTCCTGCACGCCGCGGCTGACGTTTTGCGGCATGGGCAGAATGTTCTGCCCGGTGACGTCGAGCAGGCGGGTGGCGGCGCGCAGCAGAGTGTCTTGCGACACGGTTTCCTCATTGGTGGCGACGTCCACCTTGCCGAAGGCGTTGCTGTTTTTCAGCCCCTCGATGGCCTTTTCGCCGGACACTTTGATCCATTGCGAGGCCACGCGGATGCGGACCCGGCCGGCGATGAGCAGTGCGGCGACGATGTAACGCGCAGTGTCCTTGAACCAGCCAAAAAGCGCGCGCCCGAAGTCATCGAGCAGCTTGCGGCCATCCACTTCGCCGTGTTTTTTGAGATGGTCGAGGATGGCGACCAACGCGGGATGCGCGTCGTTGATGCGGGTGGCATTGCCCCTCCTTTGGACCAGGCTGAGTGGATCCAATGCCGCCGCCACGGTCGAGAGATCCTTCGTCTGGAGGAGGCGCTCGGCCAGGTTGGAATCGACGTTTTCGGGCGCTTCCTTGAACCGATGGTAGACATCGGCGGCGATAAACTGCACCTGGGACTTGCAGGCGGCGAGCAACTCGGTGCCGCGGGTGGCGACGGCCTGGGGTCTGCCGCGAAAGACGAAACTGCCCTTGAGAAAGGCGTTCTGGAGAGCGGTATCGAGGTCGCCTTTGAGCGTCCCAGCGCGCTGACCCTGGGCGCGGACGAAATCGGCCACTTCCTTTTCCGCCGCCTCGGCCCGGTGGCGCAGGTGGATTTCCTCGCATTGATAGATTTCCTTGATCAGGTCGCGGATTTGCGCGCTGTCCTCGCCGGTGAGGTAGATGATGTGCTGATTGGACAGGACGCGGGAGTCGTTGATGCGGGCGGTCTGGGTGGCGGCGAGTTCCGCCGGCGGGATGATTTCCAAGTGAAGTTCGATCTCGGATTTCTCGTGGCTGATGGGCATGGGCATCGAACCCTGCACGAGCTTGGTCTGCACCCTGACCTTCAAGGTGCCCTCGACCAGGGCGGAGGGGTCGGGAGTGAGAATCTCGCGCAGGAGGTCCGAGAGGATGCGGTTGGAATCGGCGGAGGACGGTTGCAGGAGCGATTTCTCGCTCATGATCTGCGAGACGGCCTCACTCATGAAGCGGAGCGAACCGTCGATCTCGGTGAGCGGCAGCCCCTTCTCCGCGAGCATGTCGTTGACGGCTTGGTCAACTGCGGCGGTCACGGGAGCTGACTGGAGGTTCGGGTAAAGCAGGGCGGCGACATTCTCGCGGCTGACCGGGAAACCCTCGATGAACTGCAAGACGACGATGGTCTTGGCGACGCGAAGATGGAGGGAGTCGGCGCCGAAGATTTCGCCGACCCGGTCCACGGTTTCGACGAGCTGGCGATTGGCCCGCTCGATGTCGCGTCGCAGCGTGTCGTAGAAGACATCCGCCGTGGCGAGGGCGCCGATCGGCGCGTCCGCGAGCAGCTTGTGGCCGGAACGGTAGCCGCTGACATCCACGAGCACATCCTGAATGACTTTGATGGCGGAGCGGAGGCCGATGCCGCCGGTGGAACGGGCCAGCGAGCGCAGCAATTCCATGAGCAGCGAGAAATGCTGCGGCAGGAATGGGTAGAGTCGGACGAACGCGTCCGCCGTGAGGGTGGACTGGAAGAGCTTGGTGTTCTTGAGGTCGGTGGCGTGGAGCAGACCGCCTTCCTTCTCTTTATAGAGCGAACGCAACAGCTCATCGGCGGCGGGGGACTTGCGGAGCAGGCGGCGGTAGGTGATCTCGCGAATGTCGGAGGATTCGATGTCCACGCGCCGGGATTCCGGGAAGCGATCCTTGAGCTTGAAGAGCGGGCCGGTGACCGGGAGCGTTTGCTGCGCCGTGGTAATAAGCCAGGCATGGCCGAAGCCGAGGTTCTTCAGATTCTCGGCCAGCCCCTGCATGTTGAGGATCAACTGCGGGCTGCCCTCGATAAACTGGCCCACCTCATCGATGATAAAGATGGCGCGCTTGGAGCCGGAGCGCCGATCAATCAGACCAAGCATCTGCCGCACGCGTTCGTCTTCGCCATAGCGGGCGCTGATCTTGGTGTCGTTGAAGGTCTTCGCGTCCGGCCAGATCTCCGGGTAGAATTCGGACACGATGCGCGACGCAAAGGTGACGCCGAGCAGAAGATCGTTTTTGAGGCTGTCCCACGAACGGCCCTTGGCGACTTCTTGAAATCGTTTCTTAAAGGCTTCGAGCTTGCCGTCCTTCTCCAGGAGCAATTCGAGCAGCGCCAGCTTCTCATCCTTGGAGTAGCCGGCCCAGGCCATGACTTCATCATAGACCAGGCGAGAGACACCTTGAGCGGCAGACTGGACGGAGGCGACCGCCGCCAGATCGAGCATGATGACGGTGGCGGGGAACCTGTTGGCGACGGTGGAGAGTTGCTGGCGCAGTTGAATGCCGGGGAACTGATTTTGCAGCCATTTCAGGAATGGATCGCCCTTGAGTTTGCGCTTCGGATCGAAGGCGAAGCCGAGGTATTTGGTGAAGGAGCTTTTGCCTGAGCCGTAAAAGCCGGAAACCCAAACGCCGATCTCGTGGCCAGCCCCGGCGGAGAATCCGTCCGCCAGGTTGTTCAGCAGCCGCTCGTAGTGACGGGCGAGGCTGTCGGTGACCTCATACTCGCGGATTTCGCGTTCGAGCTGATCTTCCGTGGCGCCGGCGTAATTGATGACGGAGGTGATCGGCCGGTCAATCGGGCGGGTTTGGTCAAAGATGTCGCGAATGATCTTCATGCTGGTTGATGGATGCGCTCAGCCGTAACGATGCAATGGAGTGTAGGGCCGTCGCTCGCCGACGCGCCGATTTTCGACTGAAGCATGCGGCATGGCGACCCAGCCTTCGCCGGAGGCTACGGCGGGCAGGCCAAGCGCCAGCCCTACACCAATTGGTTTCCGCCTGTTCATTCGTGAAACGTGGTTCGACCGAAGCATGCGGCGTGGCGGCAAGCGCCAGCCCTACACCAATTGGTTTCCGTCTGTTCATTCGTGAAACGTGGTTCGACCGAAGCATGCGGCGTGGCGGCAAGCGCCAGCCCTACACCAATTGGTTTCCGTCTGTTCATTCGTGGAAAGTGGTTCGA
>JACQWL010000174.1 GCA_016209255.1 Verrucomicrobiota bacterium
ATGCCCCGCCGTTCAGGTGGTTTCACGGATGGACGGCGGGGGGCGTTCCGATATGCTTGCCGGGTTTTTGATAACCCACGCGTTAAACCGCTCCCCGGCCCAACCCCATGAATATCCAGTTTCCTTCCAGTTATTATCGCTCCTCGGGACGCCCTCATTGGCGATCGCGGCTTCCGTTTCAAGGCTTCGATTTCCTTCAGGATTTGTTTGCTGCGCTGCTGTGCGGCCAATGTCGCTTCCGGCCCTAAGCGACGCTCAAGGTTGTCTCGATTCTTGACAAAAATCTCTTCGCCTGACGCGGCTGCGATGTTGCTCCACTCCAAGCGAGCCCCTCGATGGCATCTTTAGGCACCCCTTCACCATTGGCATAAAAGCTGCCGAGATTGCCCTGAGCGGTGGCGTTACCCTGCTCGGCGGCCTTGCGATACCATTTCACCGCTTCGGTGCTATCCCTTACGACGCCCCTGCCGGTGGCATACATCAGCCCGAGGTGGAGTTGGGCATCCGCGTCTCCCTTCTGTGCTCTCTCAACGAGAGTAGTTTCGGCGGCAGTTGCTAATCCGCTCATCAGCACGAACACGAGGAGCCACTTGAGGGTGAGTCCCATCACGCGGCTGTCATGTGTCCGAGCGTAAGCCGCAATGGCCTCGCGCACCTTCTTATTCCAACGAAGGCCAGGTGTGACGGGAAACTTCATGCCACCAAAGTCTACGGCAGTCAGCACCTCTTTGCCGATTCGAGCAATAAGGGACGATTCCGTCATGTATCACAGTCTTTGCGCTTCACGCTCTCCCTTCAAGCGTCAACTCACAAAAACCGCCCCAGCAAAAGTCCTCGCCCAATTTTCGAAATCGGTCAAACGCAACCTATAGATAACTAGATAGAAATTCATGAACCGCCCCCCGGCTAATTTGTGTGCAATGCAATCGTAGGTTTTTCATAAAATGGTGTCCACCCTATTCGCCTATTGAAGCAAAGTAGTAGGTTATCTATAGAGTGGCACATTGCTCGGTCTTGAGTTGAGCGTGCCCTCAACAGTGCGCACTCTTTCTTCACCCGAGTTCAATGGTCACAGTATCAAAATACGGCAGTCGCCACTGGGCGGTTTTCTTTAACGGTGAATTGCTGGCCGTTTGCGTCTATTAAACCCCTCCCGCTGAAAATCCGATTTCCTGTCAGTAATCTGGTCCGAATAATCGACTGGCGCGAACTGTGGCTGGAGGGGCCGAAACAATGAACCGTAGACAATCGGACAGTGGACAATGGGGAGCGGTCACCCGCCTTCTCCGCTTCGTCTTTCACTGTTCATTGTTCACTGTCTATTGTCTACTGATCCCAGGCTGCGCCAAACGCGAGACCGCCGTAGAAGCCGGCATCCGCACGCAAACGTTGGTCCTCGGCAACTTTGCTGAACCCACCGATCTCGATCCCGCTGTTGCCAGCACGCTGGCGGATAATGAAATTCTCCTGGCGCTGTTCGAGGGCCTGACGCGTATTGACGAAAAGACGAGCCAGCCGGCGCCGGCCGCGGCGGAACGGTGGGGGGTGTCACCCGACGGACTGATCTGCACGTTTCATCTGCGTCCGAATCTCCGCTGGTCGAATGGCGACTCGTTTGGCGCGACCGATTTCGTCTTTTCGTTCGAACGCATGCTGACGCCGGCCGTGGGTGCGGAATACTCGTACATGCTGTGGCCGATCAAGGCGCCGGCAACGGGGTCAGTCCGCTGATTGCAATGTCCGTTGCGAGAGATAGCCGCCGACGGCGACTGGATGACCCAGTTCCGTCATATGATGAGATGAATGCCGATTGCTTGGACGACCGACATTGCAATCAGCGGACTGACCCCATCGGCCGCGCCCCAATCAGCGGACTGACCCCATCGGCCGCGCCCCTCCTCTTCCACCAACGATCGATACCCTTGGTTGCCCTTCGACTCCGCTCAGGGCCTTGAGCTTTTCGAAACGGCAGTTGTGCCGCGCTGCGTTCTCCGCGTAAAAGTCTGATTCGAACAATCCGAACAACAGATCGGTCTCCGTTATCCAACCATCAGCCATTCACTCCGTCCACACTTGTGCCCGGCGGGTTGACGCGATTGAATCCGGCCGGATTTGCGCCGGGGCTTTTCGCGGCGCTCCGATCATCGCCTGAAAATGAATGCTCTGCGGAAAATCCTCCTGCTCGCCGCCCTGCCCTCCGCCACGCTGCTCGCCGCCGCCAATGCCGAGGACCCCGCCTTTGCCCGGGCCGCCGCCAACGGCGCGCTCGTGCAGGAAGGGCTCAACCGCTGCAACCGCTACCTGCACGCGTGGCTCGCCGTCGCCGAACCGACCTCCGGCCTCATCCCGCGCAACCTCACCGACAGCCCGTACTGGAACGGCAAGGACAGCGCGGCCGACAACTATCCCTTCATGGTGCTGAGCGCCGATTTCACCGCGCGTCCGCTGCTCGCGGCGAAGCTTCTGCCCATGCTCGCCGCCGAGCGAAAACTCACCGCGCGCCCCGGCTGGCTGCGGCTCACCGACGACTACAACCTCAAGGGCGCCCCCGGTCTCCGCCAGATCACGGCCAACGCCGAACGCATTTTTTTCAACTCCGCCGAATACGTCAAAGACGGCCTGCTCGCGCTGACCGAGTGGCTCGGCCCGAGCCCCTGGAGCGAGCGGATGTTCGAGCTGATCGACGATTCGTTCGCCCTCGCCACGGTGGAAACGCCATTCGGCAAAGTCCCGCTGGCGGGCGCCAACAAGGTCGCCGGGGTCGAGGTTAGCGGCGATTACTTGCAGGCGCTTGCGCGCCTCTACTGGATGAGCGGGCGCGACCCAAAATACCTCCGCTGGGGCATTCGCCTCGCCGACACCTACCTGTTGCCCGAGGGCAAAAACCACCCGACGCGCGATTTCGCGACGCTGCGGCTGCGCGACCACGGCTGCGAAATTGTCAGCGGACTCTGTGAATTCTACGCTTCCCTGCACTACGCCGGCCGTCTGCCGGACGGCGGCGAATGGGCGGCGAAGAAGGCCGCCTACGAGCCGCACGTCCACCAGATGCTGGACCGCATCCTCGAGGTCGGGACCAACGCCGACGGCTTCTTCTACAACGACGTCAATCCGCAAACCGGCGCGGTCGTGAACCGCGGCATTTCCGACTCGTGGGGCTACGTCTACGACGCGTTCTACACGGTGTTTCTCGTCGATGGCACGTCCGCCTATCGCGAGGCCGCCGTGCGCCCGCTCGCCGCGCTGAATGCGCGTTACCGCGGGTTTGGCTGGGAGGGCGCCACGCCGGCGAAACCCCGGGGCGGCGCCGACGGCTACGCCGACACGATCGAGAGCGCCCTCAACCTCTACAACCGCCTCGTCGACGATCCGCGAGTGGCCTCCGCGGTCGAATGGATGGACGTCGAAATCAAACAGCTCTGGTCCTACCAGCGCCCCGACGGAATTATCGAGGGTTGGCACGGCGACGGAAATTTCGCCCGCACGACCATCATGTATTGCCTCTGGAAAACACAGGGCGTGACGGTGCAGCCGTGGCGGACGGATTTGCGGCTGGGCGCCGTGCGCGAGGGCGAGACGCTGAAAATCGTCCTCGCGGCCAGCGAGCCGTGGACTGGCACGTTGATCTTCGACCGGCCGCGACACGCGGAAAACCTGCGTCTCCCGGCCGACTGGCCGCGGATCAACCAGTTTCCCGAGTGGTTCACCGTGCAGCGTTCCCGCAACTATGCCATTCGCGATCGCACCGGCAGCGCGCCCCGCCGGCAAACGGGCGCACAGCTTGCCGCCGGGTATTCGCTGTCGCTCCCGGCAAATGCGAAACTCGAACTCACCGTCGCCGTTGTACCGTAGTCGTATCCGTGCAATAGAACCCCGTCCACCCGTTGAGCCGTTCAAACTAATTGGTGAGTGTAGGGGCGTGGCTTGCCGACGCCCGTTTCCACGTCGTATGACGGGCGTCGGCAAGCGACGCCCCTACATCTCGACTGCATCGTTACGGCTCGAGAAATCGCATTCCTACGAACTCCCGTCTGCCACCAGCCATGAAAACATTCCTTCCCCTCACCGCCTTGTTGTCCGCCCTCTCCCTTCCGGCCGCGGAAACGATCTGGCTCGATTCGCTCGATCTCGGCCCGATGCAGCAAGGCTCGGGCGCGCCGCGGATCAACCGTTCGAGCGGCGGGCAACCGTTGTCCATCGGCGGAAAAAGATTCGAGCGCGGCGTCGGCACGCACGCGAACAGCAGCTATCGGCTGCTGCTCAAGGGCGGCACGGAGCGCTTCCACGCCAGCGTGGGAGTGGACGACGCGGCGGGCGGCGCGGGCTCGGTGGTTTTCCTGGTCATCGCGGACGGCAAACGCGTGTTCAGTTCGGGCACGATGAAAAGCGGCCAGCCGGCCAGGAAAGTGGACGTGGATCTGCGCGGCGTGAGAACGCTGCTCCTCAGCGTGTCGGATGCCGGTGACGGTGTCTCGTTCGATCACGCGAACTGGGCCGAGGCGCGTTTCACCGTCAGCGGGTTGAAACCGCTTCCGCTCACGACCCCGCACGAAGCGCCTTAACTGCTCACGCCCAAGCCGGCGGCCGCGCCGCGCCTCAACGGGCCGGCCGTTTACGGGGCGCGCCCCCGCCATCCGTTCCTCTACCGCATTCCCACGCAAGGCGAACGCCCGATGACCTTCAGCGCGGCCGGGCTGCCCCCGGGCCTGCAGCTCGCCTCCCAGACCGGCATCATCAGGGGCACGACTCCGGCCCGCGGCGAGCATGTCGTCACGTTGCGCGCTGCAAACCGCCACGGGCAGGACCGCCGCGTTTTTAAGATCGTCAGCGGCGACATGACCAAACTCGACGACTTCACCCTCAACGTGCTCTGCAATCCCGAAGTCATCGCCGTAAATCAGGACCCGCTCGGGCAGTGCGCGCGGGTCGTAACGCTCAGCGACGACGTTTTTCTGATGGTGAAAGACCTCGAAGATGGCACGAAAGCCGTCGGCCTCTGCAACCGGGGCGAGGCAAAGACCAGGGTCACGGCCAGGTGGAGCGACCTTGGCGTCGACGGCCGGCAATCCGTGCGCGACGTGTGGCGGCATCGGAACCTCGGCGAATTTGCCGCCGAATTCGCAGCCGACGTGCCCCGGCATGGTGTGGTGATGATCAAAGTCGCACGGAGATGATTGGGGAGCGCATTCAAGATTGTCTGTCATTCCAGGCGGTTTGACGTTTCCGGGTTTTACGTACCCGATGCTGACGTTCGCTCTATTGGCCGTGCGAGGGTGGCTCTCGCCATCTGCACACCTGCAAATTCGCCTTTGCTCCGTCCGTTTCCCCGTTCACCGTCCCCACCTCCCCATGAAAAACGTCACCCGCCGCCAAGCCCTCAAGTCCGCCGGCATTCTCAGTGCCGGTTTTTTCCTTAGCACTTCCGCCACCCGCACGCGCGCCCAGGCGGCCGCACCCGCGCCGACCGGGCCGCACTCGCTGCCCGCCCTGCCCTACGACGTCGGCGCGCTCGAACCACACTTCGACGCCCAGACGATGGAGATCCACCACGGCAAGCACCACGCCGGCTACGTGGCGAACCTCAACAAGGCCCTCGCCGACTATCCGGACCTGCAAAAGCTGAGCGCGGAAGAGCTGTGCCTGAACTTGGACAAGGTTCCGGAAAAGATCCGCACCACCGTGCGAAACCAAGGGGGCGGACACTACAACCACACATTTTTCTGGCAATGTCTCCGGGCCGAGGGCGGCGCCGGGCCCGAAGGGGCGTTCGGCGACGCGCTGGCCGAGATCTTTGTCGACAAAGAAATCGGCCCGAAGATTTTCGCGGAACGGGCGCTCACGGTTTTCGGCAGCGGCTGGATCTGGGTTTCCATGGGCAAGGACAAGAAGCTGATTATCGAGACCACGCCGAACCAGGACAACCCGCTCATGTCCGGCCGCCAGCCGGTGTTCGGCCTCGACCTGTGGGAGCACGCCTACTACCTCAAATACCAGAACCGGCGCGCCGACTATGTGAAGGCGTTTGGCCGCGTCGTGAACTGGGAATTTGCGTTGGCCCGCTGGGAGAAATTGATGGCGTAGCCCGGATATTTCGCACACTCTCCTCGCTAACGAACGCGCACTCCGTGCGAAATTTCGTCCCGCATTCGCAGCCCTTTGGAATATCCGGGCTAAGGTCAAAACCGCTGGCCTCGGAATACGGTCGGGGTTGGAGCGACTCCACCGCTCAGCTGTAACGCTGAAATAAGGTGTAGGGCCGGCGCTCGCCGCCGGGCCGCTATTCGACTGAAACATGCGGCTTGGCGACAAGCGCCAGCCCTACACCAATTGGCGGCTGTCCATTCATTTGTGGAACGTGGTTCGAATGCATGGATACAGCTGAGTGACGCGATGTGCCCGGCCTGTTTCCTGCGAGATTGGTTCCTTTCGTGTATTTCGTGTGTTTCGTGGTGCACTCCGATTGCATGGATTCGGCCGCGGCGCGGCGTGCTCGCCTTCTATCGATCCATCGAGCTCAATTCGAAATCAACCTCGAATAGCCCCATGATCGCCCTCCACCGCTTTGCCCTCGCCGCGGCTCTGCTCGCCACCGGCGCGTTCGCCGCCGACCAGCGACCGTCGCCCGCTTCGCCGCCCAACATCGTCTACATCCTCGCCGACGATCTCGGCATCGGCGACGTCTCGTGCTACAACCCAAAAAGCGCGTGGCAGACGCCGCACCTCGACCGGCTCGCGCGTGAAGGCATGCGGTTCACCGATGCGCATTCGGCCTCTTCACTCTGCACGCCCAGTCGTTACGCCGGGTTGACCGGCCGCTACGCCTGGCGCGGTTCGCTCAAGAGCGGGGTCACCCGCGGCTACAGCCCGGCGCTTGTCGAGCCCGGCCGGCTCACCGTGCCGGCGCTGCTCCGCCAGCATGGCTATACGACCGCCATCTTTGGCAAATGGCATCTCGGCCTCGACTGGACGCGCAAGGGCCCGCAACCGGAGGACGTCGATTTCGCCCAACCCTTCGGTGGCGGCCCGCTGGCCCACGGTTTCGAGCGCTTCTTTGGCATCAGCGCCTCCCTCGACATGCCGCCCTACGTCTGGCTCGCCAACGACCACGCCACGACACTTCCCACCGGCACCATCGGCGACAGCCCGACGCCGAAACTGTGGCGCGCCGGAGTCATCAGCCCCGACTTCAAGCTCGAGGACGTCCAACCGCGCCTCACCGGGAAAGCGATCGCCTATCTCGCCGAGCGCGCCGCCGCGCGCGACGGCAAGCCCTTTTTTCTCTATCTTCCCCTCGCCGCGCCGCACACGCCGATCCTGCTCACGCGTGAGTTCGAAGGCAAAACGCGCACGACACCCTACGGCGATTTCGTCGCGCAGGTCGACGCTGACATCGGCCGGATCCTCGCCGCCCTCGACGCGCACGACCGGGCGAAAAATACGCTCGTCATTGTCAGCTCCGACAACGGCTTCGCGCCCGCCGCCAACGTGCCCGATCACAAGCTATTCAAGCACGACCCGAGCGCCGGCTACCGCGGCGTAAAGTCCGACCTCTTCGAGGGCGGCCACCGCGTGCCGTTCATCGCGCGCTGGCCCGGTGTCACGCCGGCAGGGACGACCTGCGGCGAGACCGTCGGCCAGTTCGACCTCCTTGCCACCTTCGCCGAACTGCTCGGCACCAAGCTCCCTGACAACGCGGGCGAGGACAGCGTAAGCCTGCTCCCGCTCCTGCGCGGCAAGACGCCTTCGCCGTCGTCGCGCGAGGCGCTCGTGCATCACTCGGCCGACGGCGAGTTCGCGATCCGGCAGGGAAAGTGGAAACTGCTCCTCGCCCCCGGCTCGGGCGGCTGGAGTCCGCCCACGCGCACGCCTTCACCGTGGACGCAGCCCAGGGCCGACAACTTCGACGGCCTGCCGCCGTTCCAGCTCTACGATCTCGCCGCCGACCCGGCTGAGAAAAACAACCTCGCCGCGGCGCGCCCTGAAATCGTGCAGCGCCTCGGCCGGCTCATGCGCGCGTTCATCGAGCGCGGCCGCAGCACCGCCGGTGCACCCCAACCCGTCCCCGCCGAAACGCCGTGGCCGCAGACCGCATGGCGGGAGAAGTTCCCCGACATCCAATGAGGCGCGGCCTCAGCCCATTTTCATTTTTGTGGAGGGCCGAACTCAGTCGAGGCCATTTCGGTCCCGCTTGGTCGACAGCTGAACCCAGATTCGGCAGGTCGTCACAGAGAACACAGAGGCAAAGCACGAGTTCACAGAGAGTTGAAATCGCGGAATCGGGCTTCACGATTTCACCCATCGGGTGAGTTCATCCAGAAGCCCGCGTATGCCCAACCATTTCTCTGTGTTCTCCTTCCGCCGCTCTGTGCCCTCTGTGACCTGCCTTGCGTCGTGATCGGTCTCGCGCATGAAGCCCGGTTGATCCGAGAAACGCACTTCGAGAAAATCGCCCTCCTTGTCGAACCAGATTCTTACGGTTTGGGGCACGGAAAAAAAGCCAGCTCTTAGCTCGCTGCGAGTTGGTAGATCGCGGGGCGATAGGTGGGTTTTGGGATGGGCTTTCGCAGTTGGCGCGCGGTTTCAAGCCAGGCCTGCATGGCGGTGCGCACCTCGGCGACCGCGGTCTCGGGCGTCTCGCCGAAGGCGGAGCAACATTGGAGGTCGGGCACGTCGGCGATCCAGCCGTCGTCGGCGGCGCTGAAAAATACGTTGATGTGGTAGTGCTTCATTTGTCCTCCAAGTTGAGTCCCCGGACTTCGATGAGTTTCAGAAATTGATCCACTTGGTAAGGTTTGGTCGGTCCCCGCACATTTTGCAAATTAACATGCTGTGGCACGCCCGGCCGCGCGAACAAATGATGGCTGCCGGTGATGCGCCGTCGACGGAAGCCGAAGGCCTCGACCAGCCGGACGAAATCCGCGAATCGCACGTTGCGTGACCCATGTTAGCACGAGTTGGAGTGTTTTTTGCGGATTCATGCGTCGTGGTTCAACCCGCCATCACCACACGAACGTCCCCTTGGTGTCGCCGGGGCGGGCGCGGCCGAGGGTCACGAGGGTGTCGAGAATTTCGGCGATGTCTTCCGGCTTCGCTCGCGAGAAGCGTTTCGCCAGCTCCGCCGCGGTCGCGGGTCTTTCCTCGGCGGCGAGCGCGGTTTCCACGCCGCGGACGCGGTCGGCGAGTGGCTTGGGCCAGGGCAGCTTCGCGGCCGATTTCGGATTGCGGATTGCGGATTGCGGATCGGCAAGGCCGGCGCGTCGGGGCGTTTTGCCCGTCGTCCGCGGTCCGGCGCCGAGTCCAAGTTCGGTTTGTTCATTCCGCAATCCGCGATCCGCAATCCGCAATTGATACTCCGGCCGCAGCCAGCGCACCACGCCCCGGGCCTCCTCGGCGGCGCGGGCGGCGTTGAGCGCGGCGACGTGTTCGAGGATCTGGGCGTCAGTCAGCGGCCACGGCCAGCCGTAGGCGTCGGCCACGGCGGCATCGATATCGTCGTGGAGCTGGCCGAGCGTGGCGACGAGCGCCTGGTCGTGCAGGAGCTTTTCCTTGGCGTTGAGAACGATTGATTCCGAGGTGGAACGCGTTGACCCCAACGCATTCTTTGCGGGTACGGCCAAGGCAAGCGCGTTGAGGTCAACGCGCTCCACCGCCCGAACCTTTTCCAGCACGTTGTAGAGGTCGGTCAGCCCGATGCCATGCTGCGCCTGCGCGCGTTTGCGGTGGGCGTCGAGTTCCTCGGCGAGCGCGCGGATTTTCGCCTTCTGCTTTTCGGTACCGTCGGGGAACGGGAAGGGATCGAAGCAGCGGGTCTTGTTGTAGCGAGGGCGATCTTCCAATGTACCGCCGGCCGCAAGCGCGTAGACCGCGTGGATGCGACTGCTCAGGACGCCGAGATGAAACGCATCATCAAGGCCAGCGACGATTAGGACATGCTCGGGTCTGATTTTGGCATCCAGGAATTGAAACACGCGATGCTTCGTTGTTTCGACCGTGGCAATATATCGGCTGAGTCCTGAGATCGCGCCACGGACTTGCTCGTTACTTCGACGAAAGAGCCACCAGAATTTTCTCAACTTGGGATCGCGATTGGTTTCGCGATCGGGTTTCACGGTTGAGAGCAAGTGTGCGTAAACGTGCGGCACTTTTTCGCGAAGACTTTCTTCGGTCCATCCGTCCGTATCGATTACAAACGCATCTCGCGGCTGGCCGGTCAGGTCTTCGCCGTTGCGGAGCGGGAAGACCAATCTCCCGGCGAGTTTGTCCCGGCCCTTGATGGCATCTGCGTCGGTCCGGGTGAGCACGAAACCACGGCTGCCGAGAATCAAGCCTGTGCTGGCGAGAAGATCGTTAGCCCTCAAAGACATCGTATCTTCGAGCTCGGCGCCGATGTTTAGTCCTGAACCAATGCGACCGTGGAGTGCGACGAACGTCACGTCTGATGAACCATCTTCGAGGGATCGCTCTCGATGGATCAACAAAAGCTCGCCCGGGAACGCCGAAGGGTCTGGTGGCGGCTCCTCGACGATGCCGCGGGAGACGTTCGTGTTCCCGAGCACACCGACCGTCATTGCGATTCGGACGGCCGCGCCGTCGGCTGTGTCTACCCAGGGGTGATCTGGTATCGCGAAACGCAGAGAAATACCCTCCATCAACGCACGCTTTACGACGCGTCGGTTGAACGTCTGCTTGATGCTGTTGGTGGTTATCAGACCAAACCGCCGGGTGCGGCTGGATAGGGTTTCCTCTGCCGCTTTGTGCCACCAGTACATAACGAAGTCGGCGCTATCGGGAACATCGGGATACGCATGGCGCAAGGTCTCGACGTAGCCGTCGCCGAGGTCATCTCGCATCTTGCCTTTTCCGATAAACGGCGGATTGCCCACGATAAAATCCGCCTGCGGCCACGCGGCCGGGCGCGGGTTGGCGTAGATCGTGAGCGGCACGACGGCGCGGTCGTCCGGGACTTCACGGCCGGTCGCGGCGTCGGTCTTCATCGTCCGCCGGTCCCACACGAACTTCGTCTTGCCCTGTTCGTCCTTCGCGAACTCCTCCTTGTCGTAGGCCAGCACGGCGTCGCGGTGCTCGATGTTCCTAAAATTCCGCAACACGGGTTCGTGCGGGAGCGCATCGCCGCGGGTGCGGAAGTGCCATTGCAGATAGCCGATCCACAGGACAAGTTCGGCGATGGAGGCGGCGCGGACATTGAGCTCGAGGCCGAGGAATTGGTGCGGGTCGACGGTCTCGGAGGCGATGTCGAGCGGGAGCGCGTCGCCGAGCTGGTTGAGCGTGTCGAAAATCTCGCCTTCAAGGCGCTTGAGGTGCTCGAGGGCGACGTAGAGGAAGTTGCCGCAGCCGCACGCGGGATCGAGCACGCGGACGGCGCAAAGCCGGTGGTGAAAGGCGCGGACGCGCTGGCGGGCGGCGGCGAGTGAGCCGCGTTTGGCTTCGGTGATGGCGGCGGCCTGCACGGTGAGCCATTCCTCGCGGAGCGGCTCGACGACGGTGGGGAGAACGAGCCGCTCGACGTAAGCGCGCGGCGTGTAGTGAGCGCCAAGCTTGTGGCGCTCCTCGGACGAAAGGGCGCGCTGGAGCAGCGTGCCGAAGATGGCGGGCTCGACGTGGCGCCACTGGCAGGAGGCGGCGCGGCGGAGGAGGTCGAGCTGCGCGCGGTTGACGGGCAGCGCGCGGGCGTCGGAGAAGAGGCCGCCATTGAAGCAGAGAAGCTTTTTCTTCAGCTGGCCGGAGAAACGGCCGTGATTCATGTCCTCGAACAGCAACCGCAGCATCGGCACGAAGGCGCCGGGGTCGTCCTTCACCGAGTCGAGGATCTGCTTGAAGCTCGCGGCGGGGAGGAGGCCGACGTCCTCGGCAAACATGCAGAAGAGGCAGCGCGAGAGGAAGGCGGCGACCTCTTTGGGGTCATCGTGTTGTTCGAAGGATTGGGCGAGTTCGGCGAGGTGGCCGGCGACTTCGCGGGTGACCTCGACGGAGATTTTCGAGGGGTCGAGCGAGCGCGGGTCGAGCCAGACGGCGCGGAGCCGTGCGCGGATCGTGGGCTTGGCGAGGTCGGCAAGCCGGATGCGGTGCGAACGGGCGTCGGGAAACGGGAGGTAGGCTTTGCCCTGCTGGGAGAAGTCGGCGTAGAGCTCAAAGACGTGGCCGACATCGACGGCGAGGAGGAAGGGCGGCGTGGGTTCGCCGACCGGAAGGGAGCGGGCGTAGCGCTCGGCCTGGCCGCGGGCGGCGAGCATGGCGTCGTCCCAGGCCTCCGAGCCGCGGACCACGCCGCGGCGCGGCTTGATTTGAGAGGGCAGAAGAGGGATTTCAGGTCCCGTGGCGGAGTGGGCGTATTGCTTGGCCTCGAGGACGAAGCAGCCGCGTTTATAGAGATCGATGCGGCCGGTGGTGGTTCTGCCGTCGCGCTGATGCAGGGGGACGGCGCGTTCGAAGACGTAGGCGTTGTGGGCGGTGTCGTCGCCGGCGGGATCGGAGCGCGGGACCTCGAGGAGGTCGCAGAGCTCGGTAAGGAAAAGGGCGTAGTTGGCGCGCTCCGACGATTGCGCTTTCGACCATCGAGCGATGAAGGTGGCGACCGCTGCGTTCGTGTCAGCGGGCGTGGACATGATTTTCTAAGCCGTAAACACCGGACTTCATCGTGTCATTCGTGTGCCGACCGGCCGGGGCCAACAAATCAAATCTGCTTCAATTTTCTTTGCAGCGCGGCCTTCGTGATGCCCAGGCGCACGGCCGCCTTGGCCGCGTCGCCGTCTTCCGCCGCGAGCACGCGGCGGATCAGCTCTCGCTCCAGGCGCGGGAGCATCGGCTCGCCGCTCCGGGCGAGTTCAGTGTGCAGAAAATCCAGCGCGCGGCTGACGGTGAGCGCCGGTTCGGTCCCGGCGGCGATGTCCACCGCCATCTTCGCCGCGGCGAGCGCCGCATTTTCGGCACTGGCGGTGCGCGCCTGGTCGAACGGCGCCTCGCTGCCGTCCGTCACCGGTTCGGCCGCCGACGCGCCACGGATTTCCACCGGCAAATCCTTCACCAGAATCGCGTGGCCCTGCGCAATGACGGCGCTGCGGTAAATGACGTTTTCCAGCTCGCGCACATTGCCCGGCCAGCGATGACGCCGCAGCACCGCCATGGCCTCCGGCGAAACCTTGGTCACGCGCGTTTTCCTCTGCGTCACGAGGTTCTGCAGGCAAAAATCGACGATTTGCGGGACGTCGTCCTCGCGCTCGCGCAGCGGGGGCATGCGAATCCGGACGACGTTGAGCCGGTAGTAGAGGTCTTCGCGAAACGTCTTCGCCTTCACCATCGCCTCGAGATCCTTGTTTGTCGCGGCGAGGATGCGGACGTCGACCTTGATGGTCCCGGCGCCGCCGACGCGCTGGATCTCGCCGGCCTGGAGGACGCGCAGGATCTTGGTCTGGGTCGCGAGCGCCATGTCGCCGATTTCGTCGAGGAAGATCGTGCCGCCATCGCTGAGTTCGAACTTGCCGATCCGCTGGCCGGTCGCGCCGGTGAAGGAGCCCTTCTCGTGACCGAAGAGCTCGCTCTCGATCAGATTGTCGGGAATGGCGGCGCAGTTGACCGCGATGAACGGCTTGCCCGCGCGGTGGCTGTGTTTCCAAATCGAACGCGCGACGAGTTCCTTGCCCGTGCCGCTTTCCCCGGTGATCATGACCGTGACATCGCTGGCGGTGACCTGGCC
>JACQWL010000179.1 GCA_016209255.1 Verrucomicrobiota bacterium
AATGACGGCACCAATCATTATAACCCCCGTTTTCCCCCTCGATCGGCCGTTTCGGCCCCGCCAATTCCGTCCACGGTGAGTCGATTTTCTAACGCTCACCAATGAAGAATTGTCCGGCCTGCGGGTGGGACAGGCTCTAAATTAGGTGGATGCGGCAGTTGTGTGAAGGGGTCCGAACCGGGTCAGCCTGTTGCATGTTGCGCTGATAGTTCAGCCGTTCGCCTCAGCTCGTGGATTTGAATGTCGTGCGCCGGGCTCGCTTATCGGCGACCGAGCCAGCAAACGGCGGCGCGGAGAGAAGCGGGCCGGTCCAGGCGGAGCTGCTCGGCGATCCAGCGATAGGGAGCGCCCGAGGTCTTTCGGATCAAGGCGGCGAACTGGAGGCGGAGTCGCCGTGCCATGGCGACAGAAAACATTCGCGGGTCCCGATCGGACCAGAGTTCGATTACCCCAATTTGTGGGTGATCGCTCGAGACCGGCGAGGGACAAGACCGAGGGGCGGGGTTGGCAACCTGCAACAGGCTGACCCCCTGGGTCGGCCCCAACTAGGCTTCGCCTCAGACCAAGGACCAGAGACAAGGGACTCCAAGCCACCAAAATTCGTTTTCGAAAACTCGACCTGTTCGGGTCAAGTTTGGGAATCCAAGGATCTTGGTTTTCTCCGTTCAGCATCCTCGGGCTCTCCGCCGGAGAGGCGTACGTGCGAGCAGCGAGCTGATGAGCGGAGGCACCGCGCGGCAATCAATCACCGTTGCATGCCGACAGTCGATCCTGCTCCTCAGGAGCGACGTCTGGAACCTTGGCGAGCACGCGGTCAAATTTCTCGCGGTTGCCACGCGCGGCGCGCTGGCGGATGTAAGTGTCCGCATCCAGCACGGCGACTTTCTCCGCCAGAGCCGTCGCAATGAACTGGTCGAGCGGCACGCCATCGTCCTGCGCGAGCGACTGCGCCCGGCGGTGGAGCGACTCGGGGAGATGGACGTTGAGCTTGCTCATGTTGTGCGGAGGATGCGGAGAAACTGGTCCGGTGTCACCACTTGAATTCCGAGTGCATCCGCACCCTGAAAATCACGGGTGTTGTGGGTGATAATGTACACGGCCTGACCCGCGAACGCCAGTTCCAGCAGCAAATCGTCCTTCGGATCGGGCAGATACGGGCGCCAAAGGAAATGAATCTGGCTTTCGATGCGGACCAAGCCGAAGGGGTCAGGACCAAGCTGAAGGGGTCACGTCCGGAATCCGGAAAACCGGCGAAGTTCTACCATAAATTGGGTGGATCCGGCGGTTGAAGTGAGCGCCGTGCGCGTTGGGCTGCGGGGATGGCGCGCAAGCTACGTCTCGAGTTTGCCGGTGCATGTTATCACGTGACCAATCGCGGCAACTACCGGCGCGATCTCTTCACGGCGGACGGTGCCGCTCAGTCGTTCTATCGCTGCCTGGATCAGGCGTGCACGCGGTTTGGCTGGCTCCTCCATGCCTTCGTGATCATGCGGAATCATTTTCATCTCGCGGTGGAGACGCCCGAGCCGAATTTGAGCGACGGCATGAAGTGGCTGCAGGGGACATGGGCGCAGCGTTTCAACCGCTTCCGGCGGGAGACGGGCCGGCCCTTCCAGGGCCGCTACAAGGCCGGCCACCTCGAGCCGGGGCACGTGCTCGCGCAAGTGGCGCATTACATTCACCTGAATCCCGTGCGGGCAAAGATCGTTCCGCCCGGGCGGGTGGGCGAGTATCGCTGGAGCAGCCTCGCCCTTTTGCGGCGCCGCCGGCGGCCGGCCTGGCTGATCCCGTCGACCTTGCTGCACGAAAGCGGCGGTCTCGCGGATACGCCGGCCGGCTGGCGCAGCTATGAGGTTTATCTCGGTGTGCTCTTCGAGCAGGATTCCGCGTTCCGGGAAGAGAAGTGCTCGCGGCTGGTCCGCGGTTGGGCGGTCGGTTCGGCGACGTTTCGCGCGGAGCTGCGGGAAAAGCTGCGCGAGGCTGGGGAGCAGCGATCGCGTTTTCTACTGGTCCGGTCGGACCGCAACGCCATCCGCGACGCGCGGTCCGAGTGGTGGGAGGATCGGCTGCGGGTCCTCGCGCAGTCCCTGGCCATCAACCTGGCGGACCTGCCACGCAAGAAGTCAGCGCCCGAGAAGCTGACCCTGGCCGCGGCGATGAAGGAGACGACGTCCGTGTCGCTCGGCTGGCTGGCGCAGCGGCTGCAGATGGGTGCCACCGACAGCATCGCCTCGCTGCTCACTCGATTTCGCGCGCGCGGTGGGCGGCCTCGTGCGGAAAATTCCGGATTCCGGACGTGACCCCGTTGTCCGCGCGCCGGACGTGACCCCGTTGTCCGCGCGCAGCGTCACCAGACTCGTCGCGCATGAAATCCCCCCTCCTCTTCCGTCGGTTGGCGCGTTGGGTGTGCGCCACCCTGGCCTCCGTGGCGTGGTTCACCACGGGCTTTGCCCAGGCGCCGGACAAAGCCAAACTCGATCAATTTTTTGACCGGCTCGCCGAAAAGAACAAGGCGATGGGGAGCCTGGCCATCGTCAAGGACGGCACCGTCGTTTACACCCGCGCCATCGGCTTCAGCCAGATCAACGGCACCGGAAAGAAGCCTCTGACCGCGGCGTCCCGATTCCGGATCGGCTCGATCACGAAAACGTTCACCGTCGCGATGATCTTTCAGCTCGTCGAGGAAGGGAAACTGAAGCTGACCGACACGCTCGACAAGTTCGTCCCGCAAATCCCGAACGCCAGCAAGATTACCATCGCGCACATTCTCGCGCATCGCAGGTTTTGGACAAATACGTCGGCGTTTACTCGAACCCCGACGCTCCCGCGAAACTCACGATCACCCGGGAGGGCGGGACGCTTTTCTTTCAGCCTCCCGGGCCATCCGCTGTTCCGCTCGAGGCGACGGCACAGAATAAATTTCAAATCGAAGGTGCGGTCGTGATCGAGTTCGACGACACGAAAAACCAGATGCTCGTAAAACGGCGCGGCGGGGAGAGGCTTTTTACGAAGGAAAAATAGCCATCGCGGACGAGAAGCAGAGCCGGCGGTATTCGGTAGCCGGCCTCGTGAGAGGCGGGATTTTCGAAACTCAGTCCGCGAACCGTCCCTGCTCTCACGAGCAGGGCTATGCGCTCGGCGTCGCCGCCGCCGCAGGGCTGGAGCGTGCGGGCGTGCCACATGGCAGGCAGCGGTCGTCCCGCTAAGGCATCCGTTTCCGCCGTTTCCGTCGCCGCGCTCAGTCGTCCCTCGGCTGATGCTGCGAGCAAGCGCTGCCGCGGGCCGGCGGGCGTTTAACGGGCAGGCGCAATACCAAGGCCGTCGGTCGGCATCAGGCGAGAATGGCTTTCACCACCTCCGCCGGTTCCACGCCGGTGAGGCGCTGATCGAGACCCTGAGCCTTGAAGGTGAACTTCGCGTGGTCGATGCCGAGGCAGTGCAGGATCGTGGCGTTGAGGTCGTGCAGGCTCACCGGGTCGCGCGCGATGTTGTACGAGAAGTCGTCGGTCTCGCCGTGAACGACGCCGCCCTTCACACCCCCGCCCGCCAGCCAGACACTGAAACAACGGGGATGATGATCGCGCCCGTAGTTCGTCTGCGTGAGCGTGCCCTGGCTGTACACGGTGCGGCCAAACTCCCCCGCCCAGATGACGAGCGTATCGTCGAGCAGACCGCGCTGCTTCAGGTCGGCGACGAGGCCGTAGCAGCCGTGGTCGGTGTCGAGGCACTGAATCTTGAGATGCGCCGGGAGCGTGCCATGCTGGTCCCAGCCGCGGTGGTTGATTTGCACGACGCGCACATTCCGCTCGGCGAGGCGGCGCGCGAGGAGGCAGCTCGCGGCAAACGAGCCGGGCTCCTTCACGCCGGGGCCGTAGAGGTCGAGCGTTGCCTGGCTCTCGTCGGAGAAATCCGTGAGCTCGGGCACGCTGGTCTGCATCCGAAACGCCATCTCGTACTGCGCAATGCGCGTGAGGGTCTCCGGATCGCCATGACGCGCCTGCGCGAAGCGGTTGAACTGCGCGAGGGAATCGAGCATCGCCCGGCGCGTGCCGGCATCCACCCCATGGGGATTCTCGAGGAAAAGCACCGGATCACCCTGCGCGCGCAACGCCACGCCATTGAGCGACGTGGGCAGGAAACCGCTGCTCCACATCCGCGTGAACAAAGCCTGCGCCGCAACCTTGGGCGAGAATTTCGGCGTCAGCACCACGAA
>JACQWL010000170.1 GCA_016209255.1 Verrucomicrobiota bacterium
CGCTGTGGCTGCGCACGAGAGAAGAGTGAGAAAAGTCCGGGCAAAGCCGTGAGAATTCAGTTGAACGCACTTTTCATTCGTAACGCCAAGGACTGAAATGTGGACGGCGACCTCCCGTCTTCGCCCTGCGGGCTTCGACGCGGCTGGTGTTTCGTGGCGCGCCGAAGACTTGGCGAAGGCGGCCGGGCGCCGTTGGGGCTGCGTCCACAGGAAGAACGCGCCCGGATGCGCCGGAGGACGCACAGGGGCTTGTCCGCCTCCGGCGGATCGCGTTCCACCCCCAGCCATCTGAATTGTTACGGCTAATGTCCGCCGCGGCGCGGACAAGTCACGAGGGGGAAAATGACGGGGAAAAAGGTCCATTTTATGCGCTCAGTGCCGGCACGCCGCGGTCCATGAAAACGGAACCCCGGGCGAGCATTTCGAGATCGCCCAGCATCAGATCGAGCGCGTTCGCCCGGTCCATGCGTTGCAGGTTGCCGCGGAATTTCCGCAGCAACCAGTCGTTGAAAATCACATCGAGGACCTCGTCCTGCAGGTCGTTGAGCCGCGTCTGGGCCACGACGAAGCCGCCGCCCTGACGCTCGAAGAACGCCGCGTTGGCCCGCTGGTGATCGTCCGCCGCATGGGGATAGGGCACGAGAATCGCCGGGGTCTCGCAGCGAACCAGCTCCGCCAGCGTTCCCGCGCCGGCGCGCGACACGACGAGATCGGCGGCCGAGAGCAGCTCCGCCATCCGGTCGCTGAAGGTGGCGAAAAACGCGCGAATCGGCGCGCCCGTCTTCGTCTTGAGGTCGGCGCTGCCATCCTGGCCCTTGCCCAGCCCGGTCACGCAATAAACCTGGATTCCTTCGGCGGCGAGCGACTTCAAGTGGTGGCGCGCCCAGTCGTTCAACGCCGACGCCCCCTGGCTGCCGCCGAGGATGACGAGCAGCCGCTGGCTCGGATCGAGCCCCAGGGCGGCGCGGGCGGCGGCCGGAGGCAGCCGCACGATCTCGCGGCGGACCGGGAGCCCGACATGCCGCCTGGCTGCGGCGCGAATGCCCGACATCCGGATGCCCGGCGGCAGGTAGACGCGGCGGGCGAAACGGCCGAGCGCGCGGATCGCGAGGCCGGGCACCCGGTTGGACTCGTGCAGCGCCGACGGCACGCCGAGCACCCAGCCGGCAAGCACGATCGGAGCCGACGTGAATCCGCCAAAACCGACGATGCCATCCGTCCGTGCTTTGCGGAGCAGCCGGAGACAGAAAGAAAATGCGTGCCCCTGCGACACGAAGCAGCGCACAAATCCCCAGGGCTGCCACGTGAACCCGGTGCCGGGCATGCGCTCGAAACGCAAGTGCGGGTATTTCTCGCTCAGCCGTTGATCGACTTTCTTCTGGCTGATGAGCAGCAGCGTCTGATGTCCGCGGCCGCTCAATCCCTCCGCCAGCGCGATCCCGGGCGAAAGATGCCCGCCGGTGCCGCCGCAGGAGATGACAAATCGGCTCACCCGAGCACCTCCCGCATCGTGCGCCCGTCGCCGGACAGCGCCGCCCGGCCCCACGTGCGCTGCGTGTTCCAGATAATCCCGAGCAGCATTCCCATCAGCATCAGATTCGACAGCCCGGCGCTGATAAACGGCAGCGACATGCCCTTGGTCGGAAACATCCCGGTGACAACGCCGATGTTGATGATCGCCTGCAGGCAGATCAGCAGCAGGCAGCCGGTCACGAGGAGAAAGTGGAATAGATTCGGGGCGCGCCGCAGGTGAATCAGCCCGGCGATGAACATGATCGTGAACACGGCCAGGACGCCGAGCGTGAACCACAGACCGAGTTCTTCGCCCACCACGGCGAAGATGAAATCGGTGTGCGCTTCGGGCAGAAAGTTGAGCTGCTGCCGTCCCTGCCCCAGCCCCGCGCCGTCGAGGCCGCCCGCCGCAAACGCGGTGAGCCCCTGGTACAGCTGGTACGTGCCGCCCTGCTTGTTGGCCTCGAGGTCGAGAAACACGATGAAGCGGCGCAGCCGGTTTGGATTCAACATCACGGCCACGCCGAACAAGGCCACCACCACCGCCAGCGTCGGGACGACGTGGCGCCATTTTGCGCCGGCCAGGAACAGGAGCACGAGGCCGACCGCCACCATCAGCGCCGCGGTGCCGAAGTCGGGCTCTCGCTGCACCAGCACGGCAAATGCGCCGATGAGCAGGAGGGGAAACAAGAAACCGCGCGTGAACTCGCCGACGCGCGTCTGGTTGAGCGCGAGATAGTGCGCCAGGCAGAAGACGAGTCCGAGCTTCGCGAATTCCGAGACCTGCAGCAGGACGGGGCCGTAGCCGAGCCAGCGCCGCGCGCCACCGCGCCACACGCCGATGTGCGGCACGAGGACGAGGGCGAGGAGCACCAGCAACAGGCCGGCAATCCACCACGCATAGCGTTTTCGCACGTAGTCGAGATCGAGGCGGCTGACGACGAAGCCGAGCACCGCCGCGGCGGCGACGCCGGCGAGCTGCTTGCTGAGATAATAATACGGCCCCGGCCGCATCGACGCGCTCGCGCTGAACAGAATCGTCAGCCCGAGAATCGTGAGGCCGAGCGCGCACACCACGATGATCGTGGCGGGATTGAGAAAGGGGCTCGTCGGGGCCGGGCGGCCGGCGCGATCGCGGCGCATGGGGTTGCGGGGCGGGCTTCGCTTACGGATTCCTCGGCGCGGGCGCGACGGGGCTGTCGTCGACGCGGATCACCGGCACCTCCGTGCCTGGCGGCTTGGGCGGGGAACCCGCGCCGGGTTCCAGGCTGATAATCAACTTGGGATCGGCGGCCTTCGCCGGCGACACTTTTTCCACCGTGCTCGCGGCCGACTTCGCTGCCGCCTTGCCGGCCTTCGCCGCCAGGGCCTTCCAGCCCGGAATCGTGAGCTCCGTGCCGGCCCGGATTTTTTGCGGGTCGGAAATGTTGTTCGCGACCGCGATTTCACCCTGCTTCACGCCATACTGCTGGGCGATCATGCTGAGCGTCTCGCCGGCCTTGACGACGTGTTTCACCGCGTCCGCCGACTGCTTCGGCGCCACTCCCTCGGCCATCCGGCCTCTCGCGGCGGCCGGAGTGGCCGTCGCACCCGCCGCGGGCGAAAGCGGCTTGCCCGGGATAATCAGCTTCTGGCCGGGGTGCAGGATCGCATTCGTCTTGATGTTGTTGGCCGCGGCAATCTCGGCCGTGGAAATGTGAAATTTCTTGCTGAGCGTCCAGAGGTTGTCCCCGCCCGCCACGGTGTAGGTCGTGGCCGGTGTCACGTCGACCACGGGTTCGACGGTGAGGGTTGAGGCGGCGGGCGTGCCGGGCCGGGTCGGCGTAAATCGCACGCCCGGGCCGGCGGCGCCCGCCGGCGCGTCGGGATTGAACGCGATCGGCGCGGCCGTCATCGGCGGGCCGTCGCCGGCCGGCAACGTCACGCTCGTCGATCCCGTGGGCACGGTGATGCCCGGCGGCGGCTCGGTGCGGACCAGGGTGTCGCTCGGCGCGGGCGGCAGCTTGGCCGTGGAACTGCAACCCGGATTGGCGAAAATCAGGATGAGGGCAAAGAGATGGATGCCCACGACGAAACCGAAAATCTTCAGGATTTTCATAGGTGGATTTGGTTGATCGATTGTGAAGGTTTGTCCGTGCGAAAGCTACCTCAAACTGGGCACGGGAGCGCCGGGATCGCGCACCAGCGCCTCGAACTGGTCGCCGCGGTCCTCGTAGTTGCGGAACAGATCGAAGCTGGCAAAACCCGGGCTCAACAAGACATGCTCGCCCGGCGAAGCGAGCTCGGCGGCCCGGTGCACCGCCTCGGCCAACGTGACGCAACTGGTGTGGGCGACGCGGAAAGTCGCGCAATGAAACGCCAGCTCCGCGCTGGTCTCGCCGATCAGCAGGGCGTGCTTGACGCGCGGGGCGATCCGATGAACGAAGCCGGCGAAGTCGCCGCCCTTGGATTTTCCGCCGGCGATCAACACGACGGGCGCGGCGAACCCGGCGAGCGCCGCTTCGACGGCGTGAAAGTTTGTCGCCTTCGAATCGTTCCAGTACGTGATGCCGTCGCGCTCCGCCACCGGCGCCAGCCGATGCCGGCCGAGCTGGAAGGTGCGCGCCGCCGCGAAGAGGCCGGCTTCGGCCAGGCCCGCCGCGCGCCACCAGGCGGCGGCCAGGAGGAAATTTTCGCGCTGCGGATAATCGGCGAACACGGTGCCGGCCAGCCGCGCATCGGCCGGCTGGCCCTCGGTGGCCACGGTAACGACCGACGCGAGCGCCCGATCGTATTTCCGCGCGAATCGCTGCACCGTGGAACCGATGAAGACCGTGGCGGCCGTCTCGCGCCGCCGTTTCGGATTCACCCGCCCGGAGCCGCCGCCACCCGGCGGCGCCGTGTGCACGACCAGGTTCCATTTGGCGCCAAAGTAACTCTCGAGGCTGGCGTGCCGCTCCAGATGATCCTCGGCAAAATTGGTCCACAGCGTGGCGTCCGCGCGGAAGAACCGCAGGGTCTCGGCCTGAAAGGAGCTCACCTCGCAGACTGCCAGCAGGTCCCGCCCGCCGTCCGGTGTGGCCGCCACGAGTTGCGCAAACGGATGACCGATGTTGCCCGTGGCGCGGGCACCGCGGCCGATGCTGACGAGGGCATGGGCGAGGAATTCCGTCAGCGTGGTCTTGCCGTTCGTGCCGGTGACGGCGACGACGACGCCACGCCAGAACAACGCGGCGAAGTCAAGTTCACCCAGACATTCGGCCCCGGCCCCGCGGGCCCGCGCAAGCCAGGGGTGATCCGGCACGAAACCCGGGGAAAAGACCACCAGCGCGTGCCGCCGCGCCGCGGCGGCGGTGAACTCTACGAATTTGGCATCGTAGGTTTTCCCCTCCACCCCAAGCGCCGCGAGCAGCGTGCGAACGCCCTCCCCGCTCACGCCCCCGCCAAAGATGGCAACGGGTTTCGCAAGCAGCGGTCGCAGAAAATCTGGCGGGGTCGGCGGCATTAATGCGTCAGGGTTTTGGCGGGGGCGCCGCGTGCTTGGTGACGCGACGGGTCGCCCACCCACGCAGGACCGCGGGATCGCCCGGCAGTTCGATGGCCGGGCCAAGCCACATTCTAATCACGTGACGCGGCGGGCGCATCAGCACGCGGACGGCGGCGCCGCCCGCCAGCGGAAATACCCGGTCGAGTTGGTTGGTCGAGTTCATGATCAGCGGAGTTTGAGGGTCGCGAGGCTGGCCAGCGCGAACCCGAGGGACAGGACCCAGAAGCGGAGAACGACCTTCGTCTCCGGCCAGCCTTGCTTCTGAAAATGGTGGTGCATCGGCGCCATGAGAAACACCCGCCGTCCGGTGCCAAAGCGGCGCTTCGTGTATTTGAACCAGCCGACCTGGATGACGACGGAGAGCAGTTCCATCACGAACACGCCGCCGGCAAGCACGAGCGTCAGCGGCTGATGAATCATGAACGCCATCACGCCGATGAGCCCGCCCAGCGCGAGGGAGCCGGTGTCACCCATGAACACCTCGGCCGGATACGAGTTGAACCACAGGAACGCCATGCAGCCGCCGATGAGCGCGCCGCAGATGACGGTGAGCTCGCTCGTCCCGGGCACGTGGCTGATCAGCAGGTACTCGGAGAGGAAAACGTGATCCGCCACGTAGGCCATGATGCCGAACACGAGCGTGACCGTGATGGTGCAGCCCACCGCGAGCCCGTCGAGTCCGTCCGTCAGGTTGATCGCATTGCTGAAGCCGACGACCCAGAGGTAGATCAACCCGAGCAGCATCCACCACGGCATGTGGTCGACGATGGCATACTTCACGAACGGCACCCACAACTCGCGCACCTTGCCCGCACTCAGCGGATGCCACAACAGCATGCCCAGGGCGCCCAGCGTGACGAGTGACTGCCACGCGATTTTTTCCCACGAGGAGATGCCGTCGCGGTTCTGGTGCACGACCTTGAGGTAGTCGTCGCGCAAGCCCGGCACGGTCAGCGCCGCGTAAACAAAAAGGCTCACGAACACCCAGATGTTGGGCGCCGCCCACAGCACCGCACTCGCGAAGACCGCGAAGAAAATGATCAACCCGCCCATGGCGGGCGTGTGCTGCTTGTCGAGGTACGTCGCGCCAAGCGCGCCGGTGCGGTCGTCGACGTAGCCCTGGCCGAGCTTCAGCTCGCGAAATCGACGGATGAGCATCGGCCCAATCGCGAACCCGATGACCAGCGCGGTGAGCGCCGCGAGCACCGTCCGCACCGTGCGGTACTCCAACAGCCGCAGCGGCCCAAAATATTCGGAGTATCTGGCCAGATAGCTCAGCATCGAAAGACGCCTCAATACACCAGCGGCAGCGAGGTCTGCACCTCGAGGACTTTTTCCAGTTGATAACGCCGGCTCCCCTTGACGAACACCGCGCCGCGCCACTCCTCGAGGCGCGCGATCACGGGTTCCAGCGTCGCGACGATCTGGATCTGGCGGGTGAAATTGCCCGTGTCGAGCACGCCCGCGCAAACGGCGGACGCATGCGTGCCAATCACAAAAAGCTGATCCTCGTCACCCAACCGCAGCGATCGGCCGAGCGCGCGATGGTGCGCCGGCGCCTCCGGGCCAAGTTCCTCCATGCAACCGATGAGGTAGAGACGCGGTTCGCCCTCCGGCGCAAGGGCAGTGAAGGTCGCGAGGGCGTCGGCCATCGAGGCGGGATTTGCATTGTAGCAATCGAGATAGAGCAGGCGCCCGTCGTCGCGGCGGATTTCGCCGCGGAGCTTCGCGGGTTTCCACCCGGCCAGCCGCGCATGGATCGCGGTGCGCGGCACGCCGAGCCACAATGCCGCGCAGATCGCGAGCACGGCGTTTTGCGCCATGCCGTCGGAAACGCGGCGAAACGTAAACGTGAGCGGCGGCGGCGGACCGTAGGCGAGCGCCACCGCCGTCTCGTCCTCACGGTGCGTCACGGCAAAATAAACCCGGTCCTTCGGCGGTTCGGCCGGGCGAACGACCTCGGCCCGTTCGATGATCAACTTCCGCACGCCGAGATCGCGAAAGGCGCCGAACTCCGCCGTCGCCTTCGAAAACATGGCCACGCCGCTCGCCCGCGTCGCGGCCGGCAGTCCGGCCTTCTCCCGCGCGACCCCCTCGATGCCACCCAGCTCCTCCGTGTGCGCGGCCGCCACGAGCGTGATCAGCGACACGTCCGGTTCAATCATGTCCGCGAGGGGTTTCATCTCGCCCGGCGCGCTGACGCCGGCCTCCACCACCGCGAACGCGTGCCGCGCCGGGTCGAGTCGCGTGAGCGTCAGCGGCACGCCAAGGTGGTTGTTAAGATTACCCTCGGTGGCGAGGACCCCTCGCGCCATCGGAGCCCCAGACGCGATGCTGGCTTTGTTAAGATTACCCTCGGTGGCGAGGACGCCGCCCGCTTCGCCGCCGAGCAGGAGCGCCAACAGATCCTTCGTGGAGGTCTTGCCCGCGCTGCCGGAAATTCCCACGACCGGCCCACGAAACGCCCGGCGGTGCTGGCGCGCGATCGCCTGAAACGCCGCGAGCGGATCGGCCACCACAAGTTGCGGCAGCGCGAGTTCGCGATCCGGCCTCGCGACCAGCGCCGCGGCCGCCCCGGCGGCGAGTGCTTCGGGCAGGTAATCGTGGCCGTCGCGCTTGTCCGTCTTGATCGCGACGAAGATCTGCCCGGCGCGGAGCTGCCGCGTGTCGACCGCAAAGCCGGTCAGCGCCGCAGCCGGCGGTGCCGTCCAGTGGCCGCCGGTCCAGTCCGCAAGGAGTTGTGCCGTGAACTCAGGCATGCGCGTTCATCCGGTTTTCAGCACCTTGCTCCCGATGAGTTCGCGCACGACGTGACGGTCGTCGAACGGGAATACGGTGTCGGCAAACTCCTGGTAACTCTCGTGGCCTTTGCCCGCGACGAGCAGGCAGTCGCCCGGTTTCGCCATGTCGAGGGCGAGGCCGATCGCGCGGCGCCGGTCCTCGATCCAGGCGATTTTTTCCGGCGCGATGACCCCGGCGCGCATGTCGGCGAAAATCTGCGCCACCGCCTCGGTGCGCGGATTATCCGACGTCGCGAAGGCGAAGTCGGCCAGCTCCTGCACCGCGCGCGTCATCAGCGGACGTTTCGTCCGATCGCGGTTGCCGCCGCAGCCGAAAACGACGAGCAGCCGCCCCGGCGTGATCGCACGGAGCATGCCGAGCGCGTTGCGCAGCGCGTCGTCGGTGTGCGCGTAGTCGACGAGCACGTTGACCTCCGGGCTTTCCTCGATCCGTTCCATGCGGCCGGGCACACCCTTGAACGCACGCAGCCGCGCGAGGAACACCAGGGGATCGCGGCCGAGACCCCACGCCGTCGCGATGGCCGCGAGCAGGTTGCTGACGTTGTAGCGGCCGAGCAGCGGCGACTCGATCTCCATCGTGCCGCCGGGCCAGACGAGCCGGAAGGTCGTGTGGCTGAAATGGAGGGCGACGTTCTCCGCGCGGACCTCCGCCCGGGCGCTTTCACCGAACGTCACGAGCCGCGACGCCGGCACCTCGGCAGCGATCCTGGCCGCGAGCTTCGCGCCATACCCATCGTCGAGATTGACGACCGCGACCTTGGGCGCGGCGCCAGTCGCGCCCGTGAAGAGCCGGGTCTTCACCTCGAAATAGGCCTCGAGCGTCTTGTGGTAGTCGAGGTGATCGCGGGTGAGGTTCGTGAACACGGCCGCGCCGAACTGCAGACCCCGGATTCGCTCCTGATCGATGCCGTGCGAGCTCACCTCCATCACGGCGTGGCGGCACCCCGCGTCGCGCATCTGCGCCATCATGCCGTAGATGTCGAGCGACTCCGGCGTGGTGCGGAACGAGGGCACGATGCGGGCGCCGAGGTCGTAGTTGATCGTGCCCAGCAGGCCGACGCGCTGGTCGCCGTTGAGCAGATGCTTCAGCAGGTGCGTGACGGTGGTCTTGCCGTTGGTGCCGGTGACACCGACGACGGTCATGTCCCGATCGGGAAACTTGTAGTACCGCTGTGCCACCAGCGCGAGCGTGGCCCGGGCATCGGCCACCTGGACGAAGGTGACCTTCCCCGGCGGATGCGCGGGCATTTTCTCGGTCACGACCGCGACGGCGCCGCGGCTCATCGCCTCGTCGATGAACGCCGCGCCGTCGACCCGGCGGCCGGGCAGCGCAAAGAACAGCGCGCCGGGCACGACCCGCCGGCTGTCGATCGCCAGGCCGGAGATCGGCTGGTCGGGCGCACCCTTCAGCGCGAGAATCTCGTCCTCGTGGAAGTAGTCGGAGAGTTTCGGAGCCATCTTGAAAATGCGGTTGAGGGCAAGGGATTCGCGGCGCGTGCGGCGGGCGGGGCGGGGCTGGAACGCGTGAATCAGGGAGAAATTTTGCGGGAGATAACCGATCACCGGCCGCCTCCTTCGCTCGCAGCGACGAGACCGGCGGGACGGACGGGCTGGCGGTTGGACTTGATGCCGAGGATCGGGATGAGCTGCTCGCCCATGCGCTTGAAGGACGGCGCCGCCACCGTCCGGCCGTAGGCGACACCGCCGGGCGCGTGGGTGTCCGCGCCGTCGACGATGACCGAAATCACCACCTCCGGCCGCGTCGCCGGGAAAAAACCGACGAACGACGCGACGTGGTGGCGCGAGTCGTATTTTCCGTCGATCAACTTGATCGTCGTGCCCGTCTTGCCCGCGACGTCGAAGCCGTCGATTGCGGACTCGGGCGCGGTCCCTTGTTTCGACGCCACGGCCATCAACATCGCCGCCATGGTCTGCGCCGTGCGCTCCGACAGCACGCGGCGGATCTCGACTCCGTCCTTGCGGAGGAAAATTGTCTCGCCCGCGGCGTCGCGAATCTGGCGGGTGATCTGCGGCCGGAACAGCACGCCTCCGCTGGCGATCACGCTCATGGCCTGGTGCATCTGCAGCGCGGTGGCGGCCACGGTGTGGCCCATGGGGATGCGCGTAATGTCGATCGGGTTCCAGTGCTCCGGCCGCCGCAGGATGCCACCGACCTCGCCGCCGACCGGGAAACCCAGCGGGTGGCCGAAACCGAACGCGCTCGCATAACGGTGCAGCCGCTCGGCGCCGAGTTCCAGGCCGAGCCGGGCCGCGCCGCGATTGCTGGAGCGGCTGAGGATCTCCGCCACGGTGAGTTCGTCCTGGTCGAACCGGTGATCCTCGCCCGGCAGCTTGAGGATGCGGTGCTGGTATTCGACCTTGTCGAGCGCGCAATTGAACTTGGTGCCGGGGTTGACCAGCCCCTCCTCGAGCGCGGCGGCGGCGGCGACGATCTTGAACACCGAACCCGGTTCGTAAATGTCGGCGACGGCGATGTTCTTCATGCTCGCCTGCTCCTCTCTTGGCACCTTGTTGAACTCGTTCAGATTGAACGACGGGTGGTTGCCCATCCCGAGGATGAACCCCGTCCGCGGCTCGCTCACGATGATCGTCGCCTTGAGCGGCTGGAACCGCTGCGCGATGTGCGCGAGCTCCTGCTCGACGATGTCCTGCACCGCGGAAACGATCGAGAGGCTGACGCTGTAGCCGTCGGCTCGCGGCACCTCGCGGGTGCGAAACTGCGCCAGCTCGCGATTGCGG
Source organism: Verrucomicrobiota bacterium (assembly GCA_016209255.1). GTDB lineage: Bacteria > Verrucomicrobiota > Verrucomicrobiia > Opitutales > Opitutaceae > ER46. The sequence goes on from JACQWL010000170.1 coordinate 10,600, forward strand.
CCGTCGCGCTCGCCGACGCGCCAGCCGTTTTGTCCGCGCAGGTAGAAATCGGCGTGGAACTCCATCCCGGCCATCGGCCGCTGGTCCCGGTCGACGTAGCCGATCAGGTGCGCCGCCAGCTGGTTGTTCGGATAGGCGCGGCGATATTCCCGCCGGCCGTAGACGCCGCGGATGCCCAGCCTTTCGATTTCGTCGAAGAGCGGCTCGGACACTGCATCGCCCAGTTTTGCCCACCGGATCGCTCGCCGCCCGGACTCGTCGGCCACGGTCTCGAGATCCGAATCGTCGTCCGCGGGGCCCGCGACCGCCGCCGCGCCCGGAGACAGCGCCGGACGCGGCGCCGGAACCGGCGTGAGGCCGAGATTAAACACCAGCCCCGCGGGCTCCGCCGCCGGCAAGGCCGCCGGAGCGGGGTGCAACGCGGCGGGCCCGCGAAACCTGGTGGTGAAAATCCTCCGCAGCTCGGCCTCGGGCATGCCGATCAACCGGGCGAGCCGCGGCCATTTCTGCTCATCCTGCGGGCGCAGCGACTTGGGATCGACGCCAAGCACGATCAGCGAACGGCTGGTCGCGAGAATCGCGCCGCGCGCATCGAGAATGTCGCCGCGCCGCGCGGTCTCGACGATCAGCTGCTCCCGGGCCTTCGTGATGTTCCGCAGCAAGGCCTCGCGACCCACGACGTGCAGCCACACCAGCCGCACGCCCAGCGCGCCAAAACAGGCGAAGAGCCCGCCCGCGAGCAGGACGATGCGGTAGCTGGAGGCAAAGCCCTTGGACATGAGCGTCAGCGTTGCAGCGCGATCGTGGGGGTGGCCGGGGCCGGCAGGTCGGCAAACAGGCCGCGGTTGGCCTGCGCCGCCAGGCGGCGAACGGGATCTTCGGTGACGTGCACCACCTGCACCTCGCTGGCGGGCACCAGACCGAGACGGAACCCGGTGTTCAGACGCCGCAGCGCGTCGGGACTCTGGGCGCGCTCGAGCAGGGTCTTCGTCTCGGCCAGGTGGCGCTCGAATTCCGCCAGGCGCGCGGCCAGCGCGCGGTTGGTGTTGGCAG
>JACQWL010000185.1 GCA_016209255.1 Verrucomicrobiota bacterium
ATTACGGCTTTTGGTATGGACTCTTAGCCTTTCTGGAACCATGCTTCGCGGCATGGAGTGGCTGAACTATCACCATCTGCTTTATTTCTGGGCGGTGGCAAAAGAAGGCGGTCTGCGGAAGGCCTCGGAGAAGCTCAATGTCTCGCAGCCGTCCATCAGCACGCAGATTCGCCTGCTGGAAGAGGCGCTGGGCGAGAAGCTGTTTCAGCGCAAAGGACGCACGCAGGTATTGACCGAGACAGGCCAGTTTGCCCTGGGCTACGCCGACGATATTTTTTCGCTGGGCGCCGAATTCATCAGCGCGGTCAGGCAGCAGGCTCCTGCCCGCAAGCGCGCCATCCGCCTCGCCATTGGGGTGGAAGACTCGTTTCCAAAACTCTTGAGCTACGAGATACTCAAGCCGGTCTTGGGGCTGGACCCTCCCGTTCAGTTGGTGTGTCGCGAAGGCAAACCCGAAGAGCTCCTGGCGCAGCTGGCGGTCCATCGGCTGGATGCGATCCTGGCGGACGAGCCGGCTACAGGGACCATGAAGTTCAAGGCCTTCAGTCACCTGTTGGGGAAGAGCACGGTGGCCATTTGCGCCACACGCAAACTCGCGCGCGTCCTTCGCGACGGGTTTCCGCGGTCGCTTCACCAAGCGCCAGCCTTGCTGCCGACGTCGAACACCACGCTGCGCCGGTCGTTGGACGAATGGTTTCAGGCCATTGGCATTCAACCGCGGGTCGTCGCCGAATTCGAGGACGGCGCGCTCATGAAGCTTGCTGCCGCTGACGGCATGGGCTTCATCGCCGTGCCTTTGGTTACGTTGAGCGAATGTGTGACTCGTTTCCAATTCGAGAAAGTCGGCCAGACCGACAGGTGCAACGACCAGTATTACCTTATCACCGGGGAACGCCGCGTCACGCACCCCGCCGTGCTCCTCATGAGCGAAAACGCGCGGTCCTTGGTTTTCTCGTAGCTCCAGAGCGCTCGCCGCTCCAGTGGCCGGAGGTGCCCAAAGACGGTTGTGCGACCCGGACTTTCGGATACAGACGCAGGTGAACGCGCGCCAAAATGCGCCGAACTCGTCCTTGGCGCTCCACGCCGCCACGTGGACGCTCCAGCACGGCCTCGAGGCCGATGCACTGGCTTGTCGCGTCGCGCACCGTTGCAGGATGCAGCTTCGCCGCGCAGGCATGCGCGTCGAAGCCCTCGTCTCTGAGGGCGACTTCATCAAGCGGATCATCGAGCACGCGGAGACGTGGGACGCCGACTGCGTCTTCCTCGGGTCAGGCGATTTGGGCTGCGGGCGCTCAGCCGGGCCGGGCAGCGTGGCCTTGGCGGTGGCCGCAGGCGCGCCATGCTCCGTGGAAATTGTCCGCGGCCCCATCGATCCCAACCAGCCCGTTCCTGCGAACAATTGATCGCCAATCTCCAAAATGACTCCACCCCGAAGATCGGAGCAAGAGTCTGGCGCCCCGATCAACCGTTCTCTTTTTCGTGCCTCGGATGAAGGCCGAGTTGCAGCAGCTTTTCCCGCATCGTCAGACGCGAGACGCCGAGCCAGCCGGCGGCTTTGGCCTGGTTGCCCTGCGCCCGCTTGATGGCCTGCGAGAAAAGCTCGCGGTCGGCGGTTTCAAAAACGAGCGCACGCAGGTTTTCCAGTTCCCCGCGGCTGGCGGCGGCCAGCAACTCGGCAACATGGCTGCCGATGACCGAGGCGCCGGGGACGTGCGAAACGGCGCCGCCGGATACCTGCCGCACTTCCTCGATCCCAATGCTGAATCCGCGCGCGAGCAAAAGCGCTCGTCGCACGGCATTTTCCAACTCCCGGACATTTCCGGGCCAGGGCTGCTCCGCCAGAAACTGGATCGCTTCCGGCTGGATCGACGGGCGCTCCGCGCCAAGCTCTCTGCCAAAGCGCCTGAGAAAGTAATGCACCAAGGCCGGAATGTCCTCGCGGCGCTCGCGCAAAGGCGGAAGCGTGATGACCACCACGCTGAGCCGGTAGAACAGATCTTCGCGAAATTGCTGTTCCTGCATCGCTTTTTCCAGGTCGCGATGGGTGGAAGCGATGATCCGCACGTCGACCGGAATCGTCTCCTTTCCTCCAAGGCGCTGGATACATTTTTCCTGGATGACACGCAGGAGCTTGACCTGCGTGTTCGGGCTCATGTCTCCGATTTCATCGAGGAAGATCGTGCCGGTGTGGGCCTGCTCGAAACGTCCGATACGGCGCGCGTCAGCGCCCGTGAACGCCCCTCGCTCATGACCGAACAGCTCACTCTCGATCAACGTCTCGGGGATGGCCGCACAGTTGACGGCGATGAACGGTTTGTCCGTGCGTCCGCCGTGCTGGTAAATGGCCCGCGCCAGCAGCTCTTTGCCGGTGCCGGTCTCGCCTCGAAGCAGCACGGTGACCGGTTTCGCCGCGACCCGGCCAATCTCCTTATAAATCTCCTGCATCGCGCGACTGGCGCCCACGAGGGCATCGCGCGCCGCGGGTTGGTCACCCATGGTCACCGGCTCGCCCATCAGCCGGCTGCTGGCCAGCGCCTTGCGCGCCAGCTCAATCAAATCGGGCATATCAAAGGGTTTTTGCAGGTAATCGTAGGCGCCGAGCTTGGTGGCCTCGATCGCAGCTTCGGTGGTGCCGTGCGCGGTCATCAGGACGACGGGCAGGCGCGGCTGGGCCGTGCGCAGCCGTTTGACCAGTTCCATACCGTTGAGGCCCGGTAGCCGGAAATCGGTGATCACAAGATCGCACGTCTGCGCCTCGGCGAGCATCAGTCCTTTTTCTCCGGTTTCGGCGAGGATCACCTTGTAATCTTCATCTTCGAGCACACGCCGGAGTTCGCCGGCGAGCTTGGTGTCGTCCTCGACCAGTAAAATCGTTGCGCGCTGCTTCATGGTTTTTTCCCCGCGGGCAGCACGATGCCGAAAGTCGTACCGTGATTCGCCCGGGTCTTGAACTGCAAGGCGCCGCCATGCTTGTCGACGATACGGGCGGCGATGGCAAGGCCGAGCCCCGTGCCGCTCGGCTTGGTGGTGAAGAATGGGTCGAACAGCCGCTGCTGCACGTCCGGCGGAATGCCTTTCCCGGTGTCCTCCACCTCCAAAATGACCGCCTCCTTCCAGCGATCGCGCACCGCATCGCCCAAACGGGCGCGCAAGGTGATCCTGCCATGCTCGCCAATGCTTTCGGCTGCATTTTGCACCAGGTTGATCAGCAGCTGTTTGATCTGGTGTGGATCGGCGGAAAGCGTGGTTTCGACGACCTCGGCGACCGTGAGCTGGATGGATGACTTTGCCAGCTCCGGAGCCAGCAGCTCGCGCACGTTGCGCAGCAACTCCGCCGGAGCAACCGCCACGAGTTGCGGTTCGGCGGGGCGCGCGAACTGCAGGAATTCGCGCACGATGCGCTCCAGGCGATCGATCTCCCCGTTGATGAACTCAGTGTCCTTGTGTTCCGGCGAGCCGGCGGCGAAGGCTTTTTGGTGGGTATAGAGGCGCGCTTTGATCGCCGTGAGCGGGTTGCGGATTTCGTGCGCCACCCCCGCCGCCAGCACGCCGAGCGAGGCGAGTTTTTGCGATCGCTCGAGGCTGGCACTCGTCTCGACCAGTTTTACTCGCAACGGCAGAATCACCCCTCGGTAGGCGGCGGCCAGGAACAGGCCGAGCACCACCATCAAAACCCCCAGCAGAGCGATTTTCACCTTTTGGAGGGTGGCCTGAAAACCGTGCGAGTCGGTCAGAAACTGCCCCACGCCCTTCCGTCGGACTTCCGTCAACTGTTCGAGGAGGGCCGTCAGCCGCGCGTCAGGCACGCGCTCCAGTTCGCGGCGCTGGAGCTGTCCGGTGAGTTCCGCGACGTCGGCAAGATACCGCGCATAGGACGCCGCGATGCTATCGAGCAGTTTGACCTCGCGCACGGCGGTAATCCGCGGCCGCTCGGTCTCGATCCAAAGCTTCAATTCCTCGCTGGCACGCAGGAATTGCTGCCACTGGGCGGCGTCGGTGACAACCTCCAGTTTGCTCAATTCGCCCAGCAGTTTTACCACAACTTCATCGACCTGTTCTGCAATCAGAAGCCCTTCACGCAGCTCGGCGTTCTGCCGCCAACTGGTGCGTGCCGTCCAGCCGATGGCCGCAGCCAACAGAATGAATATCAGCGCGAGACCGGTAAGTCTGAGGGAGGGATTCATCTTCACGAGGTAAGCGACTTATCACCAGTGCGAGCTTGTTTACCACTACCAAAACCCGGCGGCCAACGATAGACGCCGCAAGCCGTTGCACCCCAATGCCGGCGACGACTTGCGACAACCGTGGCACGAGGGACGCTAAGCGACGAGGCCATGAGCCTCCACCTCAACTTTCACAACGTGCGCCCGACCGCCGCCCTCCGCCGCCACATCGTGGAGCGGATTGCGCGTCTCGAAGAAATCGCGGACGAAATCCTTGCGGCCCGGGTGGCTGTTTTTGAGCAGCTCCGAAGGCGAAAAACCCGCCGGCTTGAACACCGCCGCAGCGCGCCATTCCCGGAGGGAGAGCAATGAAGACGCGAGTGCTGCTCGTCGATGACGACCCTTCCGTGGCGACGGCAGTCGGCGGGGTCCTGCTGTCGGAGGACTATGACGTCTTTTACGCCCAGAATGGGGAGGAGGCGATCAAGAACTTCCGCACCAACGGTGCCATCGACATCGTCCTGCTCGATCTCTGCATGCCGGTGAAGTCCGGCTGGGACACGTTCGAGGGGCTCACGGCGATCGACCCTCTATTGCCGATTATCGTGATCACGGCGCGCTCCGACCAGTATCAACTCTCCGAAGCCGCCGGCGTGGGCGCGCTGATGGAGAAACCGCTGAACATCCCGCGACTGCTTGACATCATGCGGAAGCTGCTCGCGGAAGGTCCAACCGATCGGCTCGCGCGCATCGCAGGCAAGTCTCCCCACACGCTTCACCCTCAATTGCTCAGAACAAACTGATGCCCAAAAAGACATGAATACCGTGTTGCACCCTCCAACAAGAAACAAGGACCACCCGGCGATCGCGCTGGCGGAACTCAGGAAACACATCCGCACCCTGATCACGTTGAAGGCAACCGACGCTCCGGTGATCAGCTTTTACCTGAATCTCGAATCCGACCGGCGAGAGTCCGGAGGCACGGACTATCAGTCTGTTTTGAGCGAACGCGCAGTGCTGCTCAGAAAAAGCATGAGCGGTGAACGTAAAAAATGCCTGGATGAAGCGCTCGGGCACATCGGGACCTACTTGTTGGCCGAGTTGCGGCCCGCCTCCAAGGGCGCGGCGATTTTTGCCCGGGGCGGAGCGCAGCCCTTTTTCCTGCCGCTGCAATTTCAAGTGCCGCTGCCCAACTGGATCGCCGTGGACACCATTCCCAACGTTTATCACCTGGTAGAACTCAAGGACACCTATCACCGCTTTGTGCTCCTTTTGATGACCGAAAAGAGCGCACGAATTCTGGAAATCAATCTGGGCGCGGTGACGGAGGAGGCCTGGACCGAGCGGCCGGAGCTGCGCGACCGCGTGGGCAGCGGCTGGACCAAAACGCACTACCAGCACCACCGGGAGCAGCAGACCGAACGATTCATCGCAGATGAAATCCTGGTCTTGGATAGCCTGATGTCGGCCGGCGGCCACACCCACCTGATTCTGGCGGGAAACCCCGACATGACGGCGCGGATGCAAAAGGCCCTGCCCAAGCACCTCACCGAAAAGTTGGTCGATACCGTCCACGCCTCGGCGCACGACACGCTGCTGGATATTGTGGCGGCGACCAATTCCCTCTTCGTCGAGCACGAGGAAACCGAATCCCTCGACCGCGTCGGCCAACTGGAACAGGAAATCAACACCCACGGTCTCGCGGTGGCGGGAACCGCCGCCAGCCTGCGGGCCCTGAAGTGGCGGCAGGCGGATGTCCTCGTCATGGCCAGGGCCTACCATCCCGAGCCGGGCTGGGCGTGTGTCAATTGCGGGGAGATCGTCGCGGCGCTACAGAAGCCGATGACGTGCGCGGCCTGCCTGGGATTCGACCTGCGCGAAGTCGATCTCCGGGAGGAAATGGTGCAACTGGCCGAGCAAAATGGCGTGGAGGTGGAAATCGTCGCCCACAGCGATCTCCTGATGGAACTGGGCGGAGTCGGGTGTTTGCTGCGCTACCAGTCGCGGAACCATATTGTCCGGTAAGTAGCCCAACCGATGGCGAATAATCGGCAAAACCAGGAAGCTACCGTCTTTCCAATCCCAAAAGGAGCAACGAGTCATGAAGAAAAACATAACGAGAGAAACCAACCAGCAGTCGGCAGCCGGCGACCAACTGCTCACCTCGCCGGTGCGCTTCGAATTCGAAAGTGCCACCGCCAAGGCGGTCGGTGTGGCGGGCACGTTTAACGAGTGGGATCCGTCGGTGGCAGGGATGCATCCTGACGGTGAGGGCCGGTGGGTGAGGGAACTGATCCTGCCGCCGGGCACCTACGAATATCGGTTTGTGGTCGATGGCGAATGGGCGGACGATCCGCGGGCGATCGAATCGACGGAAAATCCGTTCGGCGGGCGAAATGCCGTGCTGAAAGTAGCGGCGCCAACCTGCGACCGGTGACCGGTCGCCGCCGCTCCCTATTCATCATCCCTGCGCCGAATCCCCATTCCCCCTCCCGGTTCCCCGGGCTCGGCGGCTTTCCGAAGTCTCGAAGAAAAAGGAGACACTCCCATGAGAATCATGTGCTATACAGACTTGACGGAGCGCGCGCATGGCGCGGCCACCGTCGCCACGGAGTTGGCGGCACGAAACGACGACACGGTGCTGTTGATCCATCCAGGAAACAGGGCTGAAATTGAACTGCGCGCGACTGCAGGCACAGCGAGCAAGACCGTCGGTGCCGACGGGAACGGGCGCCTCCGGGAGGAAATCGAATACATTTCCACGCAAGGCGTTCCGGTGAAGACCGCACCACTGGCGGACGCGCCGGCCCGGGCCGTGGGGGAGGTTGCGTTGCCGGCGCGGACGCGTCTGGTCGTCGTCGCGGCCTCGGCCGACTCCAAGTCGCACGGTTGGCGGCACGCCAGCCTCGCTGAAACGATCGCGGAAAACTCGCTCGTGCCAACCCTGGTGGTTCGGGAGCCGCACTCCTTGCTCGACTGGATTCGATCGGGCCGCGTATTGCGGGTTCTATGCGCCTACGATTTGTCAGCCCCCGCTGACGCCGCGCTGACCTACCTGACAAACCTCCTGCGCCTCGGACCGTGCAATGTGATCGTGACGCACGTGGGCCAATTGTCGGACGAAATGGCGCGCCTGGGTTTCCGCAGTCCGATGTGCTTCGAGGGCAGCGAGCCGCAGGTCCAGCGCATTTGTGAACAGGATCTGCGGGAGAAAGTGGACGCGATTCTCGGTGCCGATGCGGGCGTGCGCATCCAATACAAGGGCTCTTGGGGGCGGCCCGACTTCGATCTCGTCGATCTCGCGAAGCACGAAAACGCCGACCTCGTGGTCACCGGAACGCATCAATGGCATGGACTGGACCGTCTCGCCACCTGTCCGTATCACGCTTCCTCCTGCGGCATGCGCCGATGAACGTACTGGTGGTGCCGCGCACTGCCGGCACGGAGGAAATTGCGATCCAGCAGCCTCGCCGCATCCTGGCGGCCACTGATTTTTCGGAAGCCGGCAACGAGACGATTCGCCGCGCCTACGCAATGCTGCACCCAGGCGGCACAGTGCGGCTGCTGCACGTGACACATCCACAGGGGCTTTCGCACGGCGAATACAAACAGGGTATCGGAGACCGGGACTCCAAGGGAAGACATGAAAAGCACATCCAGGAATGCAAAGATCAATTGCATTCCCTCGCCAGCGCGGAGCCACGGCGCGCGGGATCATCACGGAGGTCGAGGTGGCTGAACACAGCGAACCTGCCACCGGCATCATGCAGGCGGCCGAGCGCTTCGGCGCCGACATCATCTGCCTGGGCACGCACGGACGTGCGGGCCTGTCAGCGGCCATCTCCAAGCCTGTAGCGCAACAAATCATGGCGAAGAGCAAGCGTCCGCTCTTGGTCGTCCATCCACCCACGCCATGACCCCGCGAGCCACGCCGGAAAAAACACCGAGTTTCACCATGAAGAAAGCCAACGAATCCCACGCGCGAATCTGGTATCAAGTTCCGGTTGCCCAAGCCTTCGCGGACTTGGGCAGCGCGCCGCCAGGCCTGAGTGCGGACGAGGCCCGCCAACGATTGGAGCGCTACGGCTTCAACGAACTGCACTTCAAGGGACGCAGCGCCCTCGTGCGCTTCCTGATCCAGTTTCACCATCCGCTGATTTACGTCCTGCTCGCGGCGGCCGCCATGTGCGCCGTGCTGACACTCGTGACTGCCGAGGACATGTGGAGCGAGGTGACCATCATCATGCTCGTGGTCGTGCTCAACACCATCCTAGGTTTTGTCCAGGAAGGAAAAGCGGAAAGCGCGTTGGACGCGCTGCGCAAGATGATGGTGCCCGAGTGCCGGGTGCTGCGCGACGGCCGCGAGCAGGTGATCGCGACCCGCGAACTGGTGCCGGGCGACGTCGTCTTGCTGCAGTCGGGCGACAAGGTGCCCGCCGACCTGCGGCTGATCGCGACGAAGAATCTCTCTGCTGACGAAGCGGCGCTCACGGGCGAGTCCAAACCGGCAGGCAAAACCACCGAGGCCATCGCGCGCCCGAATCTGTCGCCCGGCGACCAGCGATGCATCGCGTTCAGCGGCACCTTTGTGACCCGCGGCGCGGGCCAGGGTCTGGTCGTCGCCACCGGCGAAGGCACTGAATTCGGCCGCATCGCGGTGCTGATGAAGCAGACCAAGTCCGTCCCCACGCCGCTGCAGCAGAAACTGGCGACATTCTCGATGTTCCTGCTCTACGCGATCCTCGCGCTGGCGGCAGTGAACTTCGTCATGGCGCTGCTGTTCGGCTACTCTGCCGTCTATGCCTTCCTGGCCTCGGTCGCCTTGGCGGTCGCGGCGGTGCCTGAAATGCTGCCCCCGCTGGTCACGATCGTGCTGGCATTCGCCGCCACGGTCATGGCCCGCCGCAAGGCGCTCATTCGCAAACTTCCCGCGGCCGAAACGCTCGGCTGTGTGACGGTCATCTGCTCCGACAAGACCGGCACCCTGACGAAGAATCAGATGACCGTCACCCGGCTTCACTGCGCCGGAAAGGATAACCGTGTCGGCGGCACGGGCTACGAGCCGAGCGGTGAGTTTACTTGGGACGGACAGCGGCTGGATGCACCCCTGTACGAGCTGGCCTTGGCGGAGACGTTGCGCGCCGGCCACGGCTGCAACGACGCACGCTGCAGCAGGACAATGGTACTTGGGGAATCGTGGGCGACCCCACCGAGGCGGCCCTCGTCGTGGCGGCGGCCAAGGCCGGGCTCAACGGACGGGCTGCCCGGTTGGATCTCATCCCGTTCGAGTCGGACCGGCAATACATGGCCACCCTCCACGCCGGAGAAGTGGACAATGTGATCTACGTGAAAGGCTCGCCCGAGCGTATGTTCCAGATGTGCCAGACGCAATTCGACGGGAATGGCGTGCAAGCGCTCGACCTGCCGGCCATCGCGGCAAAGGCGGCCGAAATGGCCGGGCAAGCGTTGCGCGTCCTGGCCATGGCGCGCAAACGGGTGCCGCGCGAACAAACCGTCTTGTCCGAGCAAGATTTGCAGGGGCTGATGTTCCTGGGGCTGCAGGGCATGATCGACCCACCACGAGAGGAGGCCATCGCCGCTGTGGCCGATTGCAAACAGGCCGGTGTCCGCGCGGTGATGATCACGGGGGACCACGGGCGGACGGCCCAGGCGATCGCGGGCCAACTGGGCATGGCTGCGGACCGGGTTCTGACCGGTGAGCAACTGGCCACGATGTCCGACGAACAGTTGCGCGAGGAAGTCGAGCACGTGTCGGTCTTTGCGCGTGTGGCACCGGAACACAAATACCGCATCGCCACCCAGCTCCAGCAGCGCGGGCATATCGTCGCGATGACCGGCGACGGCGTGAACGACGCCCCGGCGCTCAAGGCGGCCAACATCGGCATCGCGATGGGCATCACGGGCACCGAAGTCAGCAAGGAGGCCTCCTCCATGGTTCTGGCGGACGACAACTTCGCCACGATCGTCAAGGCGGTCGAGGAGGGTCGCAATGCCTGGAACAACATCGAGAAGGCGATTCTTTACACCCTCCCGACCAACGGCGGACAGGCGCTGCTGATCGGCGGCGCGGTGCTCGCGGCGCCGTTTGTCTCGCTTTTTAACGAGGCATTGCCGCTGGCTCCCGTCCACATCCTTTGGATTAACATGGCCGACTCGGTGCTCCTGACACTGCCGCTGATTATGGAGCCCAAGGAGGCTGGCCTGTTGCGCCAGCCGCCGCGCAATCCGCGCGAGAAGATCGTGAACCGTTTGTTCGTCCGGCGCGTTGGCTTGGTATCGCTGATGATGGCCCTGTGGGGCTTCCTGGTTTACTATGTGTTTGGCGCTTCCGCCCTGGCCTCCGGGGCGAAGGACACCGGCCTCATCGTGCAGGCGCAGACCGCGGCGTTCATGTCGGTCATCTGGGTGCATCTCGGCTACCTGTTCACCGCGCGGCGTATCCACGCCTCCGCGTTCACCTTCAGTCCGTTCTCCAACCCGTGGATACTGTTGGGCGCGGGGCTGACCCTGTTGTGCCAGGCGGCCATCACCTACGTGCCGTTTCTGCAGGACTTGTTCCGTACGGCTGCTTTTCCGGCGGCGTGGTGGTGGCTGATTATTGCGGGCTTCATCCCGGGGTTTTTCGCCGTTGAGTTCGAAAAGTGGTGGTTCCGGCGAACGGCGGAAACGTCCACGCTTGACCGCATTCGCCACCATGAATTCCCGCCCTGGGCTCCCAACCGCCATCCCGGCCCACTTCCGATGAAAGTCACCGTCTTCAGCAGCAAGCCGCACGACGTTGCGTTCTTCGACCGTTTGAACGCCGGCCGGCATCAACTCGATTTCCTGCCGGAGCGGTTGACCCCGCGCACGGCACCGCTGGCGCGGGGGGCGCCGGCCGTCTGCGTATTCGTGCATGACGAAGTCAGCCGTGCCGCCCTCGACGTCCTGGCCGAGGCAGGCGTGAAACTGATCGCCCTGCGCTGCGCGGGGTTTAACAACGTGGACCTTCGCGCGGCGTCGGATCTCGGGATCGCAGTGGTGCGCGTTCCCGCCTACTCGCCCCACGCGGTGGCGGAGCATGCCGCCGGGTTGATCCTGACCTTGAACCGCAAGTATCACCGGGCCTACGCACGGATTCGCGAGCGCAATTTCTCACTCGATGGCCTGATGGGCTTCGACTTGCACGGGCGTACGGTCGGCGTGCTAGGCACGGGCAAGATCGGGCTCTGCTTTGCACGCATCATGCACGGCTTCGGCTGCAAGGTGGTGGCGTGCGACACCTGCGTTTCAGAGGAGGCGGCCCGCACCGGCATCGCCTATGTCCCGTGGGAAACGCTGCTGGAGGTTTCCGATATCATCAGTCTCCAGTGCCCGCTGACGCCGCAAACGCGCCACATCATCACTGCTGCCTCGATCGCGCGCATGAAGCCCGGCGTGATGCTCATCAACACCAGTCGCGGCGGGCTGATCGATACTCCGGCGGTGGTTGAGGCGGTCAAATCGGGCCAAATCGGCGCCTTGGGCCTGGATGTTTACGAGGAGGAGGAGGGGGTGTTTTACGAGGATCTGTCTGAGCATCCGCTGAACGACGATGTGCTGGTGCAGTTGCTCATGCTGCCCAACGTCGTCATCACGAGCCACCAGGCGTTTTTCACGCGCGATGCGGTGTTGAGCATCGCGCAAACCACGCTGGAGAACCTGACCGAGTTCCAAGCGCAGGGCGTATGCACTCATGCCGTCAAGCTCCCCTGACACCATGAACCAACTCCACAGCATTATCGTCGGCGTGGATTTCTCGCGATGCTCCCAAAAGGTACTGACGCATGCCGTGCGCCTCGCGCAATGGAACGGGGCGCAGCTCCATCTCATTCACGTCATCGATGAACTCGTGCTGATCGATCTCGCTGAAGCGGTGAAAGTGCCGCTCGCGGAAGTGCGGGCCCAGGCGGCACGCACGGCAGCGCACGAATTGGAGGCAAGCCTGCTCAAGATCGGCGGCCATGCGACGATCCATGTCGAGATCGGTTCGCCCATCGACGAGATCCTCAAACTCGTCCGGCGGGGTCGCCGCCGGTTTGCTCGTGGTGGGAGCGAACGGCGGTTCCGAACCTCACTTGGGAGCTGGAACATTGGCGGTCAAATGCCTGCGCAAGGCTCCGACCACGGTGCTCTTGGTCAGCATCGAGGCCGGCGAGTCGTTTCGACGATTGTGGCCGGCGTGGACTTTTCCCCCACTTCCCAGGTCGCAATCAAGCAAGCCCACCACGTCGCGTCAATCGACGGCGGATTGACCCATTGCTTGCACGTTTACGATCCGCCGTGGAACCGCCGGTAATGTTGAGCTCAACATTACCGGCGGTTGCCCGCCGACACCCCCACAGACCCGGACGAGCGCAACTAACGCCTATGCCGGTCCCGGCATAGGCGTTACTATGCCGGGTGCCGGACTATGCCGGGTTTGAGGGCGTTCTGCTCTGACAGGAGGCGG
>JACQWL010000186.1 GCA_016209255.1 Verrucomicrobiota bacterium
ACCGTTACCTCGGCACCCACGTGTATTTCGCGGACTGGATCGCATTTCGGCGCGGAGAGTATGGCCGGCTGTTGCGCCACTGGACGCGAGCGAGCGAAGGCTTTTTCGAGTTTTACCGCGGCAAGGACTCTCCAGCGCTGGCGGCGGTTTACAACGCGGACTTTTCCCAGGGACGGACGCGGCTGCTCTTCGCCATCAATCCGACGCTGAACGACGCGGTCATCCCGCTGGGGGCAGCGATCGCCGGAAGCCCGGCGGGCGGGTGGCGGCAACGCGCGGATCAGGAGCGGTTTTATCCTCCCGGTGCGCCCGGGATTAGGATGCCGGTCGAGGCGGAATTGTTCGTCCCTCCACTCGGTTGCGGCTTGTGGATTTCTGAGGTTTTTGGAGAGCAAAAACCTCATTGATTTTCCGGACGGAAGATTACCGCCAAAACCCTTGCATCTGTCGCGCGACCATCGTTCAGTCGATGGTCCGCGTTCGCGCGGTTTCGTCTCAACCAGCGTCGTCAACAACACTGAACCTCCCGGAGAGTCCTCATATGGCAGTCAAAGTCGCAATCAATGGTTTCGGCCGCATCGGCCGCCTCGTTTTCCGTGCTCTCGTCGAGCAGGGCCTGCTCGGAACGACGTTCGACGTCGTGGCCGTCGGCGACATCGTGCCGGCGGACAATCTGGCCTATCTGTTGAAATACGATTCCACCCAGGGTCGTTTCAACGGCACGGTGGGTTCCAGGAAGTCTGCCGCCGACAAGACCGAGGACGATGTGCTGATCGTCAACGGGAAGGAAATCCTCGTGGTCAGCGCGAAGTCGCCCGCCGAGCTGCCCTGGGCCAGGCTGGGCGTGCAGCTGGTGATCGAGTCGACCGGTCTCTTCACCGACGCGGAAAAGGCCAGGGGCCATCTCGCGGCTGGCGCCAAAAAGGTGATTATCTCCGCGCCCGCGAAGGGTGAGGACATCACCGTCGTCATCGGGGTGAACGACGACAAGCTCGACCTGGCGAAGCACAACATCATTTCCAACGCCTCGTGCACCACGAACTGCCTCGCGCCGATCGTACACGTGCTTTTGAAGGAAGGCTTTGGCGTCGAGGAAGGTTTGATGACCACGATCCACTCCTACACGGCGACCCAGAAGACGGTCGACGGTCCCTCGAAGAAGGATTGGAAGGGTGGCCGCACGGCCGCGCAGAACATCATCCCGTCGACGACCGGCGCGGCCAAGGCCACCGCGCTCGTGTGCCCCGAGGTGAAGGGCAAGCTCACCGGCATGGCGTTCCGCGTGCCGACCGCGACGGTCTCGGTCGTCGATCTCACGGTCCGAACCGTGAAGCAAACCTCCTACAAGGAAATCTGCGCGGCGATGAAGGCCGCCAGCGAAACCTACCTGAAAGGCATCCTGGCCTACACGTCCGACGAGGTCGTCTCCTCCGACTTCATTCACGACCAGCACTCGTCGATTTTCGATGCGGGCTCGGGCGTCGAACTCAACTCGAGGTTCTTCAAGCTCATCTCGTGGTATGACAACGAGTGGGGCTATTCCAACCGCGTCGTCGACCTCACCAAGAAGGTCGCCGCCGGGCTTTGAACCGCGAACGGTTCAAAGCAAAAGGCTGAAAAACTGAAGGACTGAAAGGCTGAAATATCAGCCACAGTCCTTTGGGCTTTCAGCTTTTCTGTTTCAGCGCTTCAGCTTTTCAGTCTTTCAGCCCTTATGCCAATCAAGACCATCCGCGATCTCGACCTCGCCGGAAAACGCGTGCTCATGCGCGTGGACTTCAACGTCCCGCAGGACAAGGCGACGGGCGCCATCACCAACAGCCAGCGCATCAGCGCCGCGTTGCCGAGCATCAAGTTCGCCCTCGAGAAGGGCGCCGCCGTGGTGCTGATGTCGCACCTCGGCCGGCCCGACGGCCAGAAGCTCGCGAAGTTTTCGCTCCAGCCGGTCGCGACTGAACTGGAGAAACTCCTCGGCCGGAAGGTGACGTTCCTCGATGACTGCGTCGGCCCGGCGGTTGAGGCGGCCTGTGCGCCCGGCAAGTTGAAGGCCGGCGACGTCGTGCTGCTCGAAAACCTCCGTTTCCACATCGAGGAGGAGGGCAAGGTGAAGCTGGAGGACGGCACGTCGAAAAAGGCCGACAAGCCCGCGGTGGATGCGTTTCGCGCCAGCCTGTCCAGGCTCGGCGACGTTTATGTCAACGACGCGTTCGGAACCGCCCATCGCGCGCACTCCTCAATGGTCGGAGTGGCGCTAAAGGACAAGGCCGCCGGTTTCCTCATGGAAGCCGAACTCAACGCCTTTGCCGCGGTGGTCGACGCGCCGAATCGCCCGCTGCTGGCGATTCTGGGTGGCGCGAAGATCGCCGACAAGATTCCGCTGATCAACAATCTCCTCGAGAAGGCCAACGAGCTTATCATCGGCGGCGGCATGGCCTTCACGTTCAAGAAGGAACTCGAAGGCATGTCGATTGGCGACAGCCTCTACGACCCGGTGGGCGCGAAGATTGCCAAGGAACTGTTCGCCAAGGCGGCCGCGAAAGGCGTGGCGATCACGCTGCCCGTCGATTTCGTCATCGCCGACAAGTTCGACCCCAACGCCAACACGAAGGTCGTCAGCGACCAGGACGGGATCCCCGCCGGCTGGATGGGCCTGGATGCCGGACCGCGTTCAATCGAACGCTACGCCGAGGTCATCGGCCGCGCGAACACGATCGTCTGGAACGGCCCGTCCGGCGTATTTGAGTTCGAGAAATTCGCCGCTTCGACCCGGGCGATGGCCGGCGCGATGGCGCAGGCGACCGCGCGCGGTGCCATCACGGTCGTCGGTGGCGGTGACACCGCCACGGCGGCGAAGAAGTTCAAAGTGGCCGACCAGGTCACGCACTGCTCCACCGGCGGTGGTGCGAGCCTCGAGTTCCTGGAAGGGAAAGTGCTCCCGGGCGTCGCCTTTCTCGAGGCTTGAGCCGATATCCATGCAGTCGAAGGTGCGGCAACGTCGTAGCTGCCGAGGCTTGCCCGCCGCGGCGGGTAACGAGGCAGTCGAGTGCGGTTCACCTCACGTCCAGCCTCCTTACGTCGGCTGCTACATTCGACTGAATCGTCATCTGAGGGCCGGCCGTGACGAGTCAGAAACACCGGGCATGATGCCGGCGTTTTTTTCTCTACTCGCGGCCCACCACCCGCTACTCGCTACCTTCTCACCATGACCACGCGCAAGAAACTGATCGCCGGCAACTGGAAGATGAACAAGACGAGCGCCGACGCGGTCGCGCTGGTCAGCGAAATTGTCGCCGCCGTGGGCAAGCAGAGTGACGTCGACGTCGTGCTGTGCCCGCCCTTCACGTCGCTGGAGAGCGTCGGCCGGGCGCTCGAGGGCTCCACCGTGAAACTCGGTGCCCAAAACATGCATCACGAGAGCAGCGGGGCCTTTACCGGCGAGATCTCCGCAGCGATGCTCCGCGCGCTCTTTGCCACCCACGTTATCCTCGGTCACAGTGAACGGCGCACGTACTTCGCCGAGTCCGACGAGTTGATCAACAAGAAGGTCCTGGCCGCGCTGAAGAACCAGCTTCGCCCGATCCTCTGCGTGGGCGAGACGCTGGCCGAGCGGGAGGCCGGGTCGACCCTGAAGGTCGTGCAAACCCAGACGGAGCGGTGCCTCGAGGGCGTCGGCCGGGATCTGGCGCCGAGTGTGGTTTTTGCCTATGAACCCGTTTGGGCCATCGGCACGGGCAAGGTCGCGACGACCGCGCAGGCCCAGGAAGTGCACGGGTTCATCCGCGGCCTGTTGACCAAGCTTTTCACCGACCCAGTCGCGCAGAAAGTGCGAATCCTTTACGGCGGATCGATGAAACCGGCCAATGCCCCGGAACTGCTCGCCCAGAAAGACATCGTCGGCGGCCTCATTGGCGGCGCCAGCCTCGAAGCGCGCAGTTTCGTTGACCTGGTCAACGCGGCCACGGCGGTGGTTTAGCCAACGATTCAATCCAACGTACTTTTCATTCGTACCGGCGAGAACTGAAAGGTGGACGGCGACCTCCGGGCGCCGTTGAGGCCGCGTCCCTCGGAAAAACGCGCCCGGAGGTCGCGTTCCACCTCGA
>JACQWL010000172.1 GCA_016209255.1 Verrucomicrobiota bacterium
AGGGGGTAAGTCTCCACTCGTGAAGTTTTGAAAACCCGCAGTTTGCGTGGCAGCGACTTACGTCACGCCAAACTCGAAAATCCACGGGAAACGGCTTCTATCCATGAAATTTCGGTTAGCTTAACTCTTTTCCGTGGAAATCCGGGCTAGGCCAGCCTGTAGTTCGGGGTCTGTAGATTCGAGCCTTGGACCGTGCTTCTCCCAACTTAGAGCTTCTTGCGTTGTTGAACTATGGACGTCCCTTTCCGACCTCAGGCTCGACTCACGCTCAACCAACCTCAGGTGGTTAGGTCTTCCTTCCTGCGCTGAACGACAACCAAGGGTAAGCTCGTTGGCCCAATGGTTGAGACCGAATGCCTCCCCCGTGAACCACACCGCTCCAGTTCGTCGCCATTCCAGACGTCGCGTTCTTGGGTGACGAAGGCACCCCCGAAGCCCTCGGAATGGTGGGGCTCCCGCGCCGACGAGGTGTTCGTTGGTGACATTGCCAACCCCCGAGGGGTAGGTCGTCGTGGCCAATGGTCGGTGGGTCGGTCGGGTTCATTGAGGCCATCTGCAACCACGTCTTGAGTCAGTTCGATGATTCCAAGCTTGAGTTGGTCGCCGGCCGGCGGAGGCACTCAAACCTCGGGGGCGTCCGCCGGGTAGGTCGATCTCGCCTCCAGACTCGGCTGTCATGGGCAGGGTCTCCGCAACGATGTCGTCCGCCACTCGGAGGGTGAGAAGTCCCTGGGTCGACCCTTAGGTCCAACCCTCGGCTGGTGCAGACGACCAGCTCGCGGGGGACCTTTCGAACATGCCCGGGCTACCAAGACCGATGGGAATGGTCCCTCCAAGAGGGGGGTGGACTGAAGTTGGTTATTGTGGGCGAGCCTGGGTTAAGCCCGCGGCGTAATCGTTGGATACTGGAAACCGGCAGTCTCGCACGATGGGGCGGGGGTAATTGTCGTTGACCGCAGTCAGGTGGCGCGCGGTGCCGATGTGGAGATGCAGGGGCGCGGGACGGCGCGATGGTCATCATTGGTTGCGAGCGCGGCGTGATCGCCGTTAAAGGCCGGCGGTTTGAAAACCACCGCACCATTTCGCAGGAACGCCGGTGACTTTGGTGACCGCCGGCCCACGCGGGACAAAGGCTGGGCCGCCGAATTTGACGATGGGCGACCAAGCGAGCGCACCGGAGATGGCGCTGCCGCGCAATCAACGGGGCAGCATCCGGCGCGGAGCGCCGCTTCCGAAATCACCCAAGGCCCGTCAGGCCGGTCTTGCCGTGGTGTTGGCCAGCGCGCTCACCTCACACCGCGAAATGCTCCTCGCCGCGGACCAAACATGGTGGCCTGCTGAAGAACGCAAAGGCGGGGTTTACTCTGATCTGTCACACCATTTTGGCGTGCGATATCCCAAGGAAGACGATCGCGGCTTGGGTCGCCTGCGATGAAACTGAGATGGCCCGATTTGCGGGCGTCGATGGGCGCAAGCAGCGGAAATAACACGGGGCGTTTTATACGGCTTGATTATGTTCACGAATTACCCCATGTTCACGATAACGTGAACGAGGCCATTAAAGTGAACATCGACCGTCTTCCTCCCCGGGAGCTGGAACGGCTCTTTATGGCCAAGTTCCGCCTGCTTCTCACTGAAGTCTTTCCCAAATCCGAGGTTGAGATTCATGCCTCGCCAGCGCGCGACCTTGGAGTCGACTTTGTCGCAACGGTGCAAGGACCTGCCGGTCCGCGTCTTGAATTCCTCGTGGAATGTAAGTCCCAACCGCGGCCATCACAGGTTCCGGAAGCGCCCGGCGGCTTGCGAGACTCTGAGGTGCCGGCGGTGGCAATCGAACGGGAATTCAACAAGGACCATACGCTCAAGATCGCTCGTTCCTGGGTTTTCGCCGCCGCATTCGTTTCGCCGCGATTGGCGGAAGTGTGCTGGGAGCGTGGCTGGGGCTGGTTCGACCTCGCCGGCAATTGCCGCATCAGCGTTCCCGGTTTGCTCTACCTCGATCGAAAGGGAAATCAGCCCGTGCATCGGTTGTCCCGCCCCGACGCCAATCTCGGCACGCCCGAAGCCGCGCGAGTCTTGCGGGCACTTCTGATGCCTGAACACGGGGCGGTGCGCTGGGCAAGCCAACGCGAACTGCGGGAAGCGATCGAGCCGGGTGTAAGCTTGGGACTGATCAACAAGGTCGTCGCACACCTGCGCAACGAAGGCCATCTGACCGCCGACGGGAAGGACGGCTTGCGGGTCGTTGATCCCGAGAAACTCCTGCTCGCGTGGCAGGATGCCTACCGTTTCGACCGGATGCCGCGGGGCGAGTGGTTCACTTTGCTCAAAGGCGCAGATATCGAGAGAGCCATGCGCGAGGTGAATTTGGGCCATGAGACACGCGTCGCGTGGGCCGCGTTTTCAGCCGCCGAACGACAAGCCCCGATGGTCCGCCAGCCCAAATACTGGCTCATGGCATCGGAGGATCATGCCGACTGGGTTCGCGAAGCGTTGAAAGCCACGCCGGTCGAGACGGGAGCCAATCTAACCCTGCTGATTGCCCCGGATCGGGGCTACCTCGCTGGCGCGAAGGACGAAGACCAAGCGGGGCCATGCACCCATCCGCTGCAAACTTATCTGGACACCTGGCATGCGGGAGGGCGTGGGCAGGAGGCCGCGCAGGCGGTGCTAGAGCGCCGGTTGAAACCCTCGTGGGAAAAAATCACCGTGCCATGACTTCCGAACCGAGATTCGAGGGCGACTATTCCGAGCGGCAAACCACTGCGGCGCACCGCGTGCTCGTCGATCTGGGACAGGTATTGGCGTCGTTCAAGGAATGCGTGGTTGTCGTGGGAGGTTGGGTGCCGGATCTGCTCCTCCATGACTCCACCGAGCAGCATGTAAAGAGCATCGATGTCGATCTCGCGCTTGACGCGGCCAAACTCACGGATGGCCGGTATGCGGAGTTGCTGGCCCTGCTGCTGGACACGCGCCGTTACGAGCGGAGCGACAAGCCGTTTCAACTCTTCGCGAATGTCGATTTGGGTGACGGGCAGCAGTCCGTCCGGGTCGATGTCGATTTCCTTTCGCCGATCGAGTTCAAGCTGCGCTCGCGGCGGTCGAAAAAGATCGAGGGCTTTCGGGTGCAGCAGGCCGATGGCTGCGGAGCGGCCTTCCGGGCCCCCGAGGCAATCATCGTCGAGGGTCGAATGGTGAACGGAGTCCTCAATTCAGTCGAACTCCGGGTCGCGGCTCTGCCGGATTTTCTGGTGATGAAGTGCTACGCGCTGCGCGGCCGGGACAAACCCAAGGATGCCGACGACTACGGCCCGAGACAGGTGGTCGAATTTCACCAATCAACCGACGCCGCGGAGCGCGGCATCCAGGCACAGCGCGCCTTCCAGTTGGTGCAGCGGTTTCTGGGACTGGTCGGCGTTTGAAAGGACCTGGCCCCCGACCTGGCGGTGGAGCGAGAGAAGCGCCGCAACGGGGAAGTGTCGGAGGACACGGAAACGCACCGCATGCTGCTGCCGCCGCAGTTCGCTCCCCACGGTTCGCTCAGGGACATCACAGGGGCTCCGCTCCGGCGGGATCTTTTCCTGCGCGCGCGAGCCACTGCCCCGGAGCGCTGCGCGCGTGGACCAAACCCCGCCGCATTCAGCGTTACCGCGCATTTCTGCGTCGGTCACCTCGTTTCCTACCATCACGATCGGCGCCGGCAGACGCTGGCTGGCCCTCTGAGGCGATTACGCTTAACTGCGAAAACGAGTAATGCGTCCTTCCGGACGCAGAACAAGGAATCGCCGCTCACGCGGCAATGCCGGTCCCGCAACGGTGCGCGGGACCGGTGAGGCTTACGGGTGCAGCGGGTTCAGGCGGACCCTCGGCGTTTCGAATCATACGAGTCGGACAAGATACCAAAGCAGGATGCAGCATAAATACCAAAGTATCTTTTGACATGAGACCAAAGTAATCCACCGTGCTGAAATGCCGGTAAACCCCCAACGCGACCTGGCGGAGGCCCTGCGCCGCGCGCAGGCCGCCGCCCCCTCGCACATCCTCCGCACGGCGCAACTGCCGCGGCGGGCGCGCACCCTACTGCAACAGCGCGGGTTCCTCGTCGAAATCATCAAGGGTTGGTATGCCCTGACGACACCGCAAGCACGCCCGGGCGACACCACTTTTTGGCATCTCCATTTCTGGAACTTCGTGTCCGCCTATCTGCAAACCCGCTACGGTCAGCGTTACTGCCTTTCTCCCGAGCATTCCCTCGACCTCTGGACGGCGGGGACGCAAACCCCGAAACAGCTGATCGTGCTCACCGCCCGCGGCGGCGTGTTCACCCTGAAGCTGCCGAACGACAGCTCGATTCTGCTCTATCCCAACCGCAAGGGCCTCCCGCCCTCGACCGAATCGAAGCAGGGCGTGCAGGTCATGCCGCTCGCACTCGCTCTCATCCGCACGACCCCGAGTTATTTCACCCGGTCGGCGACCAATGCGGAACTGGCGCTGCGGATGGTGCGAGTCGAGGAACTCTCCCGCGCCATGCTTGCCGGCAACGTCAATGTCTCCGCCGCCAGCCGCATCACCGGCGGACTGCGGCATCTCGGCCTCGCGGACTCCGCCACCCGATTGGAGGCAGACTTGTTTGCCGCCGGCATTACGATCAAGCCGCAGAATCCATTCGAAGAACCGCCCCGTCTTCCGGTCGGTGCCATTTTGCAGTCCCCCTACGCCGGTCGAATCGAGGCCATGTGGTCGCGGTTGCGGCCCGACGTGCTGGCGCATTTTCCGGCGCCGCCCCGTGCCATGCCCGACCCAGCCCGTTACCTGCAACGCGTGCATGAAATCTACACGCATGATGCCTACAATTCGCTCTCCATCGAAGGCTACCAGGTTACGCCGGAACTGATCCAGCGCATAGCCGACGGGGCATGGGATCCAATCGATAATCCGCAGGACCAAGCGCAGATCAATGCGATGGCCGCGAAGGGATACCGCGAAGCGTTCAATGGCGTGCTCTCAAGTCTCGGTGACATTTGGCGCGGTCGACCACCGGGCGCGATCGTGGATCGCGACCTGCAAGGTTGGTATCGCGCCCTCTTCAGCCCGTCCGTGCAGGCGAATATCTTGCCCGCGTCGGCGCTCGCCGGCTACCGCGAGCGCCGCGTCTTCATCCGCGGCTCTGCGCACGTTCCCCCCGCGATTGAGGCCGTCCCCGCCTTGATGGAGGCGTTGTTCGGCGCACTCAGCCGCGAACCTGCGCCCGCCGTCCGCGCGGTGCTCGGCCATTTTGTCTTTGTGTTCATCCATCCCTACGCCGACGGCAACGGCCGCATCGGACGCTTCCTAATGAACCTCATGCTCGCCTCAGGCGGCTACAACTGGGCGGTCATCCGGCTCGATCGGCGGCGCGAATACATGGCCGCGCTGGAAAAGGCTTCCGTTCAAGGCGAGATCGGCGACTTCACAAAATTTGTGGCGGAAGAAATGAAGGCCTCGGCCAAACTAAAGCCCTTCAGAGTCGCGCGGCGCACGCCATGACACACGGATCATGCCGACTCATTCCGCGCTGTGACGCCAACAGGATTAATGAACACCGCCGCATAAGGACTTGCCGAGAGTTCTGGTGCCAAGAGAAGTCCGAATGCCAGTGCCAGGATCGAGCCACGACACCGGCTTGACGACCCGCGCTGCCGCCCGGAAGGCACGCGGGCAAGGCGGTGCGACGTCGTTCGCTCCGTCCTCATTTTCTATTCCCGACGCCGAGTTCGATTTCACCCGACGAGCGCGACTCAATCCTGACGATTCCCTCGTCAAAGGCGGACGCACTCTCCGCGGTCTCGACCACAAAACTCCCGTTCCGAACACTGACGTGGGCGATCACGAACTCGGCGTTCGATGCCTTGCCATGCTGGGGGTGGATTCCGCTTTAGTGGGGAAACGAGTAATGGCCGCCGGTTGCCCAACGGGACCGTGGCCGTCCTGTTACGGTGCCTGCCAGCCGTCCACGACCTGTTGGGCCCGGTCTTGCCAACCTGCGACATCGGAGACGTCGGGCCCAAAGACGGCCCCGTACGAAAGATCCGTCGGTTCAACATGCAGGCATTTCCCGTCGAGGCCAAAGAGGCAGAGGAACGCGCCCTGATTGCGCTGCTGAACTTCGATGATGAATTTCCCGTCGAGCACCGCCGCCCAAACGGTATTCCCGCCGTCAAAATCCCCACCGATCCCGCGGGACAGGCGTTGAGGAGGATTTTGGATGAGATCCTCGGCTTCAAGACCCTCGCGTCGGTGCCATTCCGCCGCCACCGTTTCCTGGCTGCGTGGCTTCGCGAGAAACCACTTGGCGGTAAGCGACGAATGCACCATGACCGCGTTGATGCTTTCTTTCGGGTCGTTTTTATCCGGCACCGTTTCCTTGCATGCCGTCCTGCTGAACTCGGTTTCAAATCCCATTTTCTCGAGGTGCTGGCGCGCCCAGATGTCAAAATCATGGATCGGGTGCCGCGGAAGGTCGCACCAGTACATGTCGGCGCTGGCGGCGTGCAGAATGGCCAGCTCGCAGAGTTTCAGGTGTCGGGCCAATTCTTGCTCCAGCAAGGTGTCGACCTTTTCCACGTCCGCGTCCTGGCGGAACCGGTGAAAGAGGCTGACCGCATCGACGGTGAGGTTCTGTTTTGGATCGAGGTCCGGGCTGCCGTGGTAGTTCATACGAGTTGGGCGGGATCGATGTTTTTGTTCACGTTTTTCAGTTCCGCCCGGGACACGACATCCGCCTCCGCCAGCCAGACAGGGCCCATGGGCGCCGGGTCGAACTGGCGATGGATAAATGCCTGCCCCGGTTCGAGGCGGGAGAGTTCGGCCAAAGTGCATACTGGCCGCTCCACTTTCCGAACGATTATCCGCTCCCTTGAACTGCCCGGGAAAAAACCCTGGTCCCGCTCCTTCACCCGCACTTCCACCTCCATTTCGCGGGTTCCCATGAGTCCCGACGCCCAGCCGGCCGTTTCCGTCTCCGCGTTGCGAAAGAAGAAGACGGAGTTGAAATTGGGCAGGAGCACGTTGCGGGCACCAAGCCCAATCGTGTAATCCAGGTTGGCCAGGGTCTGCGTAGCCGCCACCACTCCCGCGCCAAAGCCACGGATGAGCGGCAGTGCCGCTGCATCATCAAACAGTCCGCCGCCAACGGTGGCGCTGAGATGATACTCGTCGGCCACAAGCACGGCCAGGCGGTGGCGCGTGCCGGGGCTGTCGCACCGGGAAAACACCGCCTTGTAGAAGTCGGCCTTAAGGGCCTTGCCGATGAGACGGGCAAGGTTCGGGTTCAGGAGCGAAGGGATTGATACCAGTACGATTTGGCCCTGGGCGATGGCCTCGGCGATGTTGACGTGGCCCGCCCCCGAAGCGCGACACAGGTGCTGCACCTTGGGATCGAGGAGCGGCCGAAGGGCGTTGGCCATGGTGGCCCGCACATTCGAGCGAGTTCGCGAATCGAGTCCGCCCTCCCAGTCTTTCATCGTGCACTTGGCGAATTGGGCCACCGCCCAGCGGGGAGCCGACGGACACAGTGCGTCCACGATTCTTTCGAACTCCGAGACTGACTTGGTCTGCGCGGGCGGTGGCGTATCGGCGAGAAGCCAGGAGGCCGCGTGGGTACTCCAGGCCGGAAAATCCCGCGGCAGTTGGAGGAGATAACTGAAGGCGAGGGCTGTCGCGAAAAGGCCGCTGCGATACTCGTCCCAGAAAGTGTCGCGCAGGTTCGTCGGCCCGCATCCGAATTGCAGTCGTTCCGCATATTCCTGGACATCAGTCAAACCGCCGAAGCCCGCGAGGAAGTCATACGCATGCCCGCTCGACAGTGACAACTCGCGGACATCGCCTTCCCGGCCGGCCTGTGCCGCCCATGCGGTGACCACGTTCACGGTCTCCCGGTCGCCCTTGAAATCAAAAAGAACAAGGGCGGGCTTGGATGCGGCGTCTGCGGCCTGTTGCCGGATGAGGCTGCGGCAAATGGCCCGCAGGGCCGTCGTCTTACCCGAGACCCGAGCCGGTACTCCCCAGGAGGAGCATGCTCCGACAGAGTTCGGCGTTTGAAAACGTGAGCTCCGTCGCTCGGCCATCCGCTCCCTCATAACAGGGAAGCACGATTCCAGTATCGCGCGGCACGGGTGACGCGAGCCCGCGGGATACATTCGGCGATGTTTCGTTCATCGTTTTTTGGTTTCGGCGATGGACGAGGCAGAAATCGTACGCCCGATAACCTCCTCCCTCCTTCCTCCCGCACGCGCCTCCGATCAAACCTCTCACGTTTGAGGCGTTGATGTTACGCTTCGAATACTTCGCGCGAAACTTCTCCTCCCGCCCCAGGCGTCACCCGCGGCGGTTCGACCTCACGAAGGCGCCGCAGTCTCGGTCTATGCCGAGGGGATTCCACCGAACTGCGGGACGAGTGATGCGTCCTTCCGGGCGCGAAACAAGGAATCGCCGCTCACACGGCAAAGCCGGCCCCGCAACTGTGCGCGGGACCGGCCAGGCTTACGGGTGATCCACCAGGCGGCCGCTGTCGAGGAAGCGCTTCAGCCACAGCACGTCATCGCTGTCGTCACCGGCGCTGATGAATTCGCAGAGGAGTTCCCGGAACGCGGTTTCCTCGTATTGGGTGTATACCAAAACTGAGCCGTGGTCACCGAGCGCCGTGCGAAGCGCGGCTAGGAATGCGCGGTTGGGATTCCCAGCCGTAGTGTTCAGCCAGTCGTGATAGGAAAGCGTACCGCCGCGCTCTCGTTGTTCGGTCACGCTGAATTGGAACAGCGTAAGTCCGTTCACTTTGGCCTCGCGATGAACCGGCACGAGTGACCGGATCGTTTCGATATCCAGCCCGAAGACGGGATACGTGAGCTTGTCCAATGCTGCCTTGAGACCGGGCAGAATGATTTCCTCGCCGGTCCGCTCGCTCTCAAGCTGCATGCGCTGACGCTGGGCGTATTCGCCGCTGATTTCATCCTCGGGAATGTCCCAGAGGGGCACCCGGTCCTCGCGCGGGGCAGGACCCGGCCCCTGGGAGAGGGTCACCAGAGCACGGGCGAGCGGGGCCATGAAGCTCGTGGCCTGCGGCCCCCCGCCATCCGGCGGCGGCGACGACGCGGGCGGAAGAG
>JACQWL010000171.1 GCA_016209255.1 Verrucomicrobiota bacterium
CAGTTCAACGGCGCCTACAAGGTCACCGAGGGGCTCCTGGCGAAATTCGGCCCGCAGCGCGTCGTCGACACGCCGATCAGCGAAGCCGGCTTCATCGGCATGGGCATCGGCGCCTCGATGCTCGGCGTCCGCCCCGTGATGGAGCTCATGTTCTGGTCGTTCTACTCCGTGGCGTTCGATCAAATCCTCAACAACGCCGCCAACGTCCGCTACATGTCCGGCGGGCAGATCAACTGCCCGATTGTCATCCGCGGTCCCGCCAACGGCGGCACGAATGTCGGCGCCACCCACTCGCACACGCCGGAAAACATTCTCGCCAACCATCCCGGCGTGAAGGTCGTCGTGCCGGCCACGGCGTACGACGCCAAGGGTCTGCTCAAGTCCTCGATTCGCGACAACGATCCGGTCTTTTATCTCGAGAACACGCTGCTCTACGGCGAAAAGGGCGAGGTCCCGGCCACGGAGTATCTCGTCCCGCTCGGCCAGGCCGACGTGAAGCGGCCGGGCACCGACCTCACCATCGTCACGTACGGCCGCTGTGTCCTGCACTCGCTGGCCGCCGCCGCGCTGCTCGAGAAAGAACACGGCATCTCCGTCGAAATCGTCGACCTGCGCTCGATCCGCCCGCTCGACATCGACACCGTCCTCGCCTCGGTCGCGAAAACCCACCGCGTGCTCGTCGTCGAGGAGCAAAAGCCGTTCTGCTCCGTCGGTTCGCAGCTTGCCTACATGATCCAGCGCGAGGCGTTCGATGAACTCGACGGCCCGATCCACCGGCTCGCGAACGTCGACGCGCCGGCGATCTACAGCCCGCCGGTCGAAACCGAGCAGCTCCCCAACCCCCGGCGCATCGTCAAAGCCGCGCTCGAAACCGTGGCGTGACGCTCAGTGGCTAAAACTGTTGAAGCGTTAAAACCGTTGAACCGTTAAAACCGTTGAACCGTTAAAACCGTTGAACCGCTAAACCGTTGAAGAGCGTATAACCGCAACCGAGGACACGAATCACCGTTCGCGCTTCCACGCATCACGCTTCCACGCTCCCACGCTGCAACGCTCCCACGCTCCAACGATCCACGCTTCAACCCTTCAACGCTTCAACCCTTCACGCTCCAACGACTCGCCTCCGCCCATGCCCAACATCATCGAAATGCCGAAGCTCAGCGACACCATGACGGCAGGCACGCTGGTCAAATGGCTGAAAAAGGAAGGCGACACCGTGAAGAGCGGCGACATGCTCGCCGAGGTTGAGACGGACAAGGCCACGATGGAGCTGGAGAGCTTCTTCGACGGTACCCTGCTGAAGATCTTCGTGCCTGAGGGGTCCCAGGTCGCCCTTGGCGCCGGGCTCTGCGCCATCGGCAAACCCGGCGAGCAGGTTGATGTCCCGGTGTTAAAGGCGCCAGCGCCGGTTGCCGCCGCTCCGACGCCGGCTGCCGCTCCGGTCGCACAGAAGACAGAGGTCAGAGAACAGGAATCAGAGATCAGAGAACAGAGGACAGAGGTCGGAACGCAGAAGACAGAGGACAGGGGAACGAAGTCAGAAGACCCTCCGTCCTCCGTCCTCCGTCTTCGGTCCTCCGTCGTCAGTCCTCCGTCCTCCGATGCGCCCGCAGGGCGCCTGAAGATCTCGCCGCTCGCCCGCAAACTCGCCACCGCAAAAGGCATCGACCCCGCGCGTTTGACCGGATCCGGCCCCGGTGGCCGAATCGTCCGCGCCGACGTGTTGGGCGCCGCCGCGGCGCCATCTCAGATCTCAGATCTCAAATCTCAAATGGCGAACACGCCCGGCGTGTTCGGCAAGGGACCCATCCAGGAGGAACGCGCCGTTCCCGTCTCGAACATGCGCGGGGCGATCGCGCGCCGCCTCGTCGAATCGAAAACGCAGCTTCCGCACTTTTACGTCGAAATCGAAATCGACGCCGCCCCGCTCCTCGCCCTGCGGGAACAGCTCAACGCCGGCTTGGAAAAAGAGGGCGTCAAGCCCTGGTCGCCTTCGGCGCCGCCGCAGGCGGGTAAACCCTGGCCGCCTTTGGCGCCGCCGGAGGCGGGCAAGCTCTCGGTCAACGATTTCATCCTCAAAGCCTGTGCCGAGGCGCTCCGCCGCGTGCCCGCCGTCAACGGCTCGTGGGAAGGCACGCAGATCCGCTACTTTGCCGCCGCGCATGTCTCGTTCGCGGTCGCGATCGAGGACGGTTTGATCACGCCGGTCATCCGCGACGCGCACCTCAAGAGCATCTTCCAAATCAGCGCCGAGGCGAAGTCGCTCGGCAAGCTCGCGAAGGACAAGAAGCTCAAGCCCGAGCAATTCACCGGCGGCACGTTCTGTGTCTCCAACCTCGGCATGATGGGCATCCCGAAATTCAGCGCGATCATCAACCCGCCAAATGGTGCGATCCTCGCCGTTGGCACGACGGTGAAGAAGCCGGTGGTCAAAAACGATCAGATCGTGATCGGCCAGACGATGACCCTGACGCTCTCGTGCGACCACCGCGTCGTGGATGGGGCGGTAGGGGCGCAGTACCTCGGCGCGCTGAAACAACTGCTCGAGTCGCCCGCGCTGCTGTTGATTTGAGCTGCTCGCTCGCGGTCAGGACGCCAACCTTTAATTATACTTGGCGCCAGAATTGTTTGCGGATCACGGCGTCCCTGCGCTCACGCGCAGGGCTACAATCAAGGCGTAGCCCGCCGCGTGAGCAGCGGGACCGAAGGTACACTCGCGAGAAATTGTGTCGCTGCGTATCGCGCAACGTGGTTGAATTCCGGGGCTCCCTGATTGGAACCCCGATGTACTGGCAGGTGACGGAGACCTATCACAACGAGACACCGGTTACGGTGAAGGGATACTATACCGACGAGCTCACGCAAACCGCCGTCAATTATCTCCAACAGCACCAAGGCCAGAACCGTCCCCTGTTTCTCTACCTCGCTTACAATGCCCCGCACTATCCGCTCGAGGCGCCGGCGGAGTTGGTTTCCAAATACCGCCGGCGGTTTCCCGGCCGCGGGCTCTTCGGCCCGCTGCGCGACTACAAGTTCTCGACTCACGAAGGCGGCATTCGCGTGCCGTTTCTGGCGCGCTGGCCCGGCAAGATCCCCGCCGGCCGCGTGCGGCCCGAGCCCGGGATTACGATGGATCTGCTCCCCACCTTTATCGAGGCCGCCGGCGTCAAGCCCGCCGCCGATCACGAGATTCAGGGCACCTCCATCCTGCCGCTCCTGACTGGAAAGAGCTTCCAGCGGACCGGCGCGCTCCAATGGGAGAATCGCAGCAACGCGGCCGTGTTGCTGGGCGAGTGGAAGCTCGTCCACCGGTTTTCGAGCCCGCCAAACCCCGGCGCCCGGATCCCACGCCGGCGCAAAACTCCAAACCCAAAAGACCATGAAACGAAAAAACCCGATTACCCTCGCGGCCGTCTGGGTCGCGCTCGCCTTGCTGCCGGCGCAGGCCGCGTTGGCGGCAGACGGCACAATCACCGGTTCCGTCAGCAATGCCGCCACCACCAATCTCCTCGAAGGCGCCCGGGTCGAGGTGCCCCAACTCGGCCTGACCGCGCTCACCGACAACACCGGCCGCTTCGTGCTCACGGCGGTGCCGGCCGGCACCCACGAGGTGATCGCATCCTACATCGGGCTCGATTCCGTGCGCAGCCAGGTGACCGTTGGCGCCGGCGAGCGGGCGGTGCGAAATTTCGACCTGACGACCGGCATCTACCAGCTCCAGGAATTCAAGGTCACGGGCGAACGCGAGGGCGGGGCCGCCGCCATCACCGCGCAACGCAACGCCGACAACCTGAAGAACGTCGTCGCGATGGATTTTTTCGGCAACCTGCCCAACATGAGCGCCAGCGAAGTCGCCATCAACCTCCCCGGCGTGGCCGGCAACCTCTCCGAGGCAGGCCTCGTCGTCGGGTTCACCATCCGCGGGATGAGCCCGGGGCTCAACACCGTCACCATGGACGGCGTCCTCCTGACGAGCCGGGACGACTCCATGACCCGCGACACGGATCTTCACGTCTATTCCAGCGCGATGTTCGAGCAGCTCGAACTCACCAAGGGACACACGCCCGACAAGGGCGCCGATTCGCTGGGTGGCACCGTCAACCTCAAAAGCCGCTCGCCGCTCAGCATGAAGGAAAAACGCCGGGTGACGTACAATTTCTCCGGCCGCTGGGCGCCCCCCTTCACCCAGCAAATCCCGCTGCGCGAAGCGCACCGGTTCCATCCGCTGTTCAACCTCGGTTACCAGGAGGTCTTCAGCGTCTTCGGCGGCGAACGGAATCTCGGTGTCGCCGTCAACGGGTTCTACAGCGAACACGCCACGGGCTGGTTTCTCACCACCCGCGATTTTCAGAATACCACCAGCACGCCCGCTTACGTTTGGGACTATCGCACGACGGAAACCTACAATCCGCACTACCAGCAAAGTCTGAACATCAAGCTGGATTACCGCTACTCGCCCACGACGAAGTTCCGGCTCAACACGGTCGCCGTCGACAACAACGAGAAATTCCGCCGCCGCTATGAGACGCGCGCCTTCACCACCCAGACCGTCGGCACCACCGGGACCGCCGGCATCCTGCCCGGTTACACCGACCGCATCACCCAGGTGCGCGCCGCCCCCGGCTCGACGATCGACCTGACGATGACCGGACCGAACAACGTTTTCGTGCGCATGCGCGGTGTGGACGTCGGCGCGGAGCACGAGTTCGACCGGCTGCAGCTCGACTACAAGGCCGCCTACAACCGTTCCAACGTCAATCGGGGCAACGGCAAGGGCGGCGTGCTGATCAACCGGATCACCAATGTGGGCTGGATCCTCGACCGCACGCAGTCGGATCTCTATCCGCGCTTCGTCCAGACCGAAGGCCCCGACTTCACCAATCCCGCCAACTTTCGTCCCGCCCCCAACGGGCTCGCCAACGCCAACGCCGACAACGATCGCGCGGTCAAGGAGCTCCACGGCAACGCGCGCTATGCGTTGCCCATCCCGCCGCAGGTTTTTCTCAAGGCCGGCTTCGTCTGGCGGGAGAATTCGGCGAAGGATTACAACCGCGGCCGACGCTGGAACTACATCGGCACTTCCGCGCTGCCGGCCGATCCCTCGATCCTCATGTTCGACACGCGCATGACCGGCCGCCGCATCCCGCAGTGGGAGGCTTCGACCTTCATCAACCAACGCGTCCCGGTCACCCCCGCCCTTTGGCGGGAGGATGTCTATTTCTTCGAGCAGAACAAATACACCGGCACGACCGCCGTGACTGAAACCATCGGCGCCGGCTACGTCATGGCCCAAGGCAAGGTGGGGCGCACCGGTTTCCTCGCCGGCGTGCGCACGGAAAAGACGGATACGGAGAGTTCGGGCTACGTCCGCGTCCGCACCGGCAGCACCGCCGCGCAGCAGGCGGCCGACCCGGTCGGCTCCGCGCAGCGCGATTACGCCGGCACCCGGCGCGAACTCGAGGGCAGCTACACGAAATCGTTTCCGAGCGTCCATCTCCACCACGACCTCACGGCCAATCTCAAGGCCCGCCTCAGTTGGTCCACGAGCTTCGGCCGGCCGCCGATGGCGAACTTGCGGCCCAACGAGACGGTCAACGAGGCCAACCAGACGCTCAGCGTCAACAACCCGAGCCTCCTGCCGCAAACGGCGGCAAACTGGGACGCCACGCTCGATTATTATTTCGAACCGGTGGGCAACTTCTCCGTCGGCTGGTTCCACAAGACGATCGAGGATTACATCGTTTCCGGGATCAACAGCGGCACGGTTCCCACCGGAGCCAACAACGGCTACAATGGGGAATACGGCGGTTTCACGCGGCTGACCACGTCCAACCTCGGCACCGCCGTGGTGCAAGGCTGGGAGTTCAACTACCAGCAGCAGTTCACGTTCCTGCCCGGTTTCCTCAAGGGCCTGAGCGGCTCGGCCAACTATACGGTTATCGACACCCACGGCGATTTCGGCGGCACGGTTACCCGCAGCACCAACCAGGTCCCCGGCTTCATCCCGCGGACCGGGAACCTCAGCCTTTCGTGGCGCCATCGCGGTTTCAGTTCGCGGGTGGCCGTCAACTTCACCGGCGATTATATAACCAACTACTCGGCCGCGAGCCTCGGCCGGAACCTGTATCGTTTCAAGCGCACCATGGTGAACGTCGGCCTGGCCTATCAGGTACGCCCGGCCGTCACCCTCACCTGCGACGTCGCCAATCTGTTCAACGAGCCGGAGGCATTTTATCGCGGCATCCCCGACCAGCTGCAGCGCATGAATCTCCCTGGCACGTCGATCACCTTCGGCGTCAACGGGCGGTTCTGAGCCGGAACGATGCAGTCGAGATGTGGAAACGGGCGTCGGCAAGCGACGCCCCTACATCTCGACTGCATCGTTCCGGTCAGAACCGCCCGTTGACGCCGAAGGTGATCGACGTGC
>JACQWL010000175.1 GCA_016209255.1 Verrucomicrobiota bacterium
CCGTAGTGCCTGTTATGGCTACCAGCATGGTTCGCGTCGTTATCCGGCGCACACCTGCATCTCGGTCAACGAAGAAGTCGTCCATGGCATCCCGTCGTTTCGTCGCGTTCTCCGTGAAGGCGACATCGTTTCGCTCGATCTCGTCGTCTGGCACGATGGCTACATCGGCGACAACGCCTTCACGGTGCCGGTCCGCCCGATCTCACCCGCGGTGGAGAAACTTCTCCGCGTCACGAGCGAGGCCCTCGGCATCGGCATCCGCGCCGCCCAGATCGGCAACCGGGTCGGCGACATCTCCAGCGCCGTGCAAGCCTACGTCGAAGCCAACGGCTTCAGCGTCGTTCGCGACATGGTGGGGCACGGCGTCGGGGTCTCGATGCACGAACCGCCGGAAATCCCGAACTTCGGCAAGCGCGGCACGGGCGACAAGATCAAGCCGGGCATGACCCTCGCGATCGAGCCGATGGTCAACCTCGGCGGCTACAAGACCAAGACGCTCTCCGATGGCTGGACGATTGTCACCGCCGACGGAACGCCCTCCGCGCATTTCGAACACACGGTGCTCACGACCGAACGCGGCCCCGAAATCCTCACCTTCCCGCGGGCCGCGACGGCTCCCGCCGCCACCTGATATTTTCCGTTCTCCGGTTTTTCCTGTCTTTTCACTTCTCAACTTCACCCGCCCCGGCGGGCTCGATTCCAACTCAATCCAAACATCATGCCTCGTCTCCTCGGCGTAGAAATTCCCGCGAAAAAGAAAGTCGCGTATTCCCTCCGTTATATCAACGGCATCGGTCCCACCCGCGCCGACGCCCTCGTCAAGGAGGCCGGCCTCGACCCCAACATGCGGGCCCAGGACCTCACCGAGGAGCAGCTGAACAAGATTCTCCACATCATCACCGAGCACAAATGGGTGCTCGAGGGTGACCTCCGCCGCGAAATCGCCGCGAATCTGAAACGCCTGCAGGCGATCAACTGCTACCGTGGCATCCGCCACCGTCGCGGCCTCCCGGTTCATGGCCAGCGCACGCGCACCAATGCCCGCACCCGCAAGGGCCCGCGCAAGACCATTGGCGTAACCAAGGTGAAGGAAGTCTAAACCGCATCCGCTCGCCCGGCGGGGCGCAGACTGGCTGCGCCTCCCCCGCGAACGAACCCACTATTTACCAACATGGCCGAAGAAACGTCCGCTCCCAAGAAAGATAAGCCCGTCAAGGCTGCCACCGCGTCCGGCGAGGGCGCCGGCGCTGCGCCCGCCGATGCCGCGGCGAAAGCCGGGGCTCACCCCGAGAAAAAACCCAAGGGTCCGAAGGGCCCGGGCGAAAAATCTGGCAAACCCGCTGCCGAAGGAGCTGCCCCCGCTGCCGGCGCCGCTGCGCCGGCCGGAGCGCCCGCCGCCGACCAGAAGCCCGTCGAATTGATCGGCGGGGTCGCGAAGCAACCCACCGCCGAAGACCTGCTCCGGGAGGAGCTCGGCACGATCAAGGTGCGCAAGGCGAAGGGCTCGAAGAATGTCACGTCCGGTTTCGCCAACGTCCTCGCCTCCTTCAACAACACCATCGTCTCGATCACCGACCACAAGGGGCAGGTCATCGCCTGGTCCAGCGCCGGCAAGTGCAACTTCCGCGGCTCGCGTAAATCGACCGCTTACGCGGCCCAGATCGTCGCCCAGGATGCGGCGCGCAACGCAATGTCGCACGGCCTCAAGGACGTCGTCATCCGCGTTTCCGGTCCCGGCCTCGGCCGCGACTCCGCCATCCGCGCGCTCCAGGCGATCGGGCTCGAGATTACGTCCATTGTCGACGTCACGCCCATCCCGCACAACGGCTGCCGCCCGCGCAAACGCCGCCGGGTGTAAGAAAGTAGCAAGTGACAAGTATCAAGTAACAAGAACCGACCGGACTTGTGATACTTGTTACTTGATCCTTCGCGCCTCTCGCCACTCTCACTTTCACTCTCACCTTCACTTTCACTTTCACTCACCATGGCTCGTTACACCGGCCCCACCACACGCATCAGCCGCCGTTTCGGACAGCACTTCCTCGGCTCCGGCAAGGCCTTCGAACGCCGCAGCTATCCGCCCGGCCAGCATGGGCCGAAGCTCCGCCGCAAGGTCTCCGAATACGCCGTCGGCCTCAACGAAAAGCAGAAGCTCCGTTACATCTACGGCCTGCTCGAGCGCCAGTTCCGGCGCGTGTTCGAAATCGCCAAGAAGGAGCGCGGCGTCACCGGCGAGCGCTTCCTCCAGCTCCTCGAGACGCGCCTCGACAGCACGATCTATCTCCTCGGCCTCGCCAAGAGCCGCGCCGCCGCCCGCCAGTTCGTGAACCACGGCCACATCCGGGTCAATGGCCACAAGGTCGACATCGCCAGCTACAACGTCCAGCCCGGCGACGAGATCGAGGTCAAGAACACGCCCGCGTCGCGCCAGCTCGCCACGCGCTGCCTGGAGGAGAATCGCATCCGCAACGTCCCCGGCTGGCTCACGATGAATCCCGAAACGTTCAAGGCCCTCGTCGTCCGCCTCCCCACCCGCGAGGAGATGGAGCAAAACGTCAACGAGCAGCTCATCGTCGAGTTCTACTCGCGCTTCTGAGCCCAACGGGCTCACCGCGCCGTAGCTCTTCGAGCGAAGGCGGGTCGCCCGGCCCCTCACCCTCTCCACCTTTCATTCTCAAGTTTCACCCGCCTCCGGCGGGCTCAACCGTCATCATCGCCATGCCAAAACGTCTCGGAAAGTTCGAACTCCCCAGCAAACTGACCAAGGTGGAGGAGGGTGCCACGCCCACCTACGCCAAGTTCATCGCCGAGCCCTTCGAAGCCGGCTACGGGCACACCGTCGGCAACTCCCTCCGCCGCGTCCTGCTCAGCTCCATCGAGGGCGCCGCCATCTCCTCGATCAAGATCGACGGCGTCAACCACGAGTTTCAGTCCATCGACAACGTCGTCGAGGATGTCACCGACATCGTCCTCAACCTGAAGAAGATCCTGATCGTCTCCACCAAGCGTGAACCCATCACCCTTTTGATCAAGGCGAGCAAGGCCGGGCCCGTGACCGCCGCCGACATCCAGGCCGATGCCAACATCACGATCATCAACCCCGATCAGGTCATCTGCACGCTCGACACGAAGCGCAGCTTCGAGGCCGAGATCGAAATCAAGACCGGCCGCGGCTATTATCCCGGCGTCGACAACAAGAAGGAGGACCAGGCCATCGGCGTCATCCCGATCGACTCGCTCTTCTCGCCGGTCCGGCTGGTGAAGTACGCGGTCGAAGCCACGCGCGTCGGCCAGATCACCGACTACGACAAGCTCATCCTCGAAATCTGGACCGACGGTCGCATCACCCCCGACGATGCCCTCAAGCAGGCCGCGTCGATTCTCAAGCACCACCTCGATGTCTTCGATCGCGTGAGCGAGGAAGCCTTTGAATTCGAGAACCAGCAGTCCGAGGTCAGCGAGGAGCAGAACAAGCTCCGCAAGCTCCTCAACATGTCGGTCAACGAAATCGAGCTCTCCGTCCGCGCGGCGAACTGCCTCAACAACGCCAACATCACCACGGTCGGCGAACTGGCGATGAAGACCGAGCAGGAGATGCTCAAGTACCGCAACTTCGGCAAGAAGTCGCTCAACGAAATCAAGGAGAAGCTCGAAGCGCTCGGCCTTTCGCTCGGCATGAAGTTCGACGAGCGCCTCCTCGACACCAAGAAAGAAGCCTGAGCCCATGGCGGATTGGCGATTGCGGATTGCGGATTGAAGGCCAGCGCGCCCGATTCCGTGATCGGTTTTCCAATCCGAAATCCGCAATCCGAAATCCGCAATTTAAGTCATGCGTCACAAAAAACACCACGCCACCCTCGGCGTGACCGTCGAGCATCGCCGTGCGATGCTCTCCAACCTGGCCGCCTCGCTCATCACGCACGGCCGTATCCAGACCACCCTGACCAAGGCCAGGGCGCTCCGTCCTTTCATCGAAAAGGTGATCACCAAGGCCAAGCAGGCCGCGGCCAAGACGGAGAAGAAGGATGCCCTGCACCTCCGCCGCCTCGCGCTCTCCGCTGTGCGCGACGAAACCGCCATCACCATGCTGTTTAACGAGACCTACAAGGAGTTCGTCAATCGCAGCGGCGGCTACACCCGCATCTACAAACTCGGCCCGCAGCGCATCAGCGACGCCGCCGAGCTCGCGCTGATCGAATTCGTGAAGGCCGATGACCCCGGCTACAAGAAGTCGAGGGGCGGCCGGAAGTCCTCGAAGGCGAAGCCGGCCCGGGCGCCGAAGGCCGACGTGCCCGCCGACCTGTCCGCCAAAGCCTTGGCGACGGCGGCGGAAGCTGCGGCAAAACCGGAGGCCGCCGCCACGGACGCGACGCCCGCGCCTGGGGCTGCGCCCGCCGCGACCGAGGCCCCAAAGGCCGGGGGCGAGACCAAGAGCTGAGGCGTATCCATGCAGTAGAACCCCGTTTACCTGTTGAACGTCCAAACTAATTGGTGAGTGTAGGGGCGTCGCTTGCCGACGCCCGTTTCCATGTCGTATAG
>JACQWL010000176.1 GCA_016209255.1 Verrucomicrobiota bacterium
GTATAACCGCCCGGGCTGAGACCGGCCACGACCGCGGCGTCGCGCGAGGTGGTTGGCAACACAAAGGCGCCGACTGACGAGAATGCCGAGCCAAGCGTCGATCCGCCGCCCCAATTGTCATTTGCGGCCGTTGCGGTTTGTCCGGAGTAGAGCGTGAGCTGCGGGTCGCTTACCACCCCGGGCACGCCGAAGGCAGTACCCAATGTCGGCCCGATCGCGCGAACGAGCACGTTTTTGGTGCCGTTTCCACCGACAAAGAACCCCACGGTGAACCCCGTGCCAAGCGGCTTGAGCACGGAGACGTTGACCAGCCGTGGCGTGGTGCCGGTAAAACTCGCTGCCGGGGTCGCGTCGGAAGGAAAGGCGTGCGCAGTCCGCGAAAATCGCCCTTGCCGGCTCCGCGGAGGCACCCATCGTAACTCCATGCCGGAAATTCCCGGCTTCTACGGGATTCGCATTGCGCCCCTGCAATGAGACCGCGACTAAAGACGATCCGTTACAACGGTGACCACCGCCTCGCGTTTGCCTACGAGGATGGTCTCGCAGCGGAATTGGATTTTTCGGCCTATCTGACCGGTCGAAGCGGCCCGATGATCGCCCCCCTCGGCGAGGAAAGATTCTTCGCGCAAGCGTTCATCGATCACGGTGTTTTGACCTGGCCCAACGGTTACGATGTGTGCCCCGACATATTGCGCGCTTGGTGCGAAGCGGGCCGAATCCTCTCGCGGGAGGAAACCGATGGGCGGGTCGCTCAATCGCTGCCCTCACCCGCAGCCACCGGATAGGTATGGACCGCAAGCGGTCCTACCACGGCCAATGCCGCAGCCAAAGGGACACGGTAGTCTTTGACCACGGAAAACCTGGCGCGACGCAGCAGCGACCAAAGGAAACCGATTCGCGTTTCTCTCCGAATACTCCGGCATTCGTGCGAATTCGTGTAACTTGTGCGCCTCTGGCGCATTCGTGGGCCAACTGCCTTGTTGGCTTCCTGCCGCAAATCTGCGGAATTTCTTCCACGAATAACACGAATTGGCACGAATCAAGGCCCCAATCGTTCCGCGCTTTCTTGCGGCCAGCGTGTCTGGGAAAATTCCTCGCGGCGCTCAATCTACCAAATTTGTAATCGATCCCATCGCAAAACCGCGCCGCGGTGCAACTGCTCACGAAGCATCGCGCCACAGGATGTCTCCTGAGGTGTTGCGACGAATTGAAAAATGATAATAGAAAATCTGAGACTTGGAATTTCCGATGGCGCCGTGCGGCGATTTCAGCCATGAATCACGAGGAACTGGCAAATCTGTCGCCACCGCCAAAGGCAAAGGCCGGAAAAATGACAAGAGCGGCGGCCACCCTAACCGCAATTAGCGATTCCTGATTTTCAATTCTCAATTTTCAATCGCAACAACTCGGTAGGTCTCCCGCCCCGGACGCCTCCTGAAGTGTTGCGCAGCGGTCTTTTATTGACCGCAGGTTCCCTATAACCACCACCCGCCGAGCCGCCGCCGTCCACGGACCGCCAGGAAACCCGCCCAAGGCAATCGAACCTGCGGGCTACCGCATTGTCAGCCACTGCCCCAGCGGGCCGGGGTAGAAGCCGAGCGCGATCGAGGCCAGGGCGAGCGCCCCGAGTGCCACGCCGGCGACCACTCCCACCGGCGTGCGCGCGGGCCGCGCCGGAGCGGCGTCGGCCGACGGCACCCACGTCTCGAAAAACGCGGTCTTGATCCAGCCGAAATAATAGTAAATCGAAACCACAACTCCGGCAGCGGCAATCACGAGAAGCCAGCGCGCGCCGGCCTGAAACGCGGCGATAAAGACGAAGAGCTTGCCCATGAAACCCGCGAGCGGCGGGATGCCGGCGAGCGATCCGAGGCCGACGGCCAGCACCGCGGCGAGGAACGGATTCTCCTTCGCCAGGCCCGCATAGTGATCGAGTTCCTGGTCGGCATCGTCCGCGCCCGCCACATGGGCCATCACGCCAAACACCGCGAACGACGCGAGGAGGTACGCGAACAGGTAGAAATATACCGCGCCCGTCGCCATCGGAGCCGCCGCGGTCGCGACGACACCGAGCAGCAGAAAGCCGGCGTGCGATACCCCCGAGAGGCCGATCAGCCGCTTCACATTGTGCTGCGTGAGCGCGGCAATGTTGCCGAAAATAATCGTCGCCGCCGCCATGGCCGTGAGCACGGGAGTAACGAGCCAGTTGTAGGCGACGAACGCGCCGTTCGCGCCGCAGAGACCGAGCAACACGGCGAAACCCGCGGCCTTCGAGGCGACGCCGAGAAACGCCGTCACCGGCGTCGGCGCGCCCTGGTAGACATCGGGAATCCAAATCTGAAACGGGAACGCGCCGATCTTGAAGGCCACGCCGGCCAGCACGAAGACGATGCCGAGGCTCGCGATGAAATTGTGCGGGTTCGCGGCGAGGAAGCGGGCGAGCTCGCCGTAGTTCATCGCCGCTGCGGTGTGCGCCATTAGCGCCGGGTTGCCGGCCACGCCGTAGAGCATGACGATGCCGAACAAAAGAAAGCCGGAACTCAGCGCGCCCATCACGAGGTATTTCAGGCCCGCCTCGAGCGAGGCGGAACTCGTGCGGTAGTAGCTCACGAGGATATAGAGCCCGATCGTCAGGGTCTCGAGCGCCACGAACAGCATCACGAAATGATGGCTCTGCGCGAGGAGCATCGCCGCCGCGGTCACGACCAGCAGGATGTGATAAAACTCGATCCGCGGCATCGCCTGCTTCGCCAGGCTGACCCGCGCAAGGAGAAACACCAACAGCGCGCAAAGCAGAAAGAACACCCGCATCACCTGTCCGGCGACACTGTGGTGCAGCAGGCCGCTGAACGTGGTGGAGCCAAGCACCGCCGGAGAGAAGTTCGCCAGCACCCAGACGAGCGTGCCGAGGACGCCGGCGGAGGCCACGTCGGGAATGACGCCGTGGTGTTTTTTCGGCAGCAGCAGTTCGAGCACCAGCAGGAACAGCGCGAGACAGCCGAGTATAAGCTCGGGCAGGATCGCGCTCCAGAGGTTGTCCGCGGCGGCGAGTTTGACGGCTTCGAGGGTCATGCGTGATTCGGCAGGAGGAACAGGAACGCTAATCAACGCTCATTGACGCTGATGAAACGCCCAAGGGGGGCACGACAATGGCTGAAAGATTAGCGGGCATTAGCGTGGATTAGCGTTCCCTGCGGTTTGTTGCTTGGCGACGGTCTGCGCGGCCGGCGTGAGCGCGGCGTTGATGGATTCCGTCAGCGACTTTGGCCAGAAACCGACGAGCAGCAGCGCGGCGAGGAGAACCAGCGCGGGAATTTTTTCGCCCCAGCGCAGATCGACGATTGCGTGCTTGCCCGCGATTTCGGCGAAGCGCTCCGTCGCCGGCCCAAAGAACACCCGCGCGGCGGAACGCAGCCCATATATCGCGGAGAGGATGACCCCGCCCACCGCGAGTGCGGTGATGAGCGGCGAAAAACTCCAGAGCGCGACGAAAATCGTGAGTTCGCCCCAGAAGTTGGCGAAGCCGGGCAGCCCGATGCTGGCGAACGTCGCGGTGACAAAGAACGCGGCGAGGACCGGCGCCTTGACGGCGAGGCCGCCCATTTCATCCAGCGCAAACGTGTGCGTACGATGATGCACGCTCGTCGCAAGGAGGAACAGCAGCGCGACCGAAAGCCCGTGCGCCACCAGGAACAGGACCACGCCACCCACTCCCAGCACCGAGCCGGCCGCGAGGCCGAGGAACCCGTAGCCCATATGCATCACCGAGCTATAACCGATCATCTGTTTCAGGTCGCGCTGGGCGATCGTGATGAATCCGACCACGAGGATGTTGCCGATCACGGCGAGCCACGCGAGCGGATGCGCCCAATGCGCCAGACCGGCGGGGAGCAGCGGCAGCGCGACCTGAATCAGGCCGTAGAGCCCGAATTTCTTCAACACGCCGGCGTGCAGCATCGCGGCCGAACTCGGCGCGGCGCCGTAGCCGAGCGGCGCCCACGTGTGCAGCGGCCAGAGCGAAACGAGGATGCCGAACCCAAACGTCAACAGGCCGAAAATGTTGTTTTGCACCGTCGCGCCGAGCGGATGCGCCGCCAGGTGGGACCGCAGCGCGATGAGATCGAAGCTGTTCGCGCCGCTCTTGACGTAGAGCGCGATCAGCCCGACGAGGGAAATCATCGCGCCCGCCGTGAGGTAGATCGTCATCTTCATCGCCGCGTAGCTGCGATCGCGTCCGCCCCACACGCCGACCATGATGAACGTCGGGATCAACGCGAGTTCGTGGAAGAAATAGAGGAAGAACACATCGACGCTCGCGAACACCCCCATCAGTCCGCCCTGCATGATGAGCAGGAGCATGAGATAGATCTTCAGCCGCTCGGCCTGGGACTGGATCGCGAATAGTCCGGCGGCGAAACCCACGATGCCGGCGAGCACGAAGAGCGGCATGGAAAGGCCGTTGAGCCCGAGCTTGAGCCCGATGCCGACGCCATCGAGACCGGTGGAGTAGCGGGTGAGAAAGACGTAGCCGTCCACCGGCGGCGCGGCGGCGAAGTACCACCACGTGTGCAGCGCCATCAGCAATGGAACGGCGAACGCGACATACGCCAGGCGGACGGACCAGCGTTTCGGCAGGCCGAGTGCGATGAGCAGCGCCAGGGCGAGTGGCGTCACGATGGCCAGAAGCAGGGGATCGAGGGTAAGTTGGCTCATCGAATTTTGCAGGTCAGGTCTTTGACCTGACCATTTACGCGCCATCGAAAGCCCAAGCGGGTCAGGCAAAAGACCTGACTTACCCCAGACAGCGTCCTGAGAGGGCGTCCCAAAAAGAACTCTTGTTTGTCATTCTGAGCGCCAGCGAAGAATCCAACAGCCGGTTCGCCGCCGGAGAACTGCGGCGTTGGTCCAACTGGATTCTTCGCTGCGCTCAGAATGACAGGGCTTTTTTGACGCCGTCTTATGGGCAAAGCCGGGAGTCGCGATGGGGACGAGTTATGGGAGCAGTTCATCGCGTGATCAGAAGGGCAGCACACCGGTCGCGAAAAGCCAGAGCCCCGCGATGCCGAGGAGAAACCAGTACACGTAGGCGTTCAGGTTGCCCACGTGCAGCGCCCGCGCGCCGAGACCGAGGAGCCCCACGACTCCGGCGAGTCCGCGCACAATCACGCCGGCCAGGAAAATCTGTTCGATGAAATTGAGCACCATCGCGAACCGCTGCTGGATCTTCGCCACATAGTAGTCGTAGACGCGGTCGAACGACACCCTCAGCGCGGCGAGGGAGCCGAACAGGCCGGGCGATTTCTGCTGGAGCGAATCGTCTGCGGCCGGCGCGTAGAGTGCAAACGCGGCGCTGGCGCCCAGGACCAACACCGCGACGCTCGTGATGAAGATGATGGTGTGGGCGGAGCCGTGCGCTTCGGGAATCAGGTCGAAGATGCCATCGAACACTTTCGGATAGAGGCCCGTGTAGCCGCCGACGAGCGAGAGAATCGCCAGCACGACGAGTGGCGCCGTCAACGCGAAGCCGCCCTCGTGCGCATGCCCCGCCGACTCGCTGCGCGGCGTCCCGAGGAAGGTGAGTTTCCACAGGCGGACCATGTAGAACGAGGTCAGCACCGCGGTGAAGGCGAGGACGGCGAAGACGGCGGTGTTTTTCTCGAACGCGAGAAAGAGAATGGCGTCCTTCGAGAAAAAACCGGCGAGGTACGGGAATCCGGTGATGGCCGCGACGCCGATCGTGAACGTCGCAAAAGTCAGCGGCAGTTTTTTCCTCAAGCCGCCGAGCTTGAAAATATCCTGCTCGTGGTGGCACGCGTGGATGACCGAGCCGGA
The DNA here is from genome assembly GCA_016209255.1 of Verrucomicrobiota bacterium. Classification (GTDB taxonomy): domain Bacteria; phylum Verrucomicrobiota; class Verrucomicrobiia; order Opitutales; family Opitutaceae; genus ER46. The sequence goes on from JACQWL010000176.1 coordinate 5,833, forward strand.
GCCGAGGAAGAGCAGCGCCTTGAAGAAGGCGTGGGTCGTGAGGTGAAACATCGCGGCGCCCACGCCGACCGCGTATGCCACTGTGTGCGGCACTCCGTCGTGCTGGTGGGTCTCGCTGATCGAGCCGAGCCCAAACGCCGCGACCATGAAACCGAGCTGCGAGAGCGTGGAGTACGCGAGGACCTTCTTGATGTCGCCCTGTGTGATCGCGCAGAGTGCGGCGTAGAGCGCGGTGGCGGTGCCGACCCACATGATCATGGTGAGCGCATCGGGCACCATGAGCACGTCGATCCGACAGAGCATGTAAACGCCGGCCGCGACCATCGTCGCGGCGTGGATGAGCGCGGAGACGGGTGTCGGGCCTTCCATCGCGTCGGGGAGCCAGACTTGGAGCGGAAGCTGCGCGGACTTGCCGACGGCGCCGCAAAAGAGGAGCAGCGGAATCAGCCTGCTGAACACGAGGCCGTGGTTCTCGCTGAGCGCGGCGAGTTCGCTGAGGTTGACCGTGTGGTTGGCCCAGTAGCACATGACGATGCCGAGCAGGAACCCGAAATCGCCAACGCGATTCACGATGAAGGCTTTTTTCGCGGCGTCGCTCGCGGATTGTTTCTCGTGCCAGTGGCCGATCAGCAGCCAGGAACTGAAGCCGACCAGTTCCCAAAAGATGAACATCATGAAAAGATTGTCGGCCAGAACGATGCCGAGCATCGAAAACATGAAGATCGAAAGTCCGCCGAAGTAGCGCGCCCGGGCCGCGTCCTCGCGCATGTAGCCGAGCGAGAAGACGTGAATGCAGAGGCCGACGACGCCGACCATCGAGAGCATCAGCGCGGCGAGATCGTCAAACTTGAAGCCGAGCGAAAGCGAGAAGCTGCCCAGCCGCAGCCACTCGACCGAGGCGGGAAAATCGCGCGCGCCGCCGAGCGCGAGCATCAGGCCGCCCGCGGCCACGCCCGTCGCGGCCAGCACGGAGATGACGGATGCCAGCATCCCGGCACGGCGCAGGAACAACGCGATGACCGCCGCAGAGACGAGCGGCAGCAGGAGGACCGAGGTGGCGAGCTGGGCGGAGGTCATTGCCAGGAATACAAGGGGCACAGAGGACACGAAGCGCAGCCCACAGAGGCCACGGAGGACTGCCAGTTGACGAAAGGGTTAAGGCGCGGGCGACTCATGAAATGGAATCACTCTGTGAACTCTGTGTCTTGGCTCTGTGCTCTCTGGGTCTCAAATTCAGTCCCCCGATCTTCAATTCTTCAGCGAATTGAGCTGGTCGATTTGGATCGTCTCGCGCTTGCGGAACAGCGCGACGATGATGGCGAGGCCAACCGCGACCTCGGCGGCGGCGACGGTGAGGATGAAAAACACGAAGACGTTGCCATCCATCGTGCCGTTGAAGCGCGAGAACGCGACCAGCGCCAGGGTCGAGGCCACGAGCATCAACTCGAGGCACATGAACACGACGAGCGTGTTGCGCCGGATCAGCACGCCCAGCAGTCCGATCGCGAACAGCAGCACGCTGATGAGCAGGCAGGCATTGAGCGTCGGCGCGATCATCTGATATCCTCCAGGCCCTCGAACTTTTTGCTCAACACGATCACACCGACCATCGCGATCAGCAGGAGAAATCCCAGGATCTGCACCGGCAGCAGGTAGGTCGTGAAAAGCTGGTAGGCGTAGAGCTTGAGCGAGGCGCCGAGTGCCGGCACCGCGGCCGGGTCGGGCGATTCGAGGCGACCGAAGGACGCGACCCCGACCGCCACCAGGGCGAACGCCAGGATGCGCGCGACGAGGGGGATTCTGGTGAGCTGCGGTCGCGCGTCGCTCTTGGTGTCGAGGAGCATGACGATGAAGAGAAACAGCGCGACAATCGCGCCCGCGTAAACGAGCAGGAGCAGGAAGGCCAGCAGGTAGGCGTCGAGCACGATGAAGAGCCCGGCAACGCCGACCAGCGAGAGCAGAAGGCACATCGCGGCGTTGACGGCGTTCTTGTTCACCACCACTCCGGCGGCGGCCACGACGGTGAAGACGGCAAAAAGGTTGAAGAGGAAGTTGCCCATAACGGAAAATGCTGAAAAGCTGAAGGTCTGAAAAACTGAAGCCGATGTGTGGCGAAATATTGCCGGGTTGGATCAGGGGGTGGAAAGTTGACGTTGTGTTGCGGGCTGATTTCAGCCCTTCAGTCTTTCAGCCTTTCAGCTTTTAGTGGCCGGCGTTGCCGGCCACTTCGGCGGCTTTCTTCTTGTCCCACTTGAAGTGCTGGTCGGGCAGCGTGCCGCCGAGTTCGTAGAGCCGATCCTTGTGGTTGATCATCTCCGCGCGCGTGTAACCGCTCATCGAGTACTGGTTCTGCAGGAAAATCGCCTCCTCGGGGCAGACCTCCTGGCACAGCCCGCAGTAGATGCAGCGCAGCATGTCGATGTCGAATTCCCGCGGCGCACGCTCGACATGCGCGTCCGGCGCATCGGCAGAAATCTCGCCCGGCGTGATCCGGATCGCCTTGGGTGGGCAGACAAATTCGCAGAGCTGGCACGAGACGCACTTCTCGCGGCCGTGCGGATCCTTCACCAGCACCGGCACGCCGCGGTACCCGGGCGGGATCGCCGGGCGCTGCTCCGGATACTCCATCGTCTGCTTCGGGGTGACGAAGTGCCGCAGCGTCGTCTTCAGCCCGCCGAGGATCTGCGGCAGGTACGTGCGCTCGACCAGGGTGAGCGGCTTGCGTTCGACGGGGATGACGGCCATGGGAATCCTTGCGTAGGGACCTCGGATTTAAGCTGCCTTGGCCGGATCGCGCTGCACTTCGCGAACGTGAGATGGGGCAATCATCCTCGCTTTTTCATCCGTCGGAACGTGAACCCAGAGCAATTCGAACACCGGAATGCAAATGATGAATTCCCGATGCGACACGTCGATGCGCTCGCCGTTCGTCAGAACGAGGGTAAATGGTTTGAAATCGTTGTCTGCGACAAGCGAGCTGATGAATTTGAACATGGTTTAGCCTTTCATTTGGACAATCGCGATGCCGACTGCATACGCGAGGAGGTTGGCGATGGCCAGCGGCAGGAGTTTCTTCCAGCCGATTTCCATCACCTGGTCGTAGCGGAAACGCGGCACCGTCCAGCGCACCCACATGAAAACGAAGATCATGAAGATCACCTTGGCGAAAAAGATGAGGATCGAGAGCAGCCCGACGACAAACGGATTCGCCCAGAAGGCCGACCCGGTAAGGTGGTGCAGCCAGCCGACCAGATCGGCAATCGGGATCCACGGCAGCGGATTCCAGCCGCCGAAGAACAGCAGGATGAACACCCCGGAGCCGATGATCATGTTGGCATACTCCGCCACGAAGAAGAGGCCCCACTTGAACGCGCCGTATTCGGTGTGAAAGCCGCCGACGAGATCCGCCTCCGACTCCGGCATGTCGAACGGCTGGCGGTTCGTCTCGGCAAACAGCGACGTGAGGAAGATGAAGGCCGACACCGGCATGAGGAAGATGAACCACATGCCGCCCCAAAAACCGGGCAGGCTCTGAAACTCGACCGCCTTGCCCAGGCCCATCGTGCCCTCAGCGCCCGGTGCGTTGATCCACAGGAAAACGGGAATCACCGAAAGCGTCATCGAAAGCTCATAGGAGATAAGCTGCGCCGACGCGCGCACGCTGCCGAGGAACGGATACTTCGAGTTCGACGCCCAGCCCGCGAGAATCAGCGAGTAGACTCCCAGCGAAGCCACCGCGAACACCGCGAGCAGACCGACGTCGACGTTGGCGAGCACCAGCGGAATCACGCGGCCAGCCGGATCGAGATAGGCGCCGAACGGCACGACGGTGACGGTGGTGAGCGCGGGAATCATCGCGACGATCGGCGCGAGGACGAAGTAGAACTTGTTCACGTGATCCGGCAGCGAGTCCTCCTTGAAGAGCATCTTGCCCCCGTCGGCCATCACGTGGAAAAGTCCGAGCCGCTGAAGGAACTTGCCGAAAAACGGAATCCACGCGATCCACGGCACGATGGCGCGATTGGGTCCGGGCCGGTCCTGAATCCAGGCCGAGACCTTGCGCTCGGCCATTGAGCACACTCCGCCCAGCGGGAAGATCACGAGAATCACCGCCAGCCCCTTGAGCAGGCCTTGCACGAACGGATGAAGCTGGAGGTAGAAATCGACCATTTCAGGATTTCAGCGCCCCGGCGGCGGCAGGTTCGGCCGCAGGTTTGTAGTGGAGCGTCGCGCCCTCCGCGAACGGCAGCACCGCCCACGGCGTGCCGTCGAGCAGCAGGCCGGTTGCGGGCAGATTCGCGACGGTCACCGTGCGGAGCGCCGGCACCTCTGTCGCGAGCACCGACCAGAGCGGGCCGATTTCGTCCGCGATCTTCGTGCCAGTGGCCGCCGCGACCAGCTTCGCGAGCACGACGAGATCGTCGGTCGCGCCCACGGGCCCCGGAACGGCCCTGGAAAATTTCTGAAGCCGGAACTGCTGATTCACGAACGTGCCGCTCTTCTCAAACACGGTCAGCGTCGGCACGGCCACTTTCGCGACCGCACTGGTGGCGTTCGCATGAGTGCCGAGATAGACAATCGAAATCTTCGCGAGCTGCGTGGCGGTCAGGCCGGCGGCCGCCAAGTCCTCGCCCAGGGAGACAACCGCCTTGATCCTTCCGGCGTCGATCTGCGCGGCGAGTTCGGTGAGGCCGCCCGTTCGCACTGGAGCGGCGACGCCCACGTCGCCGTTTGTCAAACGCGACGAGGGCGTCGCGTCCCCAGCAACACGCGTCTTTGGCAAGGCCTGGATCAGGCCAACGACCAGCGCGCCGCGGACGTTTGGATTGCGATCCGCGGAGATCAGGATCTCGTCGCCCTGCCCCACCCGGCTCACGAGGTGCGTCGGCGCCTCAAGGGCGTCCGCCAGTTTCCGCGTGAGAAACTGCTCTTCCACCGAGCTGCGGCCCGAGCCGACCACCGCGATCGCGCCCGCACTGGACCTGAAGAGCCCGGTGGCTGCACCGACGGCGAACTCGAGCGCGCTGTCGGTCCCGTTCACCTTTACCGCGACGAGCCGGTCGGACGCGTGGATCGCCTTGTAGAGTTCGCGGGCGCTGTCCGGGAGCCACGTATCATTGACCTCGTCGTTGCGGCGGGGGGTGATGCGGTAAATGACGCCCTCGCGCGACCAGACGACGGTGTTCGCGCCGACGCTCGACTCGGCGTCGATGCTGTTTGTCTGCTTGAGGAACCAGACCCGCATTTTGAAACGGAAATCCGTCGAGGTGAGGGCGCCAACCGGGCAGATGTCGACCGTGTTGAGCGAGTAGTTGTTCGCGAGCGCCCGGCCCGGAAAGCAGCTGAGTGTCGAATAGCTGCCGCGGTCGGTGAAGCCGAGGACGTCGTCCTTCACGATCTCCTTGCAAAAGCGGATGCAGCGCGAGCACAGGATGCAGCGCTCATCGTCGAGGGTGACGCGCGGCCCGAGCGGCGTGCGCTTGGGCTTCACGTTCTTCTGCTCGATGAAGCGCGAGTAACCGCGGCCGTAGCCGGTCGACTGTTCCTGCAGCTTGCACTCGCCGGCCTGGTCGCAGATCGGACAGTCGAGCGGGTGATTGATGAGCAGGAACTCCATCACGCCCTCGCGGCAGTCCTTGATGAGCGGCGAGTTGGTCCGGATGTGCATGCCGGGCGCAACGTTCGTCGCGCAGCCGATCTGCGGGCGCGGCATCCAGTTGATTCTCGGCATGCCCGACGCCGCGACCGGGAACGGCGTCCGGCTGACGGGATCGACCGCAGGCATACCGATTTCGATCAGGCACATGCGGCAGTTGCCGGAAACGGACAGTTTCGGGTGATAACAGTAATGCGGCACGTCCACGCCGACCAGCCGCGCGGCTTCAATCACGTTGGTGCCTTTCGGCACGGCGATCTCCCTGCCGTCGACATTGACGGTAATGAGGTCGGGTTTGGGCGGTGCGATCATTGCAGACAATGGCATTTAATCACGAAACACACCAAATACACGAAAGTGGGAAAAGGATGGCGGGGTGTTCGGAAGCATCAGATTTCGTGTGTTTCGTGTATTTCGTGGTTGTTCAACTCAAACCAGTTCGAGGGCACCGGCGGGCTTCGCGGCTTTCTTCGTTTCCGGGTAGGCTTTGAATTCGTCGCCGAATTTCTGGACGAAACTCTGCGCCGGCCAGGCGCAGGCTTCGCCGAAGGCGCAAATCGTACGGCCCGCGATCTGGTCGGCGACGCTCTTGAGCAGGGCGCCGTCCCCGGCACGCGCGGTGCCGTGCACCATCCGCGCGGTGATTTTTTTCATCCACAGCGAGCCCTCGCGGCAGGGTGTGCACTGGCCGCAGCTTTCGTGCGCGTAGAACGCGTTGATGTTGGCGAGCGCCTCGACCATGTTGACTGAGTCGTCCATCACGATGACGCCGCCGGAGCCGCCCATCGTGCCGCAAGCGGCCATTGTGTCGAAGTCCATCGGGATGTCCTCGACCGTCAGCGTGCGTGTCGAGCCGTCCTTGTTTTTCAGCGTGAACGTCTCGCCGAATTTCAAGACCTTGGCGGACGAACCGCCGGGGATGACCGCCTTGAATTTCCGGCCGGGCAGCGGGCCGCCGCAGACGTCGTTCAGGAGCTCGCCCAGCGTGATCTTGCCGACCTCGAATTCGTAAGACCCGGGCTTACGCACGTGGCCGCTTACGCAGAGGATGCGCGTGCCGGTGTTGTTGGGGGCGCCGATGAGCGCAAAGGCATCGCCGCCGATCTCGAGGATGTGCTTCACGTGACAGAGCGTCTCGACGTTGTTCACGATTGTCGGGCACTGGTAGAGGCCGAGCACGGCGGGGAAATACGGGGGCTTGATCCGCGGATACGGCCGTTTGCCCTCGAGCGACTCGATCAGGCCGGTTTCCTCGCCGCAGATGTAGGCGCCGGCGCCGCGATGCACGTAAACCTCGCACCCGTAATTCGTGCCGAGGATGTTGGGCCCGCAGAAATTCGCCGCGCGCGCCTCCGCGATCGCCCGCTCGAGAATCCGCGCCCCCTGCGGGAATTCCCCGCGGATGTAGATGTAGGCCTGTTTCACGTTGTTCGCCCACGAGGAAATCATCATCGCCTCGATGAGCTGGTGCGGATCCTGGTGGATGATGGAGCGATCCTTGAACGTGCCGGGCTCGGATTCGTCGGCATTGACGATCAGGTAAATCGGTTTGCCGCTCTTCCGGTCCAGGAGCGTCCACTTCACGCCGCACGGGAAGCCGGCGCCGCCGCGGCCGCGCAGACCGGACCGCTTCACCTCGTCGACGATCGCCGGGGGCGGCATCCCGACGGCCTTCTTCAACATCTCGTAACCGCCGTGGCGCACGTAGCACGCGAGATCGCTGGTGTAGCCTGGCTCGTCGATGTGCCGGAAAACGATGCGACGTTGGGCGGGAGCGGGCATGCTGAAATTGCGGATTGGCGATGGCCGATTGTGGATTGGCGATTGCCGATTGTGGATTGCCGATCAGCGCCGCTGCGCGGCTTCCTGTTTGATCTGATCCGAGAGCGCCTTCGCCTTGGCCGCATCCACCCTCTCGTGGAGCTCGTCGTCGATCATGACGACGGGCGCGGTGCCACAGCTCGCGAGGCACTCGACAAACTCGATCGTGACCTCGCCGTCGAGCGAGGTTGCGCCCCGGTGGGTGTTGAATTCCTGCTCGAACGCCTCGCACGCCTTGTAGCCGCCCATCAGGGCGCACGACAGCGTGCGGCAGACTTTCACGTGCCGGCGGCCGATCGGCTGCTGCCGGAACATCGGGTAGAACGTCACGATCTCGTAGACATTGATCGGCTGCAGATCGAGTTTCTGCGCAACCCACTCGGTCGCCTCCGGCGAAATGCAGCCGGCATCCTCCTGGACGAGGTGCAACACTGGGAGCACCGCACTCCGTTTCACGGGATAATGCGGAATGACCTCGTCAATCCGGCGGAGGGTTTCGGGCTTAAGCTTCATCGAAAAATTGCTCCGCAATTTTTCACCGGTCGCACTCGCCCATAACGAAGTCGAGCGAGCCGAGGATCGCGACCACGTCCGAGATCAGCCAGCCGACGCAGATTTTCGGCAGGATCGAAAGATTGCAGAACGAAGGGGCGCGAATCTTGAGCCGCCACGGCACGCCGCCGCCCTTGCTCACGATATAGAAGCCGAGGATCCCCTTCGGATTCTCCGCCTCGAAATACACCTCGCCCGCCGGCATCTGCGGGCCCTCGGTCACGAGCATGAAGTTTTGGATGAGTTCCTCCATCGAGGAGAGAATTTTTTCCTTCGGCGGGGCGAAGATCTTCCGGGCGTCGGTTGCATACCACGCGCCGCCGGGGAATTTCGCGATTACCTGCCGGATGATCCGGACCGACTGGCGCATCTCCTCGCCGCGGACCAGATAACGATCGTAGCAGTCGCCCTTGGTGCCGACCGGCACGTCGAACTCGTAATTGTCATAGCCGGAGTAGGGCCGGTCCTTGCGCAGGTCGAGCGGGACGCCGGAGCCCCGCAGATTCGGGCCGGTGAGACCGAAGGCGAGCGCATCCTCTTTCGCGATGACGCCCACGCCGACCGTGCGGTCCATGAAGATCTTGTTTCGTGTCAGGAGCGCCAGCGTCTCCTCGAGAATCGGCAGAAACTGGTCGCAGAACGCGTTCACGCGGCCGAGCCAGCCGTCCGGCACATCGCGCGAGACACCGCCGATGCGCGTATAACTCGTCGTGAACCGCGCACCCGTGAGCTCCTCGAAGAGTTTGTAGAGTTTTTCGCGCTCGTTGAGCGTGTAGAGCAGGACCGACCAGGCTCCGACATCGAGGCCGAAAGCCCCGAGCCCCATCAGGTGCGACGAGATGCGCGCCATCTCCGCGGTGATGACGCGGATGGCCTGGCAGCGCGGCGGCACCTCGAGTCGGGCCAGCCGCTCGACCGCGATGGCGTAAGCCATGTTGTTGGCGAGCGGCGCGAGGTAATCCAATCGGTCCGTGTAAGGCACGAACTGGTTGTACGTCATGTTCTCGGCGATCTTCTCGTCGCCGCGGTGCAGGTAGCCGATGACCGGATCCGCCTTCGTCAGGATTTCTCCGTCGAGTTCCATTTGCAGCCGCAGCACGCCGTGGGTCGAGGGGTGCGACGGCCCCATCGAGAGCGACATCTTTTCAGTCTTGAATTCCGGCTCGGCCCGTTCGGCAGGCCCGTTCGATGAACTCAGGGTTCCGGGCGTGTCGTGGGGCTCAGCGCGGGCGTCCGCGGTTTTCGCGGCGTTGTCGGGATAGGCAAATTCGGCGGCCATGGTCGTGTCATTCCTTTACCTGCCGCAGTTCGCTCTGGCCCGGTTGAGCGCGGCCCTCGTTCCAGCTCTCGTCCTTGGCGCGCGGCTCGGCCTCGGTCAGGTTGATCTCGCCCGGCGCGGCCACGAACGGCCCGCCCGCCATCGGCGCGGCGATTACGTTCGTGCCGGTCTCCGCGCCAATCTCGGCATCGTGCAGCGGAGCCTCGATGCCCGCGAGGGGGAATTCCTTGCGCAGCGGGTGATACGGGTAGCCATCCCACATGAGGATCCGGCGCAGGTCGGGATGACCGGTGAACGTGATCCCGAACATGTCGTAGCACTCGCGTTCGTGCCAGTTGGCGCCGGACCAGAGCGTGACGATGCTGGGCGCCGCCGGCTCGGCGTCGCTCGCGCAGTTCGCCGCCACGCGGACATAACCCGCCCGCGTGGTGGAGTACAAATGGTACACCATCGTGAACCGCGGCGACGCGCCCTCCGCCCAGTCGATGGCCGTGAGGTCCATCAGCAGATCGAATCCGCATTCGTCGCGCAGGAATCGTAGCGCGGCCACGAGTTCGCCGATCGGCACGTTGACCGCCGGATGATCGTTACTCGGACGATCGGTGACCTGCGGGAACTTTTCCCTGAGAGCTGTCGTGGCGTCGGCAGGCATGCGGTGAAAGCGGAGACGACAGCAGCGATCAGGCCGAAAACAGCCGCTTGGTGGACGGCTCGCGTCTTACCTTCGCCTGGAGCTTCATCAACGCATCGAGCAGGGCTTCCGGCCGTGGGGGGCAGCCGCTGACGTAGACGTCGACCGGCAAGATCCGGTCGACCCCCTGTAGCGTCGCGTAGCTGCGATACATCCCGCCCGAGCTGGCACACGCGCCCATCGCGATGACCCATTTGGGCGCCATCATCTGATCGTATATGCGACGAACGTGAGGGGCCATCTTGTAGGTCACCGTTCCTGCCACGATCATGCAGTCGGACTGCCGGGGTGAAAAGCGCATCACTTCCGCACCGAATCGTGCAATGTCGAAGCGGGCCGAGCCGACCGCCATCAATTCGATCGCGCAGCAGGCGAGGCCCATGGGCATCGGCCACATCGAATTGGTCCGGATCCAGTTGATGACGGCGTCAGCGCGGGAAACGACCATGTCGCCCTCAATTTTACTGTTGAAACCGAGCTCGGCGTTGGAGGTGACCATGGTTGGCGGTGCGGGCGGATGGAAAAACCTCCGCAGGGTTGGCCACCACACCCTGCCGCGCAAGTCGCTTTTCCCAAAACTCCTGAAAGCGTTCCGCATAGAAGAGGGGGCGCAAAGCGTTGACAGCGGCGCTTGAATCCGCAGGGCGGCTCGGATAAATGCTGGCGTTCGCGTCCTGCAACGGTTGTCGCGCCCGACGCCGCGGGTTTACCGTTGACCGCAGGCGGGGCGTCACGCTTCTTTAGCCGCTTCGTCCTGCGACGGGTGGCTTTACCCGCCACCGGTCGGACACCCGGAGAGGTGGCAGAGTGGTCGAATGTGCGTGATTGGAAATCACGTGTAGTCGAAAGGCTACCGAGGGTTCGAATCCCTCCCTCTCCGCCAGTTTTCTTGGGCGCGATTGTTTTCCGGAAATCAGGCGGACACGCGTCGGAACCGGCGCTCATCTTCCACGTTCCTCGTCGTCTGCTTGATCGCCGGCCATGATTTTTCCATGTCCGGCAACCTTCTGGACGCTTGCCACGTGCCGCACGAATCAGGTGGGCCGGCCAATCTCACGGGGTCAGGCCGAAACCTGCAACGCGCGGCCAGATTCGTTGTTGCCAGTTGCGCTCTTGAATTCCGTTTGCGCAAGCGGACTTGATGGTTGCAGGTTTCTGACCACATTGAATCACAACTCTCCCACGCGTCCCCCTAACCTTAATGCCTTTCGGAAATTCATACCACTCGGAAGCGGACAGGGCCGACATGCGACTTGTTTTTTATGAGGCGTGGCCAGCCGCTGACGGGCTGTCGGACCGCCCGTGGAC
>JACQWL010000177.1 GCA_016209255.1 Verrucomicrobiota bacterium
ATACACGGATCTCTACGATTTCGCCCCGGTCGGCTATTTTTCCCTCGATGAGAATGGCCTGATTCTGGAAGTGAACCTGACCGGGGCCGCCTTGCTCGGGCTGGAAAGACCCCACCTGACCAACCGCCGCTTCCAGGTCTTTGTGGCGCCGGCGAACCGCCCGGCTTTTCATGCCTTTCTCGAGAGAGTATTCGCCGGACCTGAGAAACAGACCTGCGAAGCGTCGCTCATGAATGAGGGCCACACCGCTTTTTGGGCCGGCCTGGAGGCCAGGTCTGCCATCACCCCCGGCGGCGGGCGGAAATGGTGCCGGGTGGCGGTCATCGAAATCACGGCGCGCAAGGAGGCGGAGGAGGCGCACCGCCGCATCGACATCCTGGCCGCCACGAACCGGCAGTTGGAAGAGGAAATCACCCGGCGTCAGGCCGTGGAGACGGCCTTCAAGCAAAGCGAGCAACGCGCCCATCGATTGTTGGCCCAATCGCATCAACTGCAGAAAAAACTGCGCCAGGTCTCCCATCAGATCCTGCTGGTGCAGGAAAACCAGCGAAAGGAGATCAGCCGCGAGTTGCACGATAAAGTCTGCCAGCTTCTGGTGGGCATCAATGTCCATCTGGCGGTTTTCTCCAAGGCGGCGGCGATCGACCCGCTAAACATCCGGCGGACCATCGTTCCCCTGCGCCGGCTGGTGGAAAAATCGCTGCGGAGCGTGCATCAGTTTGCCCGCGAACTTCGGCCGGCGAGTCTGGACGATCTCGGTTTGATCCCGGCGCTCCGCTCCTACATCGACGACTTCCCCAAGCGGAAAGGCCTGCAGATTCAATTCGCGGCCTTTGCCGGCGTCGAAGCCCTGGACAATGACAAACGGACCGTGCTCTACCGCGTCGCACAGGAGGCCCTCACCAATGTCGCCAAACATGCGCACGCCAGTGTTGTGAAAGTGGTCATTCTCAAAGCCCGCGGTGGCGTGTGTCTGGAAATTTCCGACGACGGCAAGGCTTTCGATGTGGGCCGCCTTGTGTCCGCCAAATGGACCAATCGCCTCGGATTGATCGGCATGCGCGAACGGGTGGAAATGGTCGGCGGCCGGTTCAGCGTCGTATCCGTACCCGGCACGGGCACGACCATCCGGGCCGAGCTTCCCTTTGGCAAAAACAACCGTCGGGCGAATCGTCCCGAAAATACTCCCACCAATACGTGACGTGAGACGCACGCCGTTCGGCTTGTGCGCACCCCGTCGCGGGCGCAATCACCTTTTGCCATGTGCCATGCGCTTGGCGATGGCCGGGCTGAAGAACCGATGACCCTTGGCCACTTCGCAGATCGCTTGGGCGAGAATCTCCGTGGCCGTCTGCTTCTCCAGAAACCCCACCGCGCCGACCGCGGTCATGCCCTCGATGTACGCGTTGTCACTGTGGGCCGAGAGAATGAGCACTTTGGCGGCGGGGTTCGCGGCGAGGATTTGCCGCGTCGCCTCAAAGCCGTTGAGCACCGGCATGGCGATGTCCATCAGGATGACTTCGGGCCGCAGGGTCTGGGCCATCTTTACTGCTTCCCGACCATTCCGCGCCTGCCCGACCACCGCGGATTGGCCCTCCGTTTCCAATAACGTGCACAGACCACGTCTCACGGCCGCGTTGTCATCCACCAGCAGGACGGTGATTTTTTTCGATCGGCTCACGCGGCACCCCGCCGGCGCAAAGGGATTTTCGCGCGCGCCGTCGTGCTTTGGCTCCGAGCCGGCTCGACGATCAGCGTGCCGCCTACCATCTCCACGCGGCGAAGTTTTCGGCGCCGAGCGGCGCCGTTTTCGTCAACGTTGCGGTCGATCCGACGCCGCTCGTCGCTTCGGGCCGAAATGCCGAAGGCGAAGCGACCGTGCCGGGCAGTTGGACCTATGCCGTGGCGATCGTCGGCGGCGGCGCGCCTTCGCTGGCATTGAAAGCAAACGGCACCGTCGTCGCGTGGAGCTGGAATGCCGAAAAATCCAGTTCCCTATCGAGCGGTTCCCTTCCACTACTACGCATCGCATCATGGAACTGAACCTGGAAAATCATGTGGTCGTTGTCACCGGCGGGGCCAGTGGCATCGGCCGGGCCGTGGCGGATCTTTTTGCGGCCGAGCGCTGCAAGGTGGCGATCTGGGATCTGGCGCCCAGCGTCGCCGGCGTGGCGGGCGAGCTGGGGGCGGGTGGCGGCGCGCCGACCCTGGGTTGTCAGGTGGACGTGACCCGCCTGGAAACGCTGGCGGCCGCACTGGCGGCGACCGAGGCGCAGCTCGGCGCGATCGACCACGTTGTTCACGCCGCCGCCATCGGCTCCGGCAAGTTCGGTTTTCCCTTCACCAACCTGGCGCCGGCGGACTGGGCGCGTGTGCTCGAGGTGAACATCATGGGCATGACCAACGTGGCTCACGTCCTGGCGCCGGGTCTGGTGGCGCGCAAACGGGGAACGATGGTTTTTCTCGCGTCCGTGGCGGGCCAGATCGGCTCGCAGACCGATCCGCCGTACAGCGCATCGAAGGCGGCGAACATTAACTTCGCCCAATGCCTGGCCAAGGATCTCGCGCCGCACGGAGTGCGCGTGAACACGGTTTGTCCCGGCATGGTGAAGACGCCGCTCAACGAAGCGGTCTGGCGCGCGTGGCATGAGCAGCAGCCGGCCGGTACCGCCCGCAGCTACGAGGACTGGGCCGGGGAGAAGATCCGCGCGCTGCTCCCGCTCGGCCGCTGGCAGACGCCCGCGGACATCGCGAACATGGTCGTGTTTCTTTCCTCCGAGCGCGCCGCCCAGATGACCGGCCAGACGGTCAATGTGGACGGCGGCTTTGTCATGCACTGGTAGTTCACCAGTCGTACAACGCGCGCATTTCGGCGTCGGTGTGGCGCAGCCGCAGCGCCAGGGCACGGGCCAGCCGGGCAAACACCTTGACGCCGACCACCGGTTCGCGCCGGGAAATCTCGTCAAACCGCTTCCGCGAAATCACGAACAGGTCGGTCGCGGTCGTGGCCACCGCATCCGCCGACCGGGTGCTGGCGTCGAGGAACGCCATTTCGCCAAAAAAATTTCCCCGCCCGAACGATGCGAGGTTGTGATATTTGCCGTCCTTGAGCGGCAGCACGATGCGGACGATTCCCCTCCGGATGAGGAACAGTTCGTCCGCGGCTTCGCCGCTCTTGAAAACGGCCGCACCGGCGGGAAACGACCGCTCCTCGGCGCAGGCGGCCACCGCGGGGAGGGTCCGGTCGGCGGCAAACTCCCGCAGCAGGTCGAACTCCGCCAGCGCCAGCGGCGCCTCGTCACCGCCCCGCGCCGGCCTCTCCTCGGCAAGGACCCGATCCTCCACCCATTGGAGCGCGTCATCGAGCGTGTCGAATTTGCGCACATTGGATTTTGCCTGCATCACGCCGACGTGCATGAAGTACGCTTCGAGATTCTGCCCGCTCGGCAGGCTGGCCGGCAGGCGGCTGAAGATCAGGAAACCATCCCGATCCGCCAGGGTGGCCTCGAATTGTTCGAGCATGTGCGCCGCGGTGAAATCCACGGACCGCACGCGCCGCAGATCGAGGATCAGGTAGCGGCACCGCTTCAGGTCCGGCTCGAGTTCGTTGAGCAATTGATCCGTGGTGCCGAAGAACAGGCTGCCCTGCAATTCGCAGACCGTCGTCTGCGCGCCGTGGCGCCGGAGCACTTCCTGCTCCGAGGGGAGCCGGTGCTGCTTGGAGGAAATCTGCTCGCCGGTGACCTTGCGGCGAATCACCGAGCCCTGGATCTGTTCGCGGATGAAAAGCACGATGGCCAGGGCGACCCCGGCGCCGGACGCGGCAATCAGGTTCGAACTCACCGCGACAATGACGACCGTGGCGATCACGCAAAAGTCGAGCACAGTCGATTTCTGCCGCAGCAGTTGAAAGCTGCCCCAGTCGAACATGCGCACCGCGACCACGAGCAGGATGCCGGCCAGCGCCGCGACCGGCACCCAGGCGATCCAGCGGCCGAAGACCAGAAACGCCACCACGACGAACGCGCCCTCCAGCATGCCGGACACGCGCGTGCGCCCGCCGCTCTCGAGATTGACCAGCGTCGCGCCCATGGTGCCGGCCCCGGGCATTCCGCCGATCAGGGCCGAGGCCAGGTTGCCGACACCCTGCCCGACCAGCGCCCGGTTGGAATTGTGGCGGCTGCGCGTGAGCGCGTCGACCACGACGCAGGTTTTCAACGTGTCGACCGAAAGCAGCACGGAGAGCGTCAGCGCCGGCACGATCAGCGCGCGAACGTCGGCGAAATGGATCCCGCCGATTGCCGCCCATGGGCCGGAGAGGCCGGCAAGAATCGAGCCGATGCTGCCGCCGACGGGACCGATCACGAGCTTGTTGTGCTCGAGTTGGAGCAGCTCCGGGCGGCCGAGCGCCAGCAGGAAGTAAACGGCGACGCCGGCCATGAGGCCGAGGATGGGGGCGGGCACGCGCCGGGTTACTCTCGGAGCGAGCAGCACACCCGCGATGGTCGTGGCGCCCACGATCACCGCCGGCCATTGCCAGAGACCGGGCG
>JACQWL010000178.1 GCA_016209255.1 Verrucomicrobiota bacterium
ACAAGGGCTTGCTCGTCCTCCGGCGAGCTCCGGCGCGCCGCTTGACCACAGCCACGTCGTAGCCCGAAGGGCGAAGACGGGAGGTCGCCGTCCACCTTTCAGTTTTCATCGTTACGAGGAAAAAATACGTTCAACTGCATAGTTCCGGCTTAGTGTTATCTCCCCATCGGCTCCACCCGAATTTGGGTGGAGACGGACATGGCCTCAGTGCGGTTGCTCATTTGATTTCCTTTCGTGCCAACCCGCCGTTTCCTCGCCGCCAACTCGCGCCTGCGCCGCCTGCTCGAACCGCATGGCCTGACCCGCGCGCACTCCCCGGACTTTCATCCCGCAATCCGACAAATCATCGCGCACACCTGTGCACTGGCGATGACCTTCGCGCTGGCGGCGCCGGTTGCATCTGCCGTCGCGCCGAACGGGCCGGCAAGAAACGTCGTTTCCCGGACCGACGCATCCGACGACCTTCGCCGGCTCACACCCGCCGAGACGGAACAACGGTTGGCCGCCCTCCGCGCCGAGATCGCCCGGCACGACGCGCTCTACCGGCAGGCCGCGCCCGAAATCAGCGACTACGATTACGACCGGCTCAAGCGCCGCTTCGCGGAATTGGAGCGCGCGTTTCCGGAACTCGCCCAGCGCCTGCCGCCCTTGCCCGCGATCGGCGACGATCGCACCGGGTTGTTCCAGACGTACCGGCATCGCGAGCGGATGATGAGCCTCGACAAGACGTATGCGCCGGCGGAGGTCAGCGCGTTTCACGCCCGGCTGGCGAAGCTGCTCGGCCGCAATGATCTCGTCTACGTGGTCGAGCCGAAGATCGACGGCCTCGCCGTCAGCGTGACGTACGAGCGAGGCAAACTCGTGCGCGCGGTCACGCGCGGCGACGGCATCGAGGGCGACGACATCACGGCCAATGCGCTTCAGATCTCCGGGCTGCCGCGCGCCCTCGCGAAGATCGCGCCGGACGGCCGCGCCAATCCGATTCCGGACATCATCGAGCTGCGCGGCGAAATCCATGTCCCGTTTTCCGAGTTCACGCGGATCAACGGCGAGCGCGAGGCGGCGGGCGAGTCGCGGTTCGCTAATCCGCGCAACCTCGCCGCGGGCACCGTCCGGCAGCTCGACGCCCGCGAGGTCGCGCGCCGCGGCTTGCAGGTCGTGTTCTTCGGGGTGGGCGCATGCGTGCCCTCGGCCGCGCTGCCGGCGACCCAGCGCGATCTGCACGCGCGACTGAAAGCGTGGAACCTCCCCGCGCCCGGGCAGATCTGGACCGCCCGGGGTTTGGTTGAACTCGTCCGCGCGATCGAGGCGCTCGGCCGCGCCCGGGCCGGTTTCAGTTTCCCGACCGATGGGGCGGTGGTGAAACTCGATTCGTTCGCCCTGCAGCGCGAGGCGGGCGCGGGAGAGAGCACGCCGCGCTGGGCGATCGCCTACAAATTCGCCCCGGAGCGCGCCGAGACCCAGGTGCGGGCGATCACGATTCAGGTTGGCCGCACGGGAGTGTTGACGCCCGTGGCGGAGCTGGCGCCGGTCGAACTGGCGGGCTCGACGATCGCGCGTGCGACCTTGCACAACCGCGATGAAATCGCGCGGAAGGACGTTCGCGTGGGAGACACCGTTTATGTCGAGAAAGCGGGCGAGGTGATTCCGGCCATTGCCGGCGTAAATCTGAAACGACGACCGGCGTCCGCCCAGCCCTATGCCTTTCCGAAAACGTGCCCGGAGTGCCGGGCGGCCGTGGCGGAGCGGACGGGCGAGGTGGCGGTGCGCTGTCCCAATGTGTCGTGCCCCGCGCAATTGCGCCGCCGGCTCGAGCACTTCGCGTCCAAGGCGTGCGTCGACATCGAGGGGCTCGGACCCGCGTTGATCGATGCGCTCGTGGAGCGGGGCCTGGTCAAGGAGCTGCCCGACCTCTACCGGCTCCGCCGGGCCGACTTGTCGGTGCTGGGAAAAAACGGCGGGAAATCCGCCGGGCAACTCCTCGCTGGAATCGAGGCGAGCAAGCGCGCGGAACTGTGGCGGTTCATCCACGCTTTGGGCATTCCGCAGGTCGGTGCCGTCGCCGCGCGCGACCTGGCCCGTCGCTTCGGCAGCCTTGAAGCGCTCGCCGGCCTGCAACCCGAAGCAGCCGGCAAGCACGCGCCCCAGACAACGGCAGGAGAAAACGATTCCGGTGTGCCGCCCACCGTCGCCACGTATTTCGCCGACGCGCGTCATCGCGCGATCGTGGCCAGCTTCATTGCGGCCGGGGTGCAGCCGACTTCTCCGGGTGTTGCCGCCGGGAAACCGGCCTTGGCGGGAAAAACCTTCGTCCTGACCGGAGCGCTGCCGGCGCTGTCCCGCGCGGAAGCGACGGCGAGAATCGAAGCCGCCGGCGGCAAGGTTGGCGGCAGCGTCAGTCGCGCCACCCACTACGTCGTCGCCGGCGCCGAACCGGGCGCGAAGCTCGGCCGGGCGCAGGCGCTCGGCGTGCCGGTGATCGACGAAGCGGCGCTGCTGCGGATGCTGGCGGAGAACTAGGGCTGGAGAGGTCATCGCCCACGGAACACACGGAACACACGGAAATCCAAACGCTGGTTGCCTTCGGCGCCACCAATCGCGGATAGAATTCTTCCGTGTCTTCCGTGTGTTCCGTGGGGAACCGGATTGAATGCCGTGGATTGGATAAATCCAAGGCGAAGGTCTTTTCCGATCGTGAAGGGCCGAGTTCCGTCGAGGCCGAGGCACTCGCCGGCCACCAAAGCCGGAGCTGGCAAAGACGGGAATATCCGGCAGAAGTAATCCGCGGCCATCCACCGCCGCGCTGCCCGGCTCAAGTCCGCCGTCCTTTGATTTTCGCTCCGATGAAACTGCCCGCCACCATCCTCCTCGCGCTCATCTTCGCCGCCGGCGTTGCCCGCGCGGCTACCGCCAGACCGAACATCGTCCTGATCTACGCCGACGATCTCGGCTACGGCGATGTCGGCGCCTATGGGGCGAAGCGCATCCCGACGCCGAACATGGATCGCCTCGCGCGCGAGGGGCTGCGTTTCACCAGCGGCTATGCGCCTTCGGCCACCTGCACCCCGTCGCGCTACGCGATGCTCACGGGCGAATACGCCTGGCGGCAAAAAGGCACCGGCATCGCGCCGGGCGACGCGACCCTCATCATCAAGCCGGGTCGTACCACCATCGCTACAATCCTGCAAAAGGCCGGGTATCGCACCGGCGTCGTCGGCAAGTGGCATCTCGGCCTCGGCGCCGGCAAGATCGACTGGAACGGCGAGATCAAACCCGGCCCGAACGAGATTGGGTTCGACGAATCCTTCATCATGGCCGCCACGGGAGACCGCGTGCCCTGTGTTTATGTGCGCAACCATCGCATCGTCGGCCTCGATCCCAAGGATCCGATCGAGGTGAGCTACGGCCGGCCGATCCCCGGCGAGCCCACGGGCAAGGACAATCCGGAGTTGCTGCGGATCCACCCGAGCCACGGCCACGACCAGAGCATTGTGAACGGCATCTCGCGCATCGGCTACATGAAGGGCGGCAAGGCCGCGCTTTGGAAGGACGAGGACATGGCCGACACCTTCGCGGGCGAGGCGGTGAAGTTCATCGAGCAGAACCACCGCCAGCCATTCTTCCTCTTCTTCGCCCTGCACGATCCGCATGTGCCGCGCGTGCCGCATCCGCGCTTCGCCGGCCAGTCCGGCCTCGGCCCGCGCGGCGATGCCATCGTGCAGGCCGACTGGAGCGCCGGCGAAGTCCTGAAAACGCTCGACCGGCTCAAACTGGCGGAGCACACGCTCGTGATCCTCAGCAGCGACAACGGCCCGGTGGTGGACGATGGATACCGCGACGATGCCGTGGAAAAACTCGGCGACCATACGCCGCGGGGTCCGTTGCGGGGCGGCAAATACAGCAAGTTCGAGGCGGGCACGCGGGTGCCGTTCATCGTGCGCTGGCCGGGCCGCGTGAAACCGGGCGTGAGCGACGCCATCGTCTGCCAGGTGGATTTCCCCGCAGTCCTCGCCGCGCTCACCGGCCAGACCCTCGGCGCGAACGATGCGCCCGACAGCTTCAACGTCCTGCCCGCGCTCCTCGGCGATTCCAAGACGGGCCGCGACCACGTCGTCGAGCACGGGCTCGGTGGCGTGGGCTTGCGCGTGGGCAACTGGAAGTACATCGAGCCCGCCAGCGGTCCGACGATGAACGTCAACACCAACACCGAACTGGGCAACGACCCGCAACCGCAGCTCTTCGACCTTGGCGCCGGGTTGGGCGAAAAGAACAACGTGGCCGCGCAACATCCCGACAAGGTGAAGGAACTCCAGGCCCGGCTCGACCAGATCCGCCAGGCCGGCCGCTCGCGGCCGTAGGGCCAATTCGCGCTGGAGATGAGACGGTTTCCGTAAGGGCGACGCTTGACGACGCCCGCGGGCGCCGACTCGCCTCCGCCGAGCTACGGCGTGGCAGGCGAGCAGCGCCGCCTCACTTCTCGGCGTTCTTCTTTTTCTTCCCTTTCCCCTTGGCCTTGGCCGCCGACGAGTCGGCGGAGCCGGGCGGAGGCGGGGCGATGTTGGCGATCAGCCGGGGGACATAGGAGTTGAAG
>JACQWL010000184.1 GCA_016209255.1 Verrucomicrobiota bacterium
CTAATCTTTCACTTGACGTCCGCCTTCCCGCGCGCAAGCCGGCTAATGCGCGGGCTTGCGGCCACGGTCCACCGCGAATGCCTCTCCCGGTTGGCTGCGGAGCCCGCGGCCTCGAGTCAGACGAGAATTTCGTCTTGCTCAAGTGATAGTGTTGTTTCTATCATTTGGAATATGACAACTCTTGAAACCGTGGCGACTGACGCGATTCAGGCCGAACAGAGAATCGTGGCCGGCATCGAATGGGCCGAGGCCGAGCACCTCGCTGAATTGCTCGACGTCCCGATTAGCCGGTTGGCGGATCTGCTTCAGATTCCGCCCGCGACGATGGCCCGGCGCAAGGGGCAGCGGCGCTTCGCCGTCGACGAGTCGGAAAAAATCGTCCGGCTTGCCCGGCTGTGGTTTCTCGCGTGCCAGGCGGTCGGCGGCCCGCCGGGGGCCCGTTCGTGGTTGAAGCGTCCACAATACGGGCTCGATGGCCGGGTGCCGCTCGAACTCGCGCGGCTTGAGGTCGGCGCGCGCGGCGTCGAGACGCTGCTCCAACGCATCCACCACGGAGTGCTCGCCTGATGGCGGAGCGGCTGCATCTCTGGCGCGTCGAGAAGGAAATTTTCGTTTCGACCGCACGCACCGGCGAGCGCGCGCGGGTTGCCGGCGGCCGGTGGAATTCGCCAGGGCTGGCGGCGATCTATTGCGGCGAATCGCTCGCGCTGTCGGTGTTGGAAATTCTGGTTCATGCGATCACCGCGCAGGAGCGGGCGGACCCGCGGGTGTGGATTGCGCTGAGTCTGCCGCAGAAGGTTTGCCGGACAGTCGCGATCAAGCGCCTCCCGCGCGGCTGGGATAATCCGGTGATTCATCCGGAAACGGCAGCCATCGGCGACCGATGGTTGCGCAGCGGAATATCGGTCGCGTTGCGCGTGCCCTCGGCCATCGTTCCCGGGGAGTGGAATTGCATTCTGAATTCTGCGCACCCGCAGTTTCGAAAACTAGTCCGGTGGTCCAAACCGGTCGCCTTAAACCTCGACCCGCGCCTGGTGGACGGCGCGCCGGCCTGACGGAACGCGGCATCCGACCGGGCGCGCGCTGGCGCGAAAAACCCATTGGCGGCCGACGCGATTCACCGGCCAGTCCACGGCGTCCGACCAAACGGTCGCGACTCAGCCTGACAGCACCCACCGGCGCGCGCGGGGCACGAATTGCGCCGCCGTGATGGGCGGATGATGCGCGCGCTCGACCTGCAGGTGCGCGCGCCAGGCCGGCTCCGCGACCAGCAGCAGGGCGTCCAGGTGCGGGTAAACGCAGATTTCGTGGCGCGCCACCTGGTCCGCCCGGTGGCGCGCATGTTCTGCCTTGGTGGCGGCGAGACGGTCGGTCAGCTTCGCGGAGACGGTGCGGCGGGCGCGGGCCGTCAGCTCGGCGGCGTAGTTCTCGAAATATTCATCGACCCGGTCCAGTTCGCGACGCAGGCGTTCCTCCTGCCGTGCGCGAATGCCGGCGAGTTCCTCTGCCAGATCCTGCGCCAGCGCCTGCTGCAGTAGGCCGCTCCACTGGGCCGGCTCGGGTGTGGGCCAGGTCACCCGGGCGGGCGGTTCCGGGTTGGCCCGCGCGAATCCGATTTCGCGCGCCAAGCCCTCGTCCAGTCCGCCGTCGGGCAACGACACCGCCACGCGGCGCAGGGCCCAGTGCTGGTCGATGGCCTGGATTTCGCAGCGCGCCAGGGCCACGAGGGAGAAGTGAAAATCAGCCATGAACGGCGCCGTCGAACGCCAGCGCCTCGTATCCTCGAACTGGTTGCGCCAGAGTTTTTCCGCCACGGCCAATTCCGGCGGCCGCAGGTGGGCGTCGTCCACCAGCACGATGCGTTCGAGCGGCAGCGTCGCCGGTCGCAGCATCTCGGCC
Source organism: Verrucomicrobiota bacterium (assembly GCA_016209255.1). GTDB lineage: Bacteria > Verrucomicrobiota > Verrucomicrobiia > Opitutales > Opitutaceae > ER46. Next base: position 1,900 of record JACQWL010000184.1, read on the forward strand.
AGACGGAACGTGAGCGGGCAGCCGGGAAAGACCTCGCGCGCGGCGTCCCGCGGGCCCGTCGCATCCTGGGCCGTGAACTGCAGGTCGCCGGCGTAAAGCGCGCCAGCGGGATCCCAGAGCGTGGCGGCGCGACCTTCGGCCGCCACCTCGAGCCGATCGTGCCATGGGCGCTCGCACAGCGCACCCAGGGCGGTGAGGCCGTCGGTGTAAAAATCGATCACGGCCCCGGTCTCGTAGGGCATGCGGGAGAGTTTCATAGCGATTCGTAATCGTGCGCGAAGAGCGTTTCGTCGAGCTGCTTCACCTCGCCGTAGTGATCGCGCGCGGCCGCGAGCTCGTCGCCCAGGCCGGCCAGCGCTTCGGCCACGCGGCCTTCGCTCTCGCGCCAGCGACGGTAGACCTCCTCCTCGAACTCGTCCCCGCTGAAGCGCTCGCCCAACACGAGCCCGGTCTCGCCCACCACCAGTTCGAACAGGTTCAGCTTGTCCTGGAGAATTTGGAGCAGGTGCTCCTGCAGCGTGCCCGCCTGGACGAAATTGTAGATGCGCACCGGCTGCTGCTGGCCGATCCGATGCAACCGGCCGATGCGCTGCTCGATTTCCATCGGGTTCCACGGCAGGTCGAAATTGGCCAGGCAGTGGCAAAACTGCAGGTTGCGGCCCTCGGTGCCGCTGTGGGTCAGCACCAGCGCGCCGCCCTGCTGGCGAAACTGTTCGGTGATGGGCTGTCGCTCCGGCGCCGGGGTTGAACCGTTGATCACGAATGTCGGCACGCCCGCCCGGCGCAGGGAATCCGCCAGCGCCGCCTGCGTCTCGAGAAACTCCGTGAAAAGCACGACGCCGCCGGCGCCGCGCGCGAGCGGCACGATCGACTCGCACTTGCGGCGCCAGCTCGCCTCGAGCGGCGCCTGCTCCTGCCAGGCGCGGGCCGCCGCCTGGTCGGGAAATTTTCCGAGCGCCGCGCGCCAGGCGGCCGGGCTGCTGCCGGCGGCGCGCAGGAGGAGCCGGCCCCAGAGGCTCGACTGGCTGGCGGCGAGCCGCGCGAGGCAGGCGCGGAATTCCGTTTCCCACTGCCGCCAGAAAGCGCTTTCGGCCTCGTCCGGCGCAAACAGCACGGTCTCGGCGTGGCGCGGCGGCAGATTGACGCCGGCGTTGGCGCGGGTGTTGCGGATCATCACCTGGCCCAGCAGGCGGCGCAATTCCTCCGGCTCGCGCGGCTGGCGCGGGCGTTTGGGATCGAGGAAGCGGGCGCGGAATTCGCGCGGCGTCGGCAACTGACCCGGTTTCAGCAGCGTGACGAGGTTGTAGAGTTCTTCGAGCGAGTTCTGCACGGGCGTGGCCGTGAGCAGGAGGAGAAACTGACGCGGCAGGGCGCTGACGGCCTGCCAGGCCAGCGAGTCGCGGTTGCGCAGGTAATGCGCCTCGTCCACAATCAGCAGATCCCAATGCACCTGCCGCGCGATTTCGAGGTGGGCGGGCTGCTTGAGGGTGTGGAGGCTCGCGACGATGCCGGGGCTTTCGCGCCAGAACTGTGGGGTGTCGTCGCGGGCGCCGGCCTGGTTGGTCGTGACCGGGGTGAGGCCGAATTTGTCGTTCAGCTCCTCCGCCCATTGATCGATGAGCGACGGGAGCGTGAGGACGAGGAACCGCTTCACCATCCCGCGCGTCAGCAGTTCCTTGAGGACCAGTCCGGCCTCGATGGTCTTGCCCAGGCCGACTTCGTCGGAGAGCAGCGCGCGGCCGCGCAACGGGCCGAGCACGCGCAGCGCCGTGCGCAGCTGGTACTCGAGGCGCTGGATGCGGCAATTCGGCAGACATAGCAGGTCGTCCGATTGGTTGGAAACCCACCACACCGCGGCGCGTTCGCGGAGGACGAAGTCGCGAAGGTCGGTCAGCGGAAACGCCGTCTCCTGAAACACGAGCGGCGGCAGCTTGATCGTGACGGGCACGGGCGGCAGCGGTTCGCGCGGACGGGGCGGCTTGGGCGGGTGGATTTCGGCGGCGGGACGGTGCCGGTCGTCGCCGCTCATTTTCGCGGCCGCCGCCCGCCGGGCTTCAGCGTGCCGCGCGTCGGCGGCCGCCCGCTCTTCGCGCCGGCGGCGTTCCTCGGCGAGGCGGACGATGTTCGCCTCGCGCCGCGCCTGCTCTTCGGCCCGCTTTTCTTCCTTGCGCTCCAAGCGTCGCGCGCGGCTTTCAGCGATCGCGCTCATGGCGAAACCGATTTGCTGCGATGAGATCGCGCCGTGCGGCGAGAAGCGCAGCCGCATGGCCTCGGCCATCGCAACGACGTTGTCCTCGACCCACGCAAATGGTGAATCGTTCGGACCGAAGGGCGGCTCCTGTTCCACGATCGGTTGGGAGCCGCTCAGCGATGCTTTCACCCAAAACCCGGTGAACGTGGTCAGGTTCGTCGGGTATCGCTCGAACCAGCGCTCGAGGACGGCGCGGATTGCCGCGCGATCCTGCGTGGACAGCTCCCGTTCTTTGCGGCCCGATACTTCCCGCTCCCAAATAAGTCCCGCCGCGCCGCTGCACCGGGCGGTACCCACGGCGGCAATCTCGCGGGTCAGTGGCTCGCCCCAAACAAATTCCACGGAGCCTTTGAGCTGATCGAAGGTCACGCGAAGATCGAGCAGTCTCCCGGCCGCTGGAGGGGTCGGGCCCGGGGTGGGAAGGGACGGCGCAACCCGCAGCAGCCCACAGACGAGAACGTGCATCGCCCTTTGTCCGGCACCCTTCTGACCGGCCGGAATGAGATTCGATTCCAGCATCCGGGCAAATTCCACCACTTCGCGTCCGAGCACTTTCCAGGGATCCACGCCCGGAGGAACTCCGAGCTGCAGCCATTGGCGCGCCTTGGCGATGCCGAGGTCGGTCCCAGTCACGAGGCCGAGGCGGAGCGCGCCGTCCGCCAGCGGAAACCGGAGCCGGATTCGCTTGAGCAAAGCATAAACCGAGGCCGGCCACGCGCTGGCGTGGTCGCGCCACTCGTCAATACCCGGCGTGCCGCCTTCGGCCGACCATTCCAGCACGTAAAACATAAACCCGCGCAGCTCGGACGCACTGAGGCGACCAGCGGTCTCCCGTTCGCCGCCGCGGACGCGCGACCATTCGAAGCGAAAAGCGCCGGCCGGCTCGTCGAGCGTGATGGTCAAGGCGAGCGGCTCGAGTGACGGAAACAACTCCGTGCTCTTCGTCGCGTCGGCCGGTTGCGGCGGCTGGGTTGATTCCGGCATTGGCCGATGGCAGGAGAGCCGGCGCGAGCGGTCAAGCTTGAGGAAGGAAATTCTGGCAGCGCGGCCAGAATTTGCGCATCTGCAGCCTGTCGGGCCCGTCGGCGTTACATTCGCTCGCCAAAAATCGGCATCGTCCTAAAGCCGACAGGCTGCTACCGGAGATTGCCGTCGGCGTCGAACGCCATGTCCGCCGCGCGGCCCACGACCTTGGTTCGGGGTTTGAGCCGGGCTTCTTCCACCAGATTTTCCGAAACCAGGATCCGATCGAGCGAGAGGGTGTTCTTGATCCTGGCCAGCCGCACTTTTTTCGGGTCGGCGATCAGACAGATCTTGATGGCGGCCTGGATGGCCTGACGATCATTCCGCAGGACCATCGGTATCTTGGCCCCCGTCGTCGTCGTGGAGGTCAGGAGATTGCAGTAGGTTTCAATGAAGTTGAATTTGCGGAACACCCGTTCGGTGGTGAAATCGGCATTGCCGAGCCCGGTGCCGTTGCCGTCGGACACCTCCGTGATATCCAGGACCGCGATCCGCGTGATGCGCGGGTCCCGCTCCGTAAGGGCCACATCCGCCGTGGCGTAACGGCCCACGACATTGGGGTCGAAACCCGCGCCGGAAATGTTTTTTCCGACCTCGTCGATGACGAGGACATCCAGCGGGCTGATCGGCACGATGGGCAGGAGTTTCCTCGCCTCGGCCAGGAGCAGGGGTTCCCGCGCCTCGATCTCCGCCGCAGGGACAACCTCGACGCGACACGTCTCGTGATAGGCGTTTTCGATGAGCCCCACGCCGAAAAGGAACTTTCCGCTGGCCAGCGTGGTGCGGCACAAGGCGAGCAGATTCTGCTCCATCCGCCCGTAGCCCAGATTGTGGCAGGTTTCCGCGCCTTTCTGTTTCCCCACGCCGATGACGATCATCTTGGTCAGGCCGCTTTCGATTTTCCCCCGAAACGACGTGTGCGGTTTGATCCGGTTCACGACGATGATGCCATCGGCTTGGGCCGCAATGGCGTCGACATAGGCCGGCAGACCGTCGGGGGTCGACCCCACCTGCACCACGTCCATGGTCGCCCGGATGGGAACCCCCATTTTCTTTTCGGTGAAACCCATGCGCTCGAGCACGGCCCGCTGACCTTCCGGAGTGGCCCCACCGTGGCTGCCCATGGCCGGAAAGATGAAGGGCTCGGCGCCGGCTTTCTTCAGCTCCTCGATGAGCAGGCGGGTGACGAGGGGCAGGTTGGTGATTCCGCGGCTGCCCGCGCCGACGGCCAGCTTCATGCCGGGACGGATGGTGTCGAGGACGCGGGAGGCGCGGAGTTTCGTCAGGAAGTTCTGGCCGACGTCGGCGAGCACGGGTCGGTCGAAGGCCGTTTCGACGGACACCAGGCGCGGCAGCGGAATGCCCTTTAGAAGAGCGTTGATCGGCGAGTTTTCGGGATTGGCGAAGTTCGGAGGCAGAAACGATGCCGCCGGATTCGCCGCGGCCACCGGGTTTGTCCCGGCGAAGGCCGGGCAGGCTCTGCCGAATGCGACCACGCCACCCGAAGCGGCTGCGCTCGTGAGAAAGGTTCTTCGACTGGTCGCGGGGCGGAAGTTCGAATTCATGGGGAGGGGCGTGACGGGCGGGAGCTCTCTCCCAGCGGGCGGATTCTGCAATCCGATCGCCCGGGATTTCAAGCGAGATTCGCGACGGGTTGATCCCGTCGGCAGCGCCACGGGCGGAAATCAACGCGCGGAACTACGCCCTTTCGCTTCCATTCACCGCGTCGCGGGCAGCGGTTTCGCGAAGACGCCGAGGTTGTTTCCAACCGAGCGCAATGCGTACGCGTCGACGCCCCTCTCTGCACCGTCGCCCACCGGTCGTGCCGCCCCGTTCGGTCGGTTCAACACCAGCGCCTTGTTGGCCTCCGCGCGCACGAGGGTCGTCGAACCGCCACCGTCGAGATTCAGCCCGTCGAAGGCGCCGAAGCGCAGCAGCCAGTCGGCGAGTTCGCTTGCTGTCGCGCCCATGCTGTAGCCCGGCTGGCGGCCATCGACGACCAGCAGGATCAGAAAACGTCGGTCCCGTGACAGCCCCACCGCCGTGCGCGGGTGAGCTGCGACATTCTCGGGCGCCGTCACGACAGCCGGCTTCACCCCGGCTTCCAACACTATGCCGGACCCAGCCACTGCCGTCCAATAGTCGGCCTCGCGAAACGCCGCCCCGCTTTGGGTGATCACAGCCCGATTGTCCTTCGTCACGGCCAGCACGCAGTCGCCCGGGCCGTTGCGCACGGCGGGCGATACGACCATGCCGCGGGATAGGGCGAGTCCGGTCAGGTCCTTGTCGCCGGGTGCGCAACACGGCGAAAAGAAACTCGCGTTGATCGCAACCTGCACGCCGTGGCGCCGGACAAATTCGCTCGTCGTTTCACTCGTCGTCTCCTGCGGCGCCTCGCCATTCGAGGGCGTCGTGAACAGCTCAAGGTCCGGGTCGCGCAAATCGACCTGCACCGCCCTCACCTGCTGCAACCGCGGCTCCGCCGCATCGGCCTCGCCCTTCGCCAACTCGACGCCTTTGAAAATCGGCATCCATGGCCCGACCTTGATCGCCGCCGCGGCCGGCGAAGTGCCCGACAGCCACCCGGCTATCGCCAAGACGACCCAAATCTTGCTCAACGGCGAACGCACCCTCATCAGCCGGAATCGAACCCGCATCACCCGCTGATGTCATGCGCAAACTTTCGCTTCCATTTTTCCAGGCCTGCGTTTGAAGTGCACCTTCCTGCGATGACGAAAATCCTCCTCACGACCACGTCGTTCCAAGACACGCCCGGTGGGCATCACAAGCTCCTTGCCGACACCGGCTGGGACGTCATCCACGCCCGGGGCCCGCTCAACGAAGCCGACACCCTCGCCCTCGTCGGCGACATCGACGGCTACATCTGCGGCGACGACGCCATCACCCGCCAGGTGCTCGAAAAGGCCCGCCCGAATCTCAAGGTGCTCTCCAAATACGGCATCGGCGTCGACAAGATCGACGTGAAGGCCTGCACCGAGTTCGGCATCCCGCTGCTCTTCACCCCCGGCGTCAACCACACGACCGTCGCCGAGCACACGTTTCTCCTCCTCCTCGCCCTCGAGAAAAATTTCCTCTTCCACACCGATTCCACCCGCGCCGGCGGCTGGAAACGCAAGACCGGCCACGAACTCCTCGAAAAAACCATCGGCATCATCGGGCTCGGCCGCATCGGCAAGGAAGTCGCCCTCCGCGCCCGCGCCTTCGGCATGAACACGATCGGCTACGACGTCTACTGGGACGAGAAATTCGCCACCGCCAACCACGTGAAGCGCGCCAGCTCGCTCGACGAAGTCTACGCCGCCGCGGACTACATCTCGCTGCACACGAACCTCACGCCTGAGACCCGCGACATGATCAGCGCGACGTCGTTCCCGAAAATGAAGAAGGGCGTCCTGATCCTCAACTGTGCCCGCGGCGAAATTGTTCACACCGCCGACATCGTCGAGGCCCTGAAGTCCGGCCAGGTCGGCGGCTACGGCACCGACGTGCTCGATCACGAGCCGCCCGCCGCCGACCACCCGCTGCTCAAGCTCCCGAATTGCATCGTCACGCCGCACGTCGGCTCGCGCACCTACGAGAGCGTCGTCCGCCAGGCGACCGCCGCGGTGAAAAATCTCGTCCTCGCGATGCACGGCGAGAAACCGCTCGCGCAGATCAACCCCGAGGTGGCGGTCAAGAAGGTAGTTTAAAGCCCCAATCTTGGGGCAGAGAGCCTGGCGCGGCGAAGCCGCGACCCTATGAACCAAACACTTTTTAACCGCTAATCTTCGCTAATCTCCGCTAATAGAATCTCAGAAACCACGCGCCATCTACGCGCTTCGTCGATTAGACGAAGCCCACAGGGCATCACTCGCCCTTGATTCCGAAAATTAGCGAAGATTAGCGGTTCCAAGTGGTTTGTGAAAAAATGCGCGCTGGAAAACAACACTTTGAGCGGTTGTGTTGCGGAGATCAAACCACAGAATTCACAGAGCAATTCCTCTGTTCTCCGTGCCCTCTGTGAATCCTCGGTGTCCTCTGTGTCTCAAACAAAAAACGTCTTCCTTATCTCATGTCCGAAATCCTCCACGTCGTCCCTGAAGCCCAGCACAACGCCCTTGTCGAAGCCGCGTACAAAAAGCGCGGCTACTCGGGCCAGGAAGCCGCCGCCGGCGCCCGATTCTGCGCCGAGGCCACGCGCCACGGCATCCGCACCCACAACGCGCTCAAGGCGCTCCATCTCGACCACCTGTTCGGCTCCGGCTCGGAGGGGTGCAAGCCCCGGGCCAAGATGGAAAAAATCAAAACGCGTTTTCGCGGCGCGCAGGTCTGGAACGCCAACCGCAAGCTCGGCCAGGCCACCGCCTACGCCGCGATGGAAGCCGCGATCAAGCTGGCCGACCGTTACGGCGTCGGCATGGTCTCGGTCGACAACGCCTTCCACTACCTCTGGGGCGGCGGCTACGTGATGGACGCCGCGAAGCGCGGCTACATCGCCTACACGAACTGCACGGCCGCCCTCGCCGAGGTCGTTCCTTTCGGCGGCAAGTTCCCCACCCTCGGCACCAATCCGCATTCGTGGGGTTTTCCAACCACCGCCGCCATCGGCTACCCGATCGTGATCGACTGGGCCACGTCCGTCGTCGCCATGGGCCGCGTCCAGCAGCTCGCGCGCGAGGGAAAACAACTTCCGCCCAACGCCGCCGTCGACGAAAACGGCCAGCCCACCACCGACCCCACGAAGGCCAAGTTCCTTATCCCGTTCGGCGCCCACAAGGGCTACGGGCTCGCACTGATTAACGAGATCGTCGGCGCCCTCATTGGCGGTTCGCTGCCGACGATCCGCAACCGCTGGGAGCAGCAACCCGACGAGAAGCACGCATGCTGCTTCTTCTTCCAAGTGTGGCACCCGGACGCGATGAGCTCCGGCGCGTTTGCGAA
>JACQWL010000005.1 GCA_016209255.1 Verrucomicrobiota bacterium
CGGCGACGCCGGCCATGAGGCCGAGGATGGGGGCGGGCACGCGCCGGGTTACTCTCGGAGCGAGCAGCACACCCGCGATGGTCGTGGCGCCCACGATCACCGCCGGCCATTGCCAGAGATCGGGCGAAACGGTGGCCCGCCCGAGGGAAATGCCTTTCGCCACGCCGAGGAATTTCGGCAGCTGGCCAAGAAAAATAATCACGCCCACGGCGCTCAGATAACCGGCGACGACCGGGTAAGGGATGTATTTGATCAGCCGCCCGCCCCCGATCAGGCCGTATGCGGTTTGCAGGCCACCCGAGAACAAAGCCACCACCATGACCACGACGATGATGCGTTCGGACGCGGCGGGGCCGTGGGCATCGCCGAGCCAGTCGCCAATCAGCGCCGCGAGCACGGCCGCCGCCGGCGCACACGGGGCCGAAATCAGGCGCGGCGATCCGCCAATGGCGGCGGCCACCAGACCCAGCACGATGGCGCCCAGGATCCCGGCGCGCACGCCGAGCGCGATGTAGTCCGCCCCTAAAGCCGCATACACCGCCACGCCGTACGCGATCGACGACGGCAGGGCGACAAGCATCGAGGCGAACCCGCCCCAGGCTTCTCCGGCCCAGCCGCCCGGCTGCGAGGTTGGCGGAGCCGGTGGGTTTGCAGACATGGGGAAACAGCGGTGGCGAGGACGGGGCCGGGAAGAACCGGAGCGACGCTCAGAGCGCGGCCGCGAGGCGTTCGACGATGGTCTTCAGAATCTGCACGCGCGCAAATTTCTTGTCGTTGGCCGCCACCAGCGTCCATCGGGCAAACTCGGTGCTGCAACGCGCCACCATGTCGTCCACGGCAATCTGATAGGCGTCCCACTTCTCGCGGTTCCGCCAGTCCTCCTCCGTGATCTTGTATTGCTTGTAGTCGATCCGCTGGCGCTCCTCGAACCGGCGCAACTGCTCCTCCGGGCTGATCTGCAGCCAGAACTTGTTCACCACGATGCCGTGTTCGCTGAGCTGTTCCTCGAACTCGTTAATCTCGTGGTAGGCCCGGCTCCAGGCCGGCACCGACGCAAATCCCTCGACCCGCTCCACGAGCACGCGGCCATACCACGAGCGGTCGAAGATCGTCGTATAGCCGGCACGCGGCAGATGCCGCCAGAAGCGCCACAAGTAGTGTTGGGCCCGCTCCTCCTCGGTGGGCGCGGCGATCCCCACGACCCGATAGAGTCGTGGATCGACCGCCTGGGTGACCCGCCGGATGGCACTGCCCTTGCCGGCGGCGTCCCAGCCCTCGAACACCATCACCATCGAGCGCCTCTTTTCCCGCGCGGCCCACGCGAGCCGGCTCAACTTCGCCTGCAGGTCCTCGAGCGCCCGCCCATACTGGGCGTCGGTGAGCCGCTGCGTCAGATCCACATGGGCGAGGATCGAACTGGCTTTTTTCGCCGCCGCCTTTCTTGCGGCTGGCACGGCCACGCTGGTGGCGGGAGGGAGGACGCCCGCCTTGGCCGCGGATTCGCCGGCCTCGGTCTTCCCCCGCTGCTCGATCGCGGCCAGCAGGATGCGGCCGATCGTGAGTTCCCGGTAACGGCGATCGGCGGCTTCAATCACCTGCCAGGGGGCGAAGCCGGTGTGGGTGTGGCGGAGGGCGCGTTCGGAAATCCGCGTGAACCGATCGTACATCTTGAAATGTTTCCAATCCTCCGGCCCCAACCGCCCCATCCGCTCGAGTTTCCCGAGCGCTCTTTTCTGCGCCTTTTTTGACAGGTGCAACCAGAGTTTCACGATCAGTGCGCCCTCATCCGTGAGCATTTTCTCGAAGGCGACAATGCGGTCGAGTTCGGTGTCGAGCCGGCTGCGTTTGATGTCGCCGTAAACGCGCTGGATGATCGGCCCCGTATACCAGGAGCCGAAGAAAATGCCGATGCGTCCGCGCCCCGGCATCGCGCGCCAGAAACGCCAGAACGACGGGCGCTCGCGCTCCTCGTCGCTCGCCTCCCAGAACGCATGCGTCTGCACGCCCCGCGGATCGAGCCACTCGTTCAGCCGGTGCACCGTCTCGCCCTTGCCGCCGCCGTCCGCACCGGAGACGATCACGATGACGGGAAACTTCTGCGCGCGCAGTTCGAGGTGCGCATTCAAGAGCTTGGCCCGTAATTTGGGCAGCTCGGCGTCGTACACTTCGCGGGAAATTTTCTGGCCCAATTCGGCGGCTTCAAACATGGCGGGTCCTTCTCTATAAGGCCGCCGCAGTGGTGGCGGACGGCGATTTCATCGTGGGGAAATTCCGCACCGCGGCAAGGCTGCGCCCGCAGGTGCCGGCCACGTCGCCTTCGCCGTCGATTTCATGGAGCAGCCCCGCCGGGCGGTAATAATCGATCAGCGGCTCGGTCTGGCGGTGAAACGTCACAAGCCGGGCCCGCACCGTCTCGGGGTTGTCGTCGGCCCGTTGATAAAGTTCCCCGCCGCAGCCGTCACAGATTCCGGGTTTATTCGGCGGCTTGAACAACTGGTGATAGGGCGCCTGGCAGCTCCGGCAAATCATCCGACCGGAAAGCCGATCCACGATCGCCGCATCCGACACGTTGATATAGAGCACCCCAGCGAGCCGGCGGCGGAGGCGCGTCAGCATCTCCGTGAGGGCCACGGCCTGCTGGGTCGTACGCGGGTATCCGTCGAGGATGAAACCGTCATGCGCATCGGGCCGGGCAAGCCGCTCCTCGACCATCGCGTCGGTGACGTCATCCGGCACCAGTTCGCCACGGTCCATATAGGTTTTCGCCAGCCGGCCAAGTTCAGTGGCCTGCCGGAGGTTGTCGCGAAACAGATCGCCGGTCGCGACGTGCAGCAGTTTGAGCTCGGCGCACAATCGCTCCGCCTGCGTGCCTTTGCCGGAGCCGGGACCGCCCAGCAGCACGATGTCCACGGTCGGCCGGGCGGCCGGCGCCGGACGCACCGGCGCACCCGGAACCGCGGAGATCGCCGCCGCCTCCTCGCGCGTGGCGAATCGCGCGAGGCGATTTTGCAGAGCATCGAGGGCGCCGAGCATCCGCGCTTCGACTTCGCCGCTCGTGCCTTCGCCGGGGAGGATGATGAGCTTGTTCGCCGCCGCGTAATGGTCGAGCACCGGTCCCGTCGTCCGGTGGAAGACGCGGAGCCGCGTTCGCACCATCTCGGGGGAATCGTCGGGCCGTTGATAAAGCGCGCCCCCGCACCGGTCGCAGACGCTGGCATTCTGGGGCGGCTGGAAGAGCGTGTGGTAGGGCGCCTGACAGACCCGGCAAATCAGCCGCCCGGAAAGGCGCCGGACGATCTCCTCATCGGAAACCTGCAGGTACACCACCGCGTCGATCGCGCGATTGAGCCGCCCGAGCAGCTCGTCGAGAAACCGCACCTGGTCGGTCGTGCGCGGAAAGCCGTCGAACAACACGCCCTTCGCCGGCGGCAGTTTGTCCGCCCACTCCTCGATCATGGCTTCCACGATTTCGTCCGGCACCAGGTCGCCTTGCGCCATATAGCGGCGCGCGAGGATGCCCAGGGCGCTGCGCGTTTGTACATGATGGCGGAACAAATCGCCGGTGGACACGTGCCGCAGGATGTAGCGGGCGCAAAGCGTGGCGGCATGCGAGCCCTTTCCGGCTCCCGACGGACCGATAATGGCGATATTCATTTAAGTGCGGAGCCGCCTCCGTTTCCTCGTGGCATCGTCCCGGGCTGGCCCAAGCGGAGCGTCCCACAATGACTGGCGGATGGCGTCGCGTTAGTTGACATTTATGACGCAGATTCTGCCCGGGCCCGCGACAAAAAAATGAGCGGAAAACAAGTGTCGGGCCGGCTCAGCGCCGTCCCGGGAGATGTCTTGCCGATCAGGATGCCGCGACCGGCGGCCGGCGCGGAATGACCACGACGATGAGGAGGACGATCACGCCCAGCGTCGCGAGGACAAACGCGCCGGAGGAGGACACCGCCAGCCATTCGAGCGATTCCTTCGCGGCAGCCGTGCCGCCGAGCGCGGGTGCGCGAAAGCCGGCCCACATCCAATAAACGGAGTAGCCAAACCCACCGGCCCCGAGGCCGGCGCTGAGCGCGGCCGTCACGCGCGGCGAAACGCCCAAGAGGCACACGAACACGATGAAACCAAAGGCAGTCGTGCCCATGCCGCCGGCGTGCAGGTGAGCGCGCTGCATATAGACCCAAGACTTGTCGAGCACCGCCTTCATGGCGGTGTCATCACTCTGGTAGATGGTGCTGCGCACGCTGGCGGCGGACGCGTTCAGGCGGCCCTTGATCGCGTCCTCGTTGGCCCCAAAAACGAGGCCCATCCCCTGCCCGAAGAAAATGGTGAGCACCGCGAAAATCAGGCCGACCGAGGCGGCGCGCAGGCTCCGGGCGAGCGACTCGGGAACGCAGATGGTAGTCATGTTGCGGATGGGTTCTTGGCTTCGAACCAGGGGACTTCAAACTCAATCACCGGACGGGCGCATCTCCCGGTTGGCGGTGAGTCGAACCCTGTTGGCCTGAACGATTTGGTTTTGGTTCTCCCCCTGCTGAGAACATCCAAGCTCCAACCTCCAAGCTCCAATGAAGCTCCAATCGTCCAATTTCCCGCTGCCAGTCTGCTTGGAGTTTTCCGCTTTTGCAGTTTCAATGGAGGTTGGAGCTTGGAATTTGGAGCTTTTGCCCTCCGTCGACACCGACAACCGGCAGCTGCGCCCTTCCCGTATCACCAGCGAAAGAAACGGTACGGATCGTCCCATTCCTCGGGTTGATCGAAGTAAAGGCCGACCAGCCAGCGTTGTTCGGGTTTCGCGCTGCTCAGGTCCACGGGCTGGTGGAAACGCTCGAGCAGCGGCGTCGCACCGGCCACGCCAAGGTTGGCCAGCAGCCGCGACACCAGGACGGAGACGCGCCGGTGGGTCCGCTTGAGATTGGGTGAGCGGCTGCCGTCGAACTGCCACGGCGCGAGCTGGCAAAAAACGACGTTCGCCTTTTCGGCCTGGGCCACGACGCCATTGCCCAGGATCTGCGCTCCGCCGGCCACGAGCGGCAACTCGCGCGGGTCGCGGTTATGCACGTCGGCCGGACTGATGCCGGCCAGCAACGTGTTTGCGCCGGGCGCCGCGAAGAGGGTCGCAATATGTTCCGCGTTTTTCATGCCGACCTTGAACGGCAGCAGCGCGTCGGCGTCGGCCTGATCGATTCCAAGCGCCAGCAGGTTCCCGCCCGCCGTCAGCCAGTCAGCCACGCCGGACGCACGACCGGCGAGCGATCGTCCGCCCCCCGAGCCCACCACTAGAACTTCGTCCGGTGACAGCTTTCCGCCGTCGTAGGCGCGCACCGAAATGCCGGCGGCCTCGAGATGGCTCTTTCCCGCCGGCTCGCCCGCGTAGACGGCGTCGCGCCGGGGAACGGGCTTCCAGGCCGCCACGTGGTCGAGAAGGCTGCGCGCCAGTTTCTCGGCCGCCGGGTCGCTCTCGGTGCGCCCGGTCACATCCGTCTGGCAAAACAGCACCATGCCGCTGCCTTCGCGGTACTCCAGCAGCGTGCTGAAGTGGAGGCCATAGCCGCCGTCGAGCAGGGACAGGAAATCGCCGCGCGCGGGCTTCTCGATCAGCACGGAAGCCACGTTGCCGCGATTGCCGCAGCGCCACAAGTGCGGGACCGGAATCCCGCTCCACTGGACCGTAGGTCCCTGGCGCGGGCGCAATTCGTACTTCAGTTGCGCCGGCAGGAGCGTCGCCTCACCCCGCCAGTCAGCCAAATTCTCTGTCGTCAAACCCGCCAGCACCGGATGATCGGGCACGCGGCGAAACACCTGCCGCAGACCGTACTCCGCTATCCGCAGCCCAAAGCGCTTCTCCAAAACCTCCGCGGTCTGCTCGAACAAGAGGACCTTCAGCCCGTCGCGCACCCGCGCGATGCCGGGCGCCGGGCCATCTGCGGTCAGCGCGGCCTTGCCCACGATCAGCACCTCGAAAGCCGAGAGATCGGTCGCCGCGTCCACCGGCTGGCTGCGCACGCCCAGCCTCGCCAGCAAGGTTCGCGTCTCACCCCGCGGGTCGAACAGGGCAATCTTCGCCTCCGCTTTGGGCGACGGCGGAGTCGGAAGAACGTGGATCAAAAACCGATCCGTCTGCGTCTCGCCGTTGTTGAAGGAAAAACTGGCGCGCAGTTCGTACCGTCCGGCGGCCAGCGCCGCCGGGAGTTCGAAACGCAGCGGGATCCGCTCCTGCTGCCCTGGCGCGACGGCGATCCGCCTGCTGCCCGCCACGGCCACCGGCAGGCCGAGCGACCATTGGCTGTCGCACGTGACCGGCTCACGCGAATCGTTGATCACGATGATCTGCTTTTCCACGCTCTCGCCGGGCAGAAAGTTGTGATCCTTGCTCGTGAACTGGTCCGGCTTGCCGCCGACGTAGGCGAGCAGCGGCCGGTTGTTCCGCAACAGGGCGGCCGCCGCCGATGTCGCAATCCAGTCCGCGCGCTCGAACGCGATGTCCATCCGCTCGAATCGCTGCTCGGTGTAGTCCGGACTGAAACCGGGCCGCTGCAGGTTCTCCCAGTCCACCTTGAATTCCTGCCGGCCCTTGTTGACGTCCTCGCGCAGCTTCCAGAAGTGTCCGTACTCCCACGGGGAAATCGCGGACACTCCCCAGGTGCGAAACGCCCGCCAGTTGTCGGTGAGGTACATCGCGAACACCGGATAGCGCTCGTTGAACTGCGACGAGCCCACCTGGTGGGGATAATCCCAGCGGTGCCAGAGATTGCCGGCGCGAAACTGCCCCGCCTCCCAGCGCAGGTTCGCCTTCTCCGGCTCGCTGATCGCATACGCCCGGTCGCCGAAGAACTGCGCGTTCCACTCCGCGAGGCAGAATTCCCACGGCACCTTCGCACTGCCAAATTCGCGCTGCCCCTTGTACCAGCCGCGATACATCGTCCAGTCCCACGTGAACGGCGCGCCGTACTCGCACATGAACACCGGCTTCACTCCCTGCGCCGCCCAGTGCCCGAACCAATCGGACAGTTCCTGGACGGGCACGAAATTCGGATAGAAGTTGATCACGTGCATCGCGCCCAGATTGCCGGAGGCGTGGTGATAGACGATGCGACGCGGATCGAGCCGCCGCACAATCGCCTCGGCGCGCAACGCCAGATTGGAGTTCCGCGCCGCCCGGGCATCCCGCGGATCGCGCCGGCCGTCGATCATGTCCGGGTTCATGTCCTCGCTGTAGCCCGTGGCGTTGTGGCTCATCGAATACGTCACCACGGACGGATGGTGCTGCGCCACGCGGGCGTAGAACGCGGCATGGCGGGCATAGCCGTTGTTCGCGTCGGCGTCGGGCGCCTGCCAGTCGTAATGGCTGAAGTGGGGCTGCGAGAGCGAGACCAGCATGCCGACGTTGTCCGCCGCCCGCAGGATTTCCGCGAAGCTCAGGTGCGTTCCGGGTTCGCAGCTGTAATTGTGGGTGTACACGAAATTGATGCCAAAGCTCTTGAGCCGCTCGAGCGTTTCGCGGGCGGCATGGTAGGTGGCAAGGGCCGCGCCGATCTGCGCGTTGTCGAGCGGCACCGCGGAGAGGTGGATGCGGGTCCCGTTGAGGAAAAAGTCGCGGCCCTCGATCCAAAATTCGCGGAAGCCGAAGCGGGCCGTCCAGTGGACGTCGAGCGTCTTGCCGGCCGCGTCCAGCAGCGAGAGTTCCAGGGCGTGGGTGTTGGCCGGGGTGTGGAGATCCCAGAGTTTTTCGGGCAGCCATTTTTCCGTGAACTCGATGCGGCCCTCCTGCAGGTCGCCCCCTGAAAACGCCCGGCTCGTGAATTCCCGGACGGTGCGACCGCCATCCATCACCCGCGCGCGCAGCGTGTAGCGCGCATCGGCCGCCAGATTCTCGAGCGCCGCACCGAACGTGAACTCCTGCTTGCGCACCGAGGTGCCCGTCCTCGTTTCACCGATCCGCGGACCGGCCGGCTGGCTGACAAGGTACACATCGCCGCACAATCCCCGTCGCGGCACCGAGCCCTTCACTTCGCGGGCCGAAGCGCTGTCGGTGTAGGAAAGCATCAGGCCCTTCAGCGGCAGCGCGACCACGAGCACGCTCAGCACGTGCGTCGCGCCCGGCGTACAGGCGGCCGTGAGATCGAGCTCGCCGGCGGGGAAGCGGACTTCGCCCGCCTTCTTTCCATCCACGAACACGGTCGCGTAGGAATTCAAATACTCGATCCGGGCCGCGATTTGCCGCCCTTCCCACCCGCGCGGCACCGTGAACTCGCGCTGATACCAGGCGGCGCTGATGTTCCCATACGTCCGCGCGGCCCAGGCCGGATGGGCAAAAACGGTCTGCGAATCCTTTTGCATGTAGTTGCCGATCCCCGGCCAGCTCCCGGGAACCTTGAAGAAGCCCCAGCCTCCGGTGGGCACCTGTTCCGATTTCGCGTCGGCGGGTTGCCAGCGCCAAAGGCCGTTGAGCGAAACGCGCTCGCGGGTGGGCGTGGTCTCGCGATAGGCCTTGCTGCCATCCCAGACGGCCTTCACGCCGTCGGGCAAGGACGCGGCAAACTCGGCGGCGAGGAGGCGCGGTCCCTGCGCGGCTATGAGGCAAAACAGAGCGCCCAGGAAAACTCCGGCGCGACAAACATTCCGCGGATTCACGGCCGGCAGCCTAGTGCGGATTTCGGTCGTTACACAAGGGGAGAGGAGATCATGCGGCTGGCGTGGGTGCATCTGCCGATTGGCGGTTCGACTGTGGGAGGGGCTTTATGCCCCGACGCAAGACATGCGCGAACCAGTCGGGGCATAAAGCCCCTCCCACAGCTAAGCATCCAGGGATCTTCGACCACGGGCACCAACAACCGGCAGATGCGCCCGAATGGCACCTCTGCGCCGGATTGCGTTGCCGGGGCCGTTCGCTTGAATCCGTGTCCATGACAAAAATCAACTGGGGCGTGCTGAGCACCGCCAAGATCGGTCTCAACAAGGTGATTCCCGCGTTACAATCGGGAAAGTTCTGCACCGTGACAGCGATCGCGTCGCGCGACGCCGCCCGGGCGCGCACCCTCGCAGAGCAATTGGGGATTCCCACGGTGCACGGCTCCTACGAGGCGTTGCTGGCCGACCCCGGCGTCGACGCCGTGTACATTCCCCTGCCCAACCACCTGCACGTTCCTTGGTCGATCAAGGCGCTGGAGGCGGGCAAACATGTGCTGTGCGAAAAGCCCATCGGCCTGAGCACCCGCGAAGCGCAGGAACTGCTCGACGCCGCGAGCCGGCATCCCCGGATCAAAATCATGGAGGCGTTCATGTATCGCCACCATCCCCAGTGGCAAGCGGCGCGCCGACTGATCGCTGGCGGAGGGATTGGGAATCTCCGCACGGTTCAATCGTTCTTCTCCTATTGGAATGTCGATCCGCAGAACATCCGGAACATCGCCGCCATGGGCGGGGGCGGCCTGATGGACATCGGCTGCTACTGCGTTTCGCTGTCGCGCTTTCTTTTCGACACGGAACCGCGGCGGGTACTCGGCATCGTCGAGTACGACCCGGCGTTCGGAACCGACCGGATGACGTCCGGCGTGCTCGAGTTCGGGAAGGGCACGGCAACGTTCACCTGCTCAACGCAGCTCTCCCCCTACCAACGGGTGAACATTTTCGGCACCGAGGGCCGGATCGAAATCGAGATTCCCTTCAATGCGCCTTCGGATCGACCGTGCCGGCTCTGGCACGAACGCGGGGCGACGATCACGGAGATCGCCGTGGAGACCTGCGATCAATATACGATCCAGGGCGATTTATTCGCGCGCGCCATCCTGGACGACACGCCGGTGCCGACCCCGCTTGACGACGCCGTGGCCAACATGAGAGTGCTCGAGGCTGTGCTCGAAAGCGCACGGCTCGGGACGTGGGTGTAACCGCAGAGGCATGGCGCCGCTGTGCAGAAGTTGAGCATTGGGGTTATTATTCGCCTGGAAGATCAGCCGGCGTCGTCCTCGACTGATTCAATATCCACAATGTTCACGCACTTCACCGAATGATCGACCTAGCGTAGTTACGACATGAACCACTACGGGACCTCGTGGACCTCTACGAGTACGACACCGGCGGAGCCACTCACGCCGCTGACCTGGACGTTGTAGTTGCCCGGTTGGACGGTCACCGCGAGCGCGGCGTCCCGGCTGGTTGCTGGAACCGCAAAAGCGCCGACACTCGTGAACGCGGCTGAAATCGCCTGCCCCCCACCCCAATTATCATTGGTCGAGCCAAACCGAAGGCGAGCCAAACCGAAGGGGTCACGGCTTGACTCTTGACAGCATTCTCTAGGTCTCCGGTAAATTGGTTCGTGGAATTGGGCTGGGCGAGACATCGACCGATGCCGGAAAGGGCAGATTTGCACCGACCACGGAAGTCGAGGTGCCGCCGAACCCATCCCGCGACTGCCGCCACCGGACGCTTCAGGCCCGCGGAATCACGAACGCCTCCGCCAAATTCGGAGGCCAATCTTTTGATCGGCACGGCAATTCCAATTCGGCTGGTGCTCATGGGCTGGGATATTCGCTTTCCTGGCGGAGCAGGTGTCGGGCACGCCAACGCCGTCGGTTTCTGCAAAGCCGGAGGGCGGCTTCAGATTCAGGCAATCATATTAACTGCGCAGACCTTTTTGGGTTATTGCGCGTTTCTCGCCGGCCCGGGGAAACCGCGCCGGGTGAATTCTGCACGGCCGTGCAGAATCGGGGGCGGCGCCGGGCAGGCGGAGTCCAAGCACTCGCCCACTTGGGTCAGCTCGCGCACCGACGCGACGAGCCGGGTGGTCTGGCGGCGCAACTCGGCGTAGTTGGAACCGATGCCGGTCAGGTCATTGCCCACGGAACACACGGAATACACGGAAATCCAAACCCATGAAACGCGGAGCGCGCGGAGAACGCGGAGGGCCAAACTCCGTCGAGGCCGCCTCGCGGGCGGCAGAATTTCAGACTCGGCGGAGCCCGGCCCTCCGGCAGTTGCGCAGACTCTGACGACGCCCCGGGGCGCCGACAGGCGACGCCGGGAGGGGCTGGTTGACATTTCAACCAGTTCAACCAGTTGTCCAGCGTGAGCACGGAAATCGTCGAGATCGGAGCGTTTGAAGCCAAGACCAAGTTGTCTGCGCTGCTGGCCCAAGTGGAGAAGGGCAGAAGCTTCTATATCACGAAGCACGGTCGCCGCATTGCAGAGGTGAAGCCCGTGGCGCCCAAACGTCCGCGCGCAAAATTTGGCCGCGGCAAAGGCACCGTTCTCGACATGGCGCCGGATTTCGACGCCCCGCTCGAGTGCTTCAAGGACTATATGCCACTATCCTTGCGCTTCGGAACGCGCTGAGAGGATTTCTTGGCCACAAAGAGGCACAAGAAGGATCTGTCCGGCCAACGAGGAGTATCCGCGCGCCTATGGGCGCATTGAGAGTTTCGTTTGCCCTCCGATTTTTTGCGCCTTTTTGTGGCCTTCTCCCTCTGTCTCCTTTGGTTGCGGCTCCGCCGCGGTGGGAAATGAGGCTGCTCGTTGCGCAGTGCGAGCTCGAGCGGCTGGCCCTCGTCAGCCGCGACCCCGCCTTCGACGCCTACGGCATCCGGCGCGTGTGGTGAATCTTTCCACCGCGGCCGATAAGCAAGATTTCGCTTTGCTTCACCGGACCTGACCGCCAAAATAATTCCTTATGGCTGAGAAAACAACGCCCGCAAAAAAACTGTCCGATAAGAATACGAAGCAGGAGATGCTGGAAGCTTATCAGACGCTCGCGAAACAGTTGGAGGAAAAACGCCAGACGGAATTGAATCCGGAGCGGAAGCTGGAGGAGAAGAAGACGCAGGAAGCCCTCAAGGCCGCCTCCACCGTCGTTGCCGAGGGCATCGATCGCGAGATCGGCGGGCTGAAATCGGAAATCAGCAGCATGCTGGCGGAGGTGTCCGAGAAGCTCGGCACCGAAGCCACGCGTTTCCGGAATGTCCAGAAAGCGGTGGAGGCCAAGGAGGCGGAGCTCCGGGAACTCTATGGGATCGAGAAGGCCGCGTCCACGCTCGCAGCGCTGATCGAGGCCCAGAACCAAAAGCGGCGCGACTTCGAAACGGAGACCGCGCAGCAGCACGAGGCCCTCACCGGCGAGATCGAAGAAACGCGCGCCGCGTGGCAGAAAGAGCGACAGGCGCACGAAGCCGAAGTGCGCGAACGCGACGCCGCCGAAAAGAAAACCCGCGACCGGGAGAAGGAACAGTTCGACTACGCCTTCAAGCGCGAGCAGCAGACGTGGCGCGACAAACTCGCCGACGAGAGGGCCGCGCTGGAAAAGGAGCTGCGCCTGAAAAAGGAAACCGCCGAAAAGGAGCTGACCGAACGCGAGCAGGCGGTGAAAGCGCAGGAAGCCGAGTTGAACACGCTGCGCACGAAGAGCGCGGCTTTCCCAAAGGAACTTGAAACGGCCGTGAATCAGGCGGTCAGGGAGATGTCCGACAAGTTGAAACTCGAGGCGAAGAACCGCGAGGAGCTGCTGAAGAAGGAGTTCGAGGGCGAACGAAACGTGCTCACCGCCCGGGTCGAGTCGCTGGAGAAGACGGCGAAGGAACTGGCCGAGCAAAACGGACGCATGAACAAGCAACTCGAAGGGGCGTACCAAAAGGTGCAGGAGATTGCCGAGAAGACGATCGAGAGCGCCGGCCACGCCAAATCGTTCACCGAGCTGCAGAAGCTGCTGGTTGATCAAGGCCGCAAAGCGGCGGCGGAAAAGTAAGCGGGAAGTTGCCCGCCACGGCCGTGACGATCATCCCTCCGCCCCCACATCGAACCGGATAGACCGGCTGGCTGACGTCGCTGGTTCGCACCAAGGCGATTTGTTCGCGCGGGCCATATCGGACGACACGCGGGTGCCGACCTCGCTCGAAGATGCCGAAGCCAACATGCAGGTACTCGAAGCTGCAACGATGCAGCCCCGACCGCAAAACGCGTTTTGGTTCGGAGGGGAAGAATCGGCGTTTCTCGTAGCCCGGTGCGTGAGCGCAGGGACACCTGCAATCCCGCCGCTCACGCAGCGGGCTACAACGGAGCTGTTTCCTTGGAGCAAGATGCAGGGGCGTTGCTTGCCGACGCTCGTTTCCACGTCGTATGGCGGACGTCGACAAGCTACGCCCCTACACTCACCAATTAGATGGAGTTTGCACGGCTCAACGGGTGTACCGGGATTTACTGGAACGACTCGGATTATTGCGACGCGTTGGCGATGTATTCGAGCAGATCGGCCATGTCCTGCGGCGTCAGACCGGCCTCGAGCTCCGGCATGATCGACTGGCCGCGACTGCGCATCGTGGCGATGTTCGCGCGCGCGATGATCAAGTCCTTGCCGAACGGCTGGCGCAACGTGACGCTCGCGGAGGTCTCACCGGTGAGCACACCGAGCTGGCTTTCGCCGTCCTTGGTCTCGATTTCGTACGTGAGATACTGCGGCAACACCTCCCGACTCGGATCGAGAATGCCGATCAGCAGCTTTTCCTTGCCGGTGTTGCGCACGCTCACCAGATCCGGACCGAGCATGAAGCCCTCACCGCCGAGCCGGTGACAGAAGGCACAGCGTATCGTGTAGGTCAGCTTGCCCTTGGCCGCGTCACCCTGCAGAGCCAGCGCCGGCATAAAGGTCTTAACCACTTCCTCGCGCGTGCTGACATTGGTCGCGGTCAGCAGCTTGACGGCGCGTGCGCGCAGCTCCGGTTCCCGGTGGTTCATCAGGAAATTGAGTTGCGGCGACGCCAGATCGGCCCGACGGATGATCTTGGCCTCGACGGCATCCAGCAGTGCGCCCAGCCGCTCGCGCCGGACCACGAGGAGGGCAAGGGCCTCGGTGCGGAGCCGTGGCGTCAGCGAGCGCCAGCGCTGCGTCAGCTCGGCGCCAATCTTCGGATCGGTGAAGCGACCGAGCGTGTGCATCGCCGCGAGCTGAACAGGCTGCTTCTCGTTGAGGGCGAGCAGCGAGAGCAACAGGTCGCCCGACTCGGCGAACGTGGTGAGCGTGAGCAGCTCGACCGCCTGGGCGCGGGCGGGCACCGCTTGCGATTTGTCGGCCGCAAGCTTGGAGGCCCGTTCGATGACCGGCTTGACGCGATCCGCGGGCAGCGCGGCCTTGGCGCGCTGCAAGCCCTCCCCGAGTCCGTGCACGAGCGCGAAGGCGAGCGCGGGGTCGGCGGCCCCGGCCACATAATCGAGCACGCCGGCGACCTCCCGGGTGTCATTGCGCGCGCCGATGACCTGCACCAGCTCCCGGACAAACGCCTGGAGAGCCAGCTGGCTTTTCTCGGCGCTTTCGCCCGCCGCCTTGTTGATGTCGCCCGTCAAGCCCACCGTCTGACGGAACATTTCGCCGGCGCCTTCGGCCAGGGAACTCAACACGGCGGCGCGCACCCACATGTCACCGGCGTCGCGGCGGATGATCGTCGCAAGCGCTTTGACCACCTCCGGCCGCCGCATCTCGCCGAGCGTGAACGCGAGTTGGTAACGCACGCGAATCGAAGGATCCTCCGCGAGGGCGAGCAAGCGGGCCGACAGGGCCGGAGCGGCGGTCGATTTGCCGCCGAGGAAGCGCTCGGCCAGCCGGACTGCGTGTTCGCGCACGCGGTCGTCGGTGTCACCGAGGGCGCGGGTGACCTGCTCCGCGTTCAACGCTCCCTGGCCGTCAAGCGCCCAAAGCGCGTGCATGCGACCGAGCGGCGACTTCGATTCGCGCAGGAGTTTCTCAAGCAGCGGTGCGGCCGATTTGTCCTGGCGTTCGAACAGCAAGCGCGCAGCGGTGTCGCGGTGCCAGCCATTGCGGTGGTCCAGCGTGCTGACCAGTTCGGCGGTGCCCGCCGCGCCCAATCGCGGCAGCGGCGGCTGCTTGAATCCATCCGGCACGACCCGGTAGATGCGGCCGCGATCGTTGCCGCTGTTCAGGTCGAGATGCTTCTTCAGCGACGGCGGCAGCGACCACGGGTGCTCGATGATCTCGCGGTACATGTCGATGACATAGAGCGTGCCGTCGGGCGCGTTGGCCATCTGCACGGGTCGGAACCAGGTGTCGGTCGAGGTGATGAATTCCGTGCGCTGTTCATCGGCGGGACGCTCGGCCAGCAGCGTGATGCCGTCTTCGCGCACTTTCTTGCGATGAATCAGGTTGCTGCCGCAGTCGGCGATGAACGCGTCACCCACGTATTCCTCCGGAAATGCGCTGCCGCGGTAAATCATGAGCCCCGTGGCGCTGGTGAAATAGCCGCTGACCCGCCCGCCACCTTCGACGATGCCCCGGCTGGCGCCGCTGATCCGCCACTGCGTGCGAATCAGCCGCCAGGGCTCGTCCGGGCTCGTGCGGTACACCTCGGCCGACGGTCCGTCCACCGCGATGCTCTGGAGCACCGGCGGCATCGTCGTGTAGTGGGGATTTCGTGACTCGTAGCGGGTGTCATACATGAACACGCGGATGTGATCGCTGTTGTTGCAGGTGTACCGCCGGCCGCGGTCGTCGTACGCCAGGCCGTATTGCCCGCCGCCGGCCTCGGTCGCGAGCGCCTGGGTGCGGGGGTCGACGACGAAGTCCCGGCGACGAACGTTGACCGGCTTGGCCTTGGGGTTGAGCGGCGAGGTGATGTCGCCGCCATTCGGCGCGGTCATGCCGTGGATGCGGTTGTCCAGCCCCCAGCGCAGGCTGTTCAACATCGATTGCATGTTGAGCCGGGTGACCTGGTAGGGAGCGTAATCGATCCCGAAGCCCGTGAACACCACCTCGCGCTTGTCCGCCTTCCCATCGCCGGTGGTGTCCTTGCAGAAGAAAATGTCGGGTGTGGCGGCGACGTAGAGTCCGCCATTGGCCCAAAAGACTCCCGTCGGCCAGGGCAGGTCGTCCACGAAAACCGTGGATTTGTCGAAGCGGCCGTCACCGTTGGTGTCTTCCAGCATGCTGATGCGACCCAGGTGCGGTTTCGCGTCCCGCATCTCGGAGTAGTCGATCATCTCGACGACGAACATGCGGCCGTTCTCATCGAAGCAGATTTCGATCGGATCGCGCACGAGCGGCTCGGCGGCGACCAGCTCGAGGTGAAAGCCCCGCTTGACCTGGAAGGAGGAGAGGGCCTGGTCGACCGCCACGGCCGGCAGACGCGGGAGTTGCTTGAGGTCCACTTCGGGCTCGGCGTCCGCGCCGAAGGAGCCGGTGATGGTCGCAGCGATCAAGAGCAGGGCGAAAAAAGAACGGGCGCTGGAGGAGGTTGGCGGATTCATGCTGGGTGTGATGGTGGCTGCTGGGAGATTTTCGGTTGGGGTGGCCAAGAGGGGCCGGTCAACGCAATCGCGGCGACGGCGAATCGGGCGGCGGCAGGCTAGCCGATTCAGGCCGGGGACGCTGGTCGAATATTGCCTGAACCCCCGCATCTTTTGATTCGAGGCTGGGGCTTGGGCAGTATCCATGCAGTCGGACCACGTTCATCCGTTGGGCCGTACGAACTAATTGGTAAGCGTAGGGGCGTCGCTTGCCGACGCCCGCCATACGACCTGTCACATATACACATCTGA
>JACQWL010000180.1 GCA_016209255.1 Verrucomicrobiota bacterium
GATGCCCGAAAGGGCGGACACGTCGGAAGTCACTGACCTAAACATTATTCGCGCCTCCATTCTACTCGATGTTCCAAAACTGCCTTGGTTCGCTTGGTTGCGACTCCGCCGCCCTGGGAACTCTGTGTCAAAAAAATCTGCTTCTTTGGCTTGCCCGCCTCCGGCGGGTTGCGACGTCAGCCGCGGCAGGAGGTGTCGGGCAGCCAGGTCACCGCCCGCCCGCGTCACTTCCGGCTGCCGCCATTCCAGCCGAAATCGCTCGAGCGCAGGTAGGTTTTCTGCGCTTCGCGGCGGACGTAGACGCCGGCCGCTGCGTCGGATTTGCTGACCGTGTTCGCGGCGTCGTCGAGATCGGCCATGTTCTTGAGTCGCTCGTCCTCCGCATACATGGCGAGGGCGCGGGCTTCCGCCGAGATGCCAAAAAGGGGCAGGGTGAAACGGTTGAGCGCGCGGTCCGCCTCGGTGATGTAACGCCGCATCGCGATATCGGTGAGGCCCTTTTTCGTGCTGATGGCGCGTTCGCTGAAAACCGGCGGCTTCGGTTCCTGCACGACGTATTTCGGGAGTCGAATAATCGTGTTCTTTGGCTTGTCGATGTCGCGCAGGTCCACCTGTTCTTCCTCGGGTTTCGGCTCGGGTTTGGGCGGCGGCGGGGTGTATTTTGGCATCGTGGCGGCGAGCTGTGCGGCGACGTCCGCCGAAATGGCGCGCGGGCGCTTCCGCGCGGGCGAAGGCGCTTGCTCCGCCGGAGCCGGGTTCAGGACCGGCGATTGGGCGGGTGCCGTCTGCGCGGGGCTGCCGGAGGTGAGGCCGGCGGCGAACACCGCGGTCAGAAGCAGGGGCGAAAGGATGACGGAGCGAGGCATGAAGGGAGCAACAGAACGTTGGGGCAGCCTGGTGTTCCGCGCAAGCGCAGGAAACAACCGGGTTTCCTGTAGCGGCGCTCTATGAGCGCCGATCTTCCCGAGGACGGCGGTCACAGAGCGGCGCTACAGGTTTCAAACTGACCGGAAAGACCCTGGGTCCAGCACGGCGGCCGGCGCGAAACGCGGAGATCCTCAGCCAGCCGTCGGCACTGCCGGGGGCGCGGCGACCTTGGGGGCCAGCATTTTTCCGAGCACGAGACCGGCCACGACGAAGGCGAGAAAATCATAGAGCGCCTGCATCGTCACCCAGGCCACGGAGTGGTGCCACCAGATGGCGTGGCCGTAATCGTAGAGGGCGAGCAGCAGGCCGAGCATGGCGGTGTATTTCGCCCGGCACGTCCACGCTTGGAACAGCGGCGCGGACTTTTCGAGCAGCAGCGCCAGGAGCAGGCAGATGATGAACTCATGGACGTAGCCCTTCGCCAGTTGCAGCGGATCCATCATGGGCATTCCGTTGGCGACAAAATGCACCTGGGCGATCGGCCCGCGTTTCATGAGTTCCGCAATCTTGGCTTCGTCGCCAAACGGACCGGGTACGAGATAGGCGCCGGTAGCGGGGAAAATTTTGGCCAGCGCGGCGCCGGCGGCGGCATCGTCGGCCACGCGGCCGAGCGCTTTGTAGGGGTACGGGCTCATCCAGTAGATGGCGCCGAAGACAAACATCGCCAGGGCGGCGAGCGCGGGAGCGAGCAGGAACTTTTTCATGGGCAGGGGGACGGGTTGAACTGAACGGGTGGGTCTCCGTTGTGGCGGCCGTCCTTGTGACGGGCGTGCCGGTGAACCTCAACCGCGTTTTTCAGCGCGGCGATCGCGCTCGGTCAGGAGCTGCGCGGCAATGCTCAGGGCGATTTCGTGCGGGTGATTTGTGCCGAAATCGAGGCCGACCGGGCAGCGGAATTCCTGGGCGCGCGCGGGCGCCAGTCCGGCGGCGATGAGTTCCTCGCGGAGCACCGTCGCCTTCGCTGCGCTGCCGATGACGCCCACAAAGGGAAAATCGCCCTCGGCGAGCGCGCGGTGCAGGATGGGGCGGTCGGTCTTGTGGCCCTGCGTCATGCACAGCACGAAAGCGTCGGCGGGCAGCGTCGGGACGAGATCGGCGGGGGTGTCGTGCCGGATGACGCGTAATCGATCGGAGCGCGGAAGCCGGTCGAGCCACTCGGCGCGCGCGTCGCAGACCGTCAGCGAACAGCGGAGCGGGAGGAGCACGGGAACCAGCGCCTGGGCGATGTGGCCGGCGCCGAAGATGACAATGGGCCAGACCGGATCGGCCGGGTGCGGCTCGAAATAAAATTTCACGGAACCTCCGCAGGTCATGCCGACGTCGCCCTTGAGGCTCCAGTTGACGAAGCGCGGCGCGGAATCGCTTTTCGCGAGCAGCTCCTGCGCGAACGCGAGCGCCTGCGCCTCGACGCGGCCGCCGCCGACCGTGCCGGCGTGCCGTCCGGTCGCGGTCACGAGCATTTTTGCCCCGGTGTCCTGCGGCGTGCTGCCGAGCGCGTCGACCAGCACGACGAACACGAAGCCGGTGCGCTCGCGCGCGAGGGCGGCCAGTTGCTCGTAGATCGTTGCGGCGGGGTCGGTGTCGGACATGACCGTGGCGCGGGCGGCGAGGGGGCTGGAACTGCTCTGTGACTTGCTTCCGCCAAAACCGCGGAATTACAGAGTAACCCAATAGGTTACTTTACGCATGAATTTTCTCACTGATTGGTCTTCGTTCGGGGAGAGTCGGACAGAGGGATCTTAGTCCGGCTTTGGCGGCGCCGTGTCAACTCCCCGGGCGTCGAGGGCGGCGGACAACCCGACTTGCAGCCCGCGAAGTTCGGCGAGGCCGCGGAGCCGGCCGATCAGCGGGTAGCCGGGACACGCGGGGGGCGGGCGGCGAAAATCGTCCAGCATCGCATGCCCGTGGTCGGGGCGGAATGCGACGCGCCAATCGGAGCGCTGCCCGCGCCGGCGGGCGGCCTGTTCCTCGAGCAGAGCGCGGACCACAGCGGGCATGTCCACGCTGCCTTCGAGGTGATTGGCCTCGTAGAAGACGCCGTCGGGCTCGCGCTGCACCGAACGCAAATGCACGGCGTGAATGCGCGGGCCCAAGCGGCGCGCAATGCCGGCGAGGTCGTTGTCAGCGCGCACGCCCAGCGAGCCCGTGCAATAGCAGAGTCCGTTGGCCGGTGAGTCGACCAGGCCGAGAATCGCGCGCAGCTGCGCCTCGGTGGAGACAATGCGTGGCAGGCCGAGGACCGGGAAGGGCGGATCGTCGGGGTGGATCGCGAGGCGCACGCCAGCGGCTTCGGCGGCCGGGACGATGGCCTCGAGGAAAAGCTGCAGATGTTGCCGCAGGCGCGTGGCGTCGATCTGCGTGTAGCGCTCGAGCATCGCGCGGAAATCATCCAGTGAAAGGTTGAGGCGGACGCCCGGAAAGAGATCGAGCGTCTGGCGGATGAAGTGGTGGCGGCCGGTGTCGCCGAGTGCCGACCAGTAGTTGTGCGCCGCGGCGCGCTGCGCCGGCGTGCCGTCGGCTTCCGCGCCAGGTCGCTGGAGCGCGAACAGATCGAAGGCGGCGAATTTCTTCGGGTCGTAGACCAGCGTCTCGGTGCCGTCGGCCAGGCGGTGGCTGAGGTCCGTGCGCACCCAGTCGAGCACGGGCATGAAATTGTAGACGACAACCTCGATGCCGGCGGCGCCGATGCGCTGGAGGGTGAGCCGGTAGTTCTCGATGTGTCGCGCGAAGTCGCCGGTGCGCGTCTTGATCGCCTCGGAAACCGGAATCGACTCGACCACGCGCCAGGCAAGGCCGGCGGCGGCGACGGCCGCGCGGCGCTCCGCGATGAGGTCGGCCGGCCAGGCTTCGCCATAGGGAATTTCATGCAGCGCGGTGAAGACGGCGGTCGCACCGGTCTGCCGGATCTCGTCGAGCGTGACGGAATCCGCGGGGCCGAACCAGCGCATGGACTCTTCCATCAGGTTTCGCATCGCTTCAGGGAATGACCGCGGATTACCCGGATCAATCCCGGATCACCGCGAAGTCGACCCGTGCGCGGGGCGGGTGTGGGTGGGTCGCGCAACTCCGTGACCGGTAGGCAGCGCGCTTGCGCGCGCTCATTTATCGGAAATGTGTCAGTCTGAAAAATTGTTGCGGCGGTCTGTGACCGCCGTTCCCGGGAAGTTCGGCGCTCACCGAGCGCCGCGACAGGAAACTGCCCCGCCAGTTTCTCACCGCACGGGCGCCACTTCCTTTTCCCAGGTGGCGAGGAGACGGCTGAGCCGCGCGGTGTCGGCGGGGCGGCCGGGGCGCAGGTCGTGCTGTTCGCCGGGGTCGGCGTCGAGGTCGTAGAGGCCCTCGACGGTCGTGGCGCCCGCCACCGTGCGCACGACGTATTTCAACGAGCCGTCGCGCACGGCCTTCCAGGTCGAGTCGGCACGGCGTCCGCGCCAGAAAAGGGTGCGCGCAATATCCGGCTGGCGCCCGGCGATGCGGGCGAGGAGGTCGATGCCGTCCTCATGGCTTGATGGTTCCGAAGTACTCGTGAAACACCGTGGCCAGATTGGCGCCGTAGGTTTCCCAGTGTTTGCCGGACGGGTAGTCTTTGAGGCCCGCAATCCAGTTGCTGCTGAACTCGTGGACCACGCCGTCGATCTGGTAGCGCTCCAGCCAGCCGTCGCCGAGGGTGCCGGCATTGCGAAAGGCGGGATTGGTGGAGCCCTCGGTGAACCAGGTGTGCCGCCGGAGAAGCGCCTCCAGCATGACCATGCGTTCGCGGTAGCGCGCCAGCTCCGGCACCGGCGCGCCGCTGATGTGCAGCCGGCCGTTGCCGTCATTGTGCAGTTCCACCGCCAGGTGCGGCTTCTGGCCGGCGGCGATCATCCCCTCCAGCCACTTTTCCAATGCGACGTTTTCCGGGGCATGGCGCGTGTCCGCGGGCCGGTTCCAGTCGCGATTGAGGTCCTTGCCTTGAAAATTGAAACGCGTGCGGCCGTGCGCCACGCCGTCCTTGTTCGCCATCGGCATGACGTAAACGCAGGTGCGCTCGAGAAACCGTTGCGCGTCGGCGTCGCCCCGGAGCAGGCGGTTGACCAGCCCCTGCACCACCCAGTTGCCGCCCGGCTCCCACGGATGCGCCCGCGCGCGCAGGAAAACGCGGTAGGGCGACTGCGGATACCCGACGCGCACCAGCTCCAGTTCGCGGCCCTGCACGGTCCGCCCGATGGGGGCGATGTGCACCAGCGGGTTTTTACGAATCGCCGCGAGAAAGGTGTCCAGGTCGGAAATCCGGTACGGTTCGATGCGCGCCACGTAGAGCCGCGGGCCGGGCATCTCGACGGCGAGGCGGATGCGGTCGCCGGGCAGGCTCTCGAGCGGAACGGCTTTCCAGGTGCGACCGTCCTCCGAAATGACCATGGTCCTAACTTCGCGGGCGATCGAGCCTCTCGCGCCGTTGTAGACATTCTCGAGATTCTTGAATTCGAGGGTCAGCTTCGAACCCGGTTTGGCCTGGAGCAGGATGTGGACGTGCCCGGCGGCGCGGTTGGGCGAGGCGCGCTCGTGATCGTACATGAGGTACACGAGAATCGATTGATCGGGCGCCTGTTCGTACCAGACGGGCGAGGCGTTTTCGAAACTGGTGTCGATGAACTCGAGGCCGGTGGAGGCCGGCACAAAAGGCAGGGGAGCGGGCGCGGCCTTTTTGGTGGACTTGGCGACGGCTGAACCGGAGGTGCTTTTCGCCGGTTCAGCGGCGAACGCGGTGACGACGGCGGCGGCGAGAGCAAGGCGTGCCGTGCGGTGCAGTTTCATGGTCGTGAGTTTGGGGCCGCCCGGCGTTCAATAGTCTCGGAACGGGCCGCGCGGTTCGGTGGCGTCCATCTCGGCGCGCCAGGCGGCCCAGCGGGATTTCACCCGCTGCAGCACATCGGGTTTTTCGGCGGACACATCGCGTTCTTCTCCGGGGTCGGCGCTCAGATCGAAGAGGCCGCCGCCGTTGCCCGATTCGCTCCATTTCCACTGGCCGAGGCGCGCCGCCTTGTCGGCCCGGCGGTGCCAGAACATTTCCGTGCGCGGCGATTTTTGTTCGCCCCGCAGCACGGGAACGAAATCGAAGCCGTCGAGTTTCACGTCGGCCGGTGAGCTGGCCCCGGCGGCCCGCGCCAACGTGGGCAGGATCTCCAACGAGGTGAGGAATTCATCGGTGACTTTGCCGGCGGGAAGCCGGGCCGGCCACGCAGCGACGAAGGGCACGCGCAGGCCGCCCTCCCACATCGTGCCCTTCTGGCCTTTAAGCGGGGCGTTGCCGCCGTTGCCGCTGCCGCCGTTGTCAGACATGAAAATGACGAGCGTGTTCTCGACCTGCCCGGTCTGGCGCAGGTGGGCGATGATTTCGCCGATCGCGTCGTCCATGCACGTGACCGCGCCGTAGTAGTGGGCGAGGCGCTCGTTGGCGACTTTGCCGCGATAGGGCGCGACGTAGCGCTCAGGGGCCTGCACCCCGGTATGCGCACGCTCGCCGCGCTTTTCGCTGGCGAAGGAAGAGGCGCCGTGCGGGGCGTTGAAGGCGAGATAGAGGAACCACGGGCGGCCGGCGCTCTCCCGGAGAAAGCGCAACGCCTCGCGCTTGAACAGGTCGGTGGCGTAGGTGCCTTTGTCCGCTTCGGTGCGGGTGTTGCCGGCGAAGAGCGACGGCACGCCGTAGCGCTCGTGGGTGTAGTAATCGATGCCGTTGTTGCCGTGGCCGTAGAAAAAATCGAAGCCGCGCTGCAGGGGCAGGTAGCGCCGCGCCTGGCCCATGTCCCATTTGCCGACCATGCCGGTGCGATAACCCGAGCCGCGCAGCACGTCGCCCAGCGTGCGCTCGCGGGGGTCGAGGCCGAGCGTCATCTCGGGTGAGACGGCGTATTCCTCGGGCGTGAACCGGTGCCCGAAATTGACGAGGTCGTTGCGGACCATGTCGTAGAGGCCGTTTCTCTGCGGGAAACGGCCGGTAAGCAGGCTGCCGCGCGAGGGCGTGCAGGCGGGCCAGGTGACGTAATAATTGGTCGCCCGCACGCCGGCGGCAGCAAGGCGATCGAGATGCGGCGTCTGGATCGGTTTCGCGCCGATGCAGCCGAGATCCGGCCAGCCTTGGTCGTCGCTGACGATGAGGAGGATGTTGGGCTTGGCGGCGGTGGCCGCGCCGGCAAGGTGCACGCCGAGGAAACAGAAAAACGCGAGCAGAAGGGTTGGTTTCATGTGAGGGGAGTTGGAGGGGCCGAAGCTGGCATTGGCCTGGTTGGGCGAGGGTGTTGAAGTCTGGAGATTATGGGAGGTTTTTTGCGGGGGCCCGGTTTTCCTCCGCGTGCGCCGTTTCCTTTTCGAGAAAATGCCCGATTCCTGCGATCATCTGGGCAGACAGATCTTCGCTGGCGGTGAGCGCGGCGGTGCCGGGCAGCGGATTCTGGGCCCGAAGGCCGGGCGAAGCCAGCAGAGAGCAGCCGGCCATGACCAACAGTGCCATGGTCTTTCGCGGCGATTTCGTACGCGTAGGCCGCCAGCTCGCCCGTCCGACGAGCCCGTTCGGCAAGCTCAGGGTCCCGAGCCTGTCGAGGGACTCAGGGCACCGAGCCTGTCGAGGTGCTGGCGCGGTTTTGGCGCGAGCACTTTCTCGTGGCGCCCGAGAGTTTCCTCGCCCTGACCCGCGTGAATGTTGGCGAAAAACATGACTTCGGGATCGTATGCGACCTCCCTGCCCTTGATTCCGGCGAAGCGATCGCCGGTGGTTGGGCGGTCGGACCGACGGATAATCGGCGCCGGAAGCCAGAGGCCGGCAGCCGGAGAGCGGGAGCATGGAGGAGGAGTTTTGGGCTCGGGCGAGGAGGCGCCCGAAGCGATTACTGCGCTTTGACGTCGAAGCAATAAATCAGATCCTGGTCCCGGAGATACAGCTTGCCATTGCTGATGACGGGATGGGTCCAGATCCGACCTCGCGAACTGCGAATCTTGGTCTGGGGATCGAGCTTGAACCGGCCGTGTTCCTTCCACCCTTTGGGCGACGCCTCCGCCAGAACCACCGTTCCGCTGCCTTCTTCAAGGCAGTAGAGCATGC
This sequence comes from Verrucomicrobiota bacterium, assembly GCA_016209255.1. Lineage (GTDB taxonomy): Bacteria > Verrucomicrobiota > Verrucomicrobiia > Opitutales > Opitutaceae > ER46. Next base: position 8,003 of record JACQWL010000180.1, read on the forward strand.
CATCGGCGTAGCCAATAGCGCCCTTGCCGAAGGCCCGGTGATTCCAGACTTCTGCGCCCGTCTTGAAGTTCTGGCACACCCAAGCGGGGTCCCCGTGCCCGTAAAGAAAATCGCCCACCAGAATCACGCCGCCGTGATGGTTCTTCATCACTTTGCTCTCATAAACCGTGGTCAACTTGTTGCCAGGGCCGATTCGCACCATCTTGCAGCCCGCCCCATAACCCGCCGTGACATAAACTTCGTTGTCTTTGACGATCGGTGTTGGAATCACGGCGGTCCGGCCCGGAAACGACGTCTGCCACAGCAGCTTGCCGTCCTTCGCTGCGACTCCCACGATGCTTTTTTCTGTTCGCTGGACATATTGGGGCGTGTTGTTGATCCGGGCGGGAACGATGGATGAATAGTGCGCGGGATCGGTGAATTCCTTCGATTGCCAGAGCACCTTGCCCGTCATCTTGTCGAGAGCGGCCATGGCCCCCTTGGATCCGCCCGGGGTGCAGAGGATCTGTTGGCCATCCACCAACACGGATTCGGCATAACCCCGTGTTGGCGTCGAGCACGAGGAGAATCTCGCTCCCTTCCCGCGTGGCGAGCGTGAAGAGTCTGCCATTCGCGACGGCCGGCCCTGAATACCCGTTGCC
>JACQWL010000191.1 GCA_016209255.1 Verrucomicrobiota bacterium
CTCGCGGAGAACGGGGTTGACGGCGGAGCCGAGGACCTTGGCGTAGCGGGCGCGGGCGTCCTTCTGGGCGTCGGTCGCGGCGGTGGCGGGAAAATTGGGCAGCTGGTAGCCGTGCGCCTGAAGCTCGGTGATGGCCTCGACCAACTGGGGGACCGAAGCGCTGATGTTCGGCAGTTTGATGATGTTGGCCTCGGGCTTGAGCGTGAGCGCGCCGAGCTCGGCGAGGTTGTCGGCGACGCGCTGCTCGGCGGGCAGGAGGTCCGAAAAGGCGGAGAGAATGCGCGCGGCGAGAGAGATATCCCGCGTTTCCACCGCGATGCCCGAGTGCTTCGTGAAAGCCTGGATGATCGGCAGGAAGGAATAAGTAGCGAGCGCGGGCGCTTCGTCAGTCTTGGTGTAGATGATGGTCGGGTTGGCGGGCATGGCGATGGATGTGAGGCGAGAAAAGGAGCGGCGAGCTAAGGGTACGGGCGAAGCTCGGTCAAAGGCAATTGCGGCCGTTGTTGCGGAGCGCTTCACGGTATCTGGACACCTTGCAGCGGCCCAGTAGGGCCTGCGCTTGCGCAGGGCCTGCTTGGAAAAGCGACGCCGAAGGTGCCGGCTCCCGGGCGGCCCACCGCAAGCGGTGGCCCTACGAAGAGGAATCAAAACAGTCGCGGCGGTGCGCCGGCGTCACCACGTGACGCCCGCCTTCATGAAATCGCCGGCGCGGACGATGCTCAGTTGCGCGAGGTCGAGGTGTTTTTTCATCGCGGCCTGCACCTGCTCCGGCGTCAGCGCAGCAATCTTTTTCTCGAGGTTGGAATCGAAGGCTATCGTGCGGCCCCAGTAACGGTGGCTGGCGAGGCGCGAAACGAGCTCGGCGTCGTTCGCGCGGCTCACCTGGCGCGATTGGAGCCAGCTCTTCCTGGCGGCTTCTATTTCCTCGGGCTTGTAACCCTTTCGCCGTAATCCTCGTGGCGCGAGCCGACCAGGCAGGTGATGTTGACGGTGATGTTGGCCTTCGTCGGATCGGCGAAGAGCAGCACGCGCAGCCCGTTTTTTTCGTTGGCGCGAGATGCGTCGGTGCTATGGTCCGCACTACCCCGACCCGCCCCATGACTGCGCTCTTACGTTTCCGCATCCTCGCGTGCGCCATTGGCGCCTCCGCCGGCGCCGTGTCCGCCCAAATCAACACCGTTCAGACCGTCGTGCCCGGCGTCTACTTTCACGAAGGCGACATCCGGCGCGGGCACAGCAACAACGGCTGGATCGTGTTCGACGATTTCGTGCTCGTGGTCGAAGCGAATTTTCCGTCAGGCGCGCGCGCCGTGCTGCCGCGGATCAAGGAGACGACCGACAAGCCGATTCGCTTTGCGTTCAACACCCACCACCACGGCGACCATGCCTACGGCAACCAGCTGTGGGCCGATGCCGGCGCGACCATCGTCGCCAACGACGGTGTGCTCGCGGAGATGAAGACCGCCGAGACAGGCTTCTTCGGTGGCGCGCCCGGGCGGTGGGAAGACGCGGCAAAAAAGCGCCCCGACGTGGCCGAGTCGAAACTGAAGCCGCCGACGCTGTTGTTTCCACGCGAGTTGTTTTTCGACGATGGCAAAAGGCGCGTCGAGCTGCGCTGGTTCGGCGTGGCGCACACCAAGGGCGACGGATTCGTGTGGCTGCCGAAGGAGAAAATCCTCTTCACCGGCGACGCGTGCGTGAACGGTCCGCACAACTACCTGGCCGACGGCGATGTCACCGCGTGGATCAAGACGCTCGAAGCGGTGAAACGACTCGGCGCGGAGAAAGTTTGCCCTGGCCACGGGCCGATCGGCGGGCCGGAGATCGTCGCGGACCAGCAGAGCTACTTCGTCGAACTGCAGCGCCGGATCAAAGCGCGGGTTGACGCCCGCCGTTCGCCCGCCGAGGTCAAAGCCGCGCTGCCCGACGTGGCGGCGGAGTTGAAGAAGATCCCGAATATCGCGCGTTATGTGCCGGCTTCACTCAACGCGCACGCCGAGAAGATTTATCGTGAGTTCGGCGGGCAGCCGTTCCCGAAGTAGGGCGCGGTTGCGCCCGGGCGGGCGTGTCGTCGCGCGCCAATGCCAGGTGCCACGCGCTCGAGGTGGAGCGTGATGTCCGCATCGCGCTATCAGCAGATGCTGAGACGGTCCAAACCAGCGGCTTGGGGACAAGCCGCTCCACCTTCAACCACGGGAAACAAGTGGAACGGCGCTGCCGGCGCAGCGTCCTCCACGGGATTCAAGACTGGAGGGCGGCGCGCTGTCGCCGCCGTCGTTGCTTGTTTTTCCCGTGGCGGCGCGCATGTTGGTGCGCCATTATTGTCGCACCCGATGAAAAATCCATTTGCCCTGCTCGTGCTGACCGCGGTTTCGCTTTGCGCCCAATCCGAGACCCTTGATCTTGGCTCGCGGGGCCGGCTCACGATTTATCTGCCCGGTGACTGGAGGATCGACACGACGAATTTCGCCCGGCAGGGCACGATGACAATTTCGCCGAAGAGGGAGGAGGTGAACGCGTCGTGTACGATCGCGATTTCGATTCCCGAAGGGGACCGTTTCGACACAAAATCGCGCCTGAAGCTGCGGGTGGAGGCCGACTGCCGCAGCCTGGCCGAGGGCTCGGTGGAAAAGAAGGCCGTGGCGAAGGAGTTCGCGCTCAGCAGCGGTTACGGGTTTTATTGCAGTTTCACCGATCCCGACCTCCGCGGGCAGGCTCCGCAGAAAGGGAACTACAAGGTGATGAGCACGGGCAAGATTCGGCTCGCATCGGATGTGCTCGTCGACGTCAGCCTCATGGCAGATGATTTTCGCGGCGAGCCCTACCAGCAGCTGCTCGGCGCGGTGGAGGGCATGGAATTCGTGGCGGGGCGGGGCCGGTGACTTTCGAGGTGACATTGTTTTTGGGGCCGAGCACTTTCCGACCCCTGTGTTGATTTTCGCCTTTTATTCCGTCGTCGTCACCCTCGGCATCTTGAGCATGGGTTTTCAGCTCCTGGCTTCGCGGCTGCTCAATCCGCATTTCGGCTCCTCGATCATCGTGTGGGCCTGGTTGATCTCGACGTTCCTGGCCGCGTTCAGCCTCGGGTCGATGGTCGGCGGCTGGATCAGCAATCTCGCGCCGGCGCAGCGCAACCGGGGCCAGTTGATCGGCGCGGCCCTGGCGGTCCTGACGCTCGCTCTCACGGCGGCATTCGGGCGGACGCTGCTCGGCCAGATTGAGCTGGCGTTTCCCGCCATGAGTACGGCGCTGCTCGTGTCGTGCCTGGGGTTGTTTTTTTTGCCGGTGACCGCGCTGTCCTCGTTTGGGCCGCAATGTGTTCAGTTCCTTGCCACCCGCGGCACGCCGCCGGGAAAGGCATCGGGCATTGTCTATGGCGCCAGCACCCTCGGAAACATTGCCGGCGTGATGCTCACGGCCTTCGTGCTCATTCCCCATTTCCGCGTCTCCACGCTGCTCTATGTTTGGCTGGCCGTCGCCGTGGCGAGCCTGGCCGGCCTGGTTCGGTTGTTACGTCCCCCCACTTCCGCATGAACCCTTCCCTCCTTCGCATCCTGATTGGGCTGCTGCTGCCGCTGACGGCGCGGGCCGCCGCTGCCGGCGATTACATCGAGCATTTTGACACGATTTACAACAGTCTCACGGTTGAGAAGCGGGGCTCGATTGTCGAGTTGCGTGCCCGCTCGCGCGGGATCGAGGCGCTCGAGTCGGCCGTGGATCTCAGCGATCCGCAGCGGCTGGTCGTGGCGTATACCCGCTCGCTCTACGCCGCGTTGTTCTTCCAGCCGCAGCCGCAGCGCGTGATGATGATCGGACTCGGCGGCGCCGGCTTCCACCGGCTCTTTGCCGCCGCCTATCCGGACGCGCTCCTCCAGACGGTCGAACTCGACCCCAAGGTGCTGGAACTGTGCGAAACCCGGCTCGAGTTCAAGCCCACCGCCCGGACGCCCGTCGTGCTGATGGACGGCCGCATGTTCGTGAAACGCGACAAGCAGACCTGGGACTGGATTATCCTCGACGCGTTCCGCGGGGGTTTCGTGCCGCCGCACCTCAAGACCGAGGAGTTTTATCGTGAGTGCGCCGCGCGGCTCGGCGAACGCGGCGTGTTCGTCAGCAATCTCCATGCGACGACCGAACTCTACTATTCGGACGTCAAGACCATCCAGGCGGTTTTCCCGCAGGTCGTTCTCTTTGAAACCGAGGGCCGCGGCAACGTCATCGCCTGTGCCGTCAAATACCGGCAGCCGGTGATCACGGATCCGACAAAATGGCCGGTGACCGAGTTGTTGCACCGTCCGCCGTTCGCGGGCCGGCTCGACCTCGACGCGATCCGTCGCGAACACGGCGCGCTGCCGGCGAATCGAATCCGGGCGGCGCGCGTGCTCACCGACGATTTCGCGCCGGTGGAGTTCCTCGACGCGATCAAGGCCAACAATACGGGTTCTCGGTAGCCGGATATTTCGCACGCCGCCGAGACAAACGGGGACAGGCGATATGGGGACGCGCGTCAGGGGTAGCGCGGGGCTTCAGCCCGCGCTTCGAATATCCCGATTGGTCCGAGCGCGGGCTGAAGGCACCGCGTTACTTGGATGATCATTTCGATGTTGGTTGGCTGTAGGAGCGGCTTTATGCCGCGACGGTTTGACAAGGTCGCGGCATAAAGCCGCTCCTACAGCCATAGCCCATGCCTCGGGACTTGCCCGAAGGTTGAGACTGGTTCCAAACTTACGCTCATGTCCCTCTTCATCGGCATCGATTCCGGTACGCAAAGCGTCAAAGCGATCGTTCTCGACCTCGAGGCGCGCACGGTGATCGCCGAGGCGCGCGCGCCCCACCGGTTGATCGACGGGCTGCCGGTCGGTCACATGGAGCAGCACCCCCAGGAGTGGGTCGAGGCGCTCGATGCGGTGATCCTGGAGGTGGCGCAGAAAATCGATCCGGTGCGCGTGCGCGGCATTGGCGTTTCGGGGCAGCAACACGGGTTTGTGCCGCTCGATGCGGACGGCGCCGTCATCCGGCCGGCGAAGCTGTGGTGCGACACGAGCACGACCGCCGAATGCGCCGTCATCACGAAGAAACTTGGCGGACCGAAGGCGGCGATTCGCCTGACGGGCAATCTCGTCCTCCCCGGATTCACGGCGCCGAAGATTCTCTGGCTGAAACGCCACGAGCCCGCGAACTACAAGCGGCTGCGTCACGTCCTCCTGCCGCACGATTTTCTCAACTTCCATCTCACGGGAAATTACTTCATGGAATTCGGCGACGCGTCCGGCACCGCCCTCATGGACGTGCGGAGGCGGACATGGTCCCGCGAGGCCATCAAGGCCATCGACGCAAATCTCGCAGACTGGCTGCCGCCGCTGGCTGCCTCGCACGTGGCGGCCGGCGCGCTGCGACCCGGGCTGGCGCAGCACTACGGGTTTTCCCCCGACCTCGTAGTGAGCGCGGGCGGCGGCGACAACATGATGGGTGCGATCGGCACTGGCAACGTGTCGCCGGGCGTGATCTCCGCGAGTTTCGGCACGAGCGGGACAATCTACGCATTCGCGAGCAAACCCGTCGTCGATGCGGAGGGCGAGATCGCGGCGTTTTGCTCGTCAACTGGAGGCTGGCTGCCGCTGCTCTGCACGATGAACGTCACGACCGTGACCGAGCAGGTGTGCGCTCTCTTCGGTTACGACCATGCTGCGCTCGAGGCGGCGGTCGCCGCCGCGCCGCCGGGCGCCGGCGGACTCGTGTTGCTGCCGTATTTTGCCGGCGAGCGCACGCCCAACGTGCCGGATGGCTCGGGCGTGCTCCTGGGATTGAACAACAAGACGCTCAGCGCCGGCCATGTCGCCCGCGCCGCCATGGAGGGCGTGACGATGGGGATGAACTACGGCTTGCGACGACTCGCCGATCTCGGCGTGAAGGCGAAGGAGATTCGCCTGACCGGCGGCGGCGCGAAGTCCGCCGTCTGGCGGCAAATCATGGCGGACATTTTTGGCGTGCCCGTGGTCGGGATGATGGAGGAGGAGGGTGCCGCCCTAGGCGGGGCGCTGCAGGCCGCATGGTGTGTCGCCCTGCGGGAGGGGAACCGGCGGGCGCGGATCAGCGATTTTACGAACGGCGTGGTCGCGCTGAAGGAGGAGACACGTTGTCTGCCCGACAAGGCGAACGTGGTCCGCTACCGCGAGCTTCAGGCGGTGCAGGATAAACTGAGCGAAAGTTTGCGCGGCGTGTTTTCCGCGCAGCGGAGACTGGCGGGCGGATGAGTGGAATCCGGCTCGCCCGAGCGGGGTGCGCTTCCAATTTTCCGTTGAGCCGGGCAAACTAATTGGTGACTGTAGGGGCGTCGCTCGCCGACGCCCGTTTACACGTCGTGCGGCGGGCGTCGGCAAGCGACGCCCCTACATCGCAACCGCATCCTTACCGTTCAGCGAAGCAGGGCGCGGGCGGTGGCTTCGCCGATGATGCGCCAAAGATCCCTCGAATCGGGTTTCGCCGGAGTGCCGCCGAGTTCGAAGGACGTGTTCATGGTGTAATACCCCTGATCGTCCTGTTTGCCGTCGAGCAGGCCGGCTTTGTTGAGGACAGTCGCCATATGTTGTTTGCCGGCGATCTTCATCTGAACCCGCAGCGGCTGGTTTTCGATCGGGACCTTAGGCTGGCTCGTGATGCCCCCGGTGCCGGTCACGCGGGTCGATGCCGAGATAAACTCCAGCGACGTCAGTTTCAGATTCAGATCCGCTCCGCGGTCGACGTGCATGGTGAACTTGTCGAAGCGCATTTCGTTCAACTCGGCCGCCAACTCGGCCGCGGCGACGGTGGTATCCGAGCCGCGTGCCGCGCCGATCAACCCGACGATCGTCGAGAGGGCGCCCACGGTCTGGCCCTTCCGACCCAACGCCCGCAAGACGCCCCGGCTGCCGGTGATGTCGAACTGCCCGTAGATGTTCTCGACGAGACCCGGGAGGGTGGGCCCGTTGCCGTTCAATTTCGCCGCGACCGTGACCTTCGTCTCCAACGCGGGATTCTCGTTGGGGCTCGCGGCACGGAGGATTTCGCCGATGTCGAGGTTGCTGACGTTCGCGTTTCCCGTGAGGGCATAGGGCTGTGGTTGGCGGGCGGTGAACGTGAGGCCGGCGTTCACCTTGAAAGGGTTGTTCTTGAACTTGCCCTCCAGACTATCGAGGGCGAAGCGCGTATCCGTGACGACCGCGGAACCGCGGATCCCCCCGATCACGTAGTCGCGGCCGTAGATCACTTTCTTCAAATCCATTTCGAGCTTGCCGTTGACCCC
>JACQWL010000004.1 GCA_016209255.1 Verrucomicrobiota bacterium
CGGCGCTCGAGGACGCGGTGCGTGACCGCAGCCTCGGCCTGCTCCTCGTGGGCGAAACAGCCGCGCCGGGACCCGGACCCTTCTTTGCGCCGTGGACGTTTGCCGGGGACGAGAGGAGCGCTGCCGGCGACGATGAACCGCGGCTCGTTCGCTTGCGTCTCGCCGGAGGCATGGACCTCGCCGAACCGGTCGCGACTCTGTCCGCGGAGATTGTCCCCGCGCCACTGATGCGCTGGCTGGCGCGCGATCCCCAGGGCCGCGTGCTGTGCGCCGCCATGCGGCGCGGACACGGCTGGGTCGCGCGCTCGCTGCTCATCGACACATGGCGCTGGCCGCAGGGCGGACACCCGGAGATATTCGGCGCGTATTGGTCCGAGACCCTTTCGGCGATCGCCCGTCCGCCGGCCGCGGGCCCCGGCCGTTGGAGTCTGGAGAAAGGCGGCGCGCCTCTTTTCGTTGGCGAAGCGATTCAACTCGCGTGGGTGGGCGCGCCGGAAGCGGTGCCCGCCACCGCGCTGGCAGGGCTGCGAGGCGCCTCGGCCGCGATTCCGCTCAATTGCGCCCGCGATCCGGCCGAACCAGCCCGCGCGGAAGCCATCTACTGGCCCGCCCAGCCGGGCTGGCACGAGGTGCGCTCGGCCGACGGCAAGGCGTCCCTGGCGTTTTACGTGCAAGCGGCCGGCGCGCTGCCGGCATGGCGCGCCGAACGCCGCCGCATCGCCACCGCGCGGCTTGTGGCGACCGGGACAAACGCAGCGCCGGCGGCCGCACCGGTCGCCACTTCCCCCGACAGCGCCCGAACCGCGGCGTGGATGGCGTGGGTGGCGTGGTCGGTGTTTCTGCTCGGCGCCGGAATTCTTTGGTCAGAACAAAGGGATTCGTCGCGGCAGGACCTTGCCGGGCTCGAGTCCTCGGCACGCCTTCGATGACCGTGCGCGTGCGCCGGCTCACTTCGTGCGCCGCAACCGCTGTCAGGTCTCACGTCGGCGTGAAGCCGGCGCGGGTTCGCTCGTCGTGAGTCAGCAGAAGGCTCCGTCGGAGACCGTGCCCTCCGTAATATTCTCAATCGCGCAAAACGGGCGGAATCGGGCAAGGGAATGAATCGCCTTGCCGGTCGGCGTGCCACCGTTCAGGCGAAACGCCACCGGCGCTTTCTCGTCGCAGCCCGTGCCGCCAATTAGCCCGATGTTCAAGTCGGTAGTATTGTTACCCACAGTCGCCGCATGGTATTTGGCAAGAAATGATGAGTGCCATCTCCTGATCCACCCTAACCTGCACCTGTTGAGGCATCCCCGCGCACAATGAACACTGAAAAATCGGCAATCCGATTCCTACATGTTCCGCGACCATGAACCGCCAATCTGAACCGAACTCAGTGGTGAGCGGGTCCGGGCGTCGTGGGGCGGGCGGAACCGCGCGGAGGGCTGCTTGGCTGCGGGCACTGGTGAGCAGCGCCCCAGCCGCCGATGCGCTGCGGGTGCGCATCGACGTGGGTTTCAATTCGCCGACCGCAGCCGGCACGTTCTTCCGCGCCGCCGCCGTTTTCGCGAAGTCCACCCCGCCATGACGCCCTCCGCCCCACACACCCGCCCCGCCCGCCGCACGTGGGGCGCGATTCTCACGGTCATCGCCGTCGGACTGCTGGCGGGCGGTTACTGGACAGCTCAATGGCGCGTCGACGCCATCGATCGCGACCTGCGCGACCAGTTGCTCGGTCAGGCCACTGCGATTGCCCGAACCATCAATGCCGATCAAGTTAGCGACTTGACCTTTACCCCCGCCGACAAGCGCGAGCCGCGCTTTCAGCGGCTGCGGGTGCAAATGATGGCGTATCAGACGGTGATTCACTGCCGCGGCATCTATAGTCTGGCTCGGAGGGGCGATGCGCTCGTTTTCGGGCCCGAGTCGTATGCAGAAGACGATCCCCAAGCCTCGCCTCCCGGCACGGTTTTCAAGCAACCCACGGCGGCGGCCCGCGCCATTTTCCAAAACCGCCAGGCTTTCACCGAAGGTCCCGTCGCCGACGAATACGGCACGTTCGTCTCGGCTTTTGCGCCCGTGCTCAATCCGGCGACGGGTGAGGTTCTGATGGTAATCGGGCTGGACGTCGAAGCCGCCGAATGGCTCGCCGCGCTGGCGCGAGAACGGAACGTCACCGCCCTTTGGGTCGGCGTGCTGGCGTTGATGCTCTGTGGCGGCGCGTGGGTGCTCCACTGGCGCGATCGGCTGCCGGCGAAACGACAGGCGAGCCTGCGACATGCCGAACCTTGCATCGTGGCCATCTGCGGGCTGGGCCTCACTTTCGTGATGGTCCTTGCGGTCCTCGACGGCGCAACGCGGTCGAGGCGCCGGATCTTCCGGCAACTGGCCGACGCTCACGCCAGCCGCATCGTGGATGCATTCCAGAATCTGCGGAACCATCAGCTTAGCGCTTTGAGCCGCTTCTGTCAGGGCGCCCAGCAGATGAGTCGCGACGAGTTTCGCGCCTTCGCCGGTCCCATCGTGCGGGAAGGTTCCATCCAGGCGATCCAGGCTCTGGCTTGGGTTCCGGCCGTGCCGGCGGCGGAAACGGCGGCACTCGAGACGACGGCCCGGGCCAGCGGATTGACGGATTTCCTCATTTGGCAGCGCGGGGCCGACGGTCGACGAGCACCCGCCGTCCGGCGGGAGGTGCATTACCCGGTCTGGCTGATGGAACCACTGGCCGGCAATGAATCCGTGCTGGGCTATGACCATGGCGCAGAGTCGGTGCGGCGCGCGGCATTGGAAACGGCGCTGCATACCGGCCTGCCCACGATGACCGATCCCGTGACCCTGATCATGGAGACGGAAAAGTCGGCCGGCCTGCTGGTGTTCCAGCCCGTATTCTCCGGCGTTCCACCAGCGCGCGTGTTCCGCGGTTTTGCCCTCGTGGTCCTGCGGGCCGATTCCTTTCTGCGTGCCGGCTTGTCCGGCCGGCCATTGGATGACATGTCCCCGCTGGTGGACCTCTATCAGGTTCAGCCCGGCGAGCCGTTACGGCACCTCGCACCGTCATCGAGTCGGGAGCGGACGGGTCACGAATCCGCCCTCGCCCGCCGAAAATTGATTCACCCGGAAATGGGCGACACCGCCGTCTTCCCCATTTTCGAATTTGGCAAATCCTTCGGCCTGGTCTTGCGCCCGGGGCCGGCGTTTCTGGCCACCTATCCTTCGCGGGCCGGATGGGAGACCGCACTCTGGGGGTTGCTGCTCACCACGGTGCTGACCGCCTACGCCGCTTTTGTCGTACACCATCGGGCCGGTCTCGAGGCGCAGACCGCCGAACTGCGCACCACCCTCTACAGTATCGGCGATGGAGTCATCACCACGGATACCCTGGGCCGGGTGCAGAAGATGAATCCGGTCGCGGAGCACCTCACCGGCTGGGCCGAAACGGACGCAGTGGGCGAACACCTCGATGCGGTCTTCCGTTCCGTCAACGAGTCGACTCGAGGTCCGGTCCCCAATCCCGTGGAGCAGGTCGTGCGCGAGGGCGTGAATGCGGAGCCGGTCAATCACACCCTGCTGATCGCCCGCGACGGAACGGAACGGCCGATCGTCGACAACGCCGCGGCGATTCGCGATGAGCACGGTGGCGTCACCGGGGTGGTGCTGGTCTTCAGCGACCAGACCCGGCGCAAGCAGGCCGAGGCGAATCTGCGCAAGCTGTCGCGCACGATCGAACAGGCTCCGCTCTCCGTTGTCATCACCGACCTCTCGGGCGCGATCGAATACGTCAATCCGAAGTTTTGCGAGGTGACAGGCTACACGATCGACGAGTTGCGGGGGCAAAACCCCCGGATGCTCAAGTCGGGTCGTACGCCGCCGGAAGTCTACCTCGACATGTGGCAGACGCTCAGTCGCGGACAGGTGTGGCGCGGCGAGCTCCACAATCGGAAGAAGAACGGCCAGATCTACGTGGAACTGGCGGTGATTGCACCCGTCCTCGGCTCCGACGGCCCCGCCACCCACTATGTCGCCTTGAAAGAGGACATCACGGAGCGCAAACGCGGGGAAGCGCAGTTGCGCCAGTCGTTGATGGAACTGCGCACCCTGCACGCCGTCTCGCTCGCGATCCAACGGCAGGAGCTCCAGGGCGACGACTTGCTGTCGACCGTCGTCAAGAACCTCCCCGCCGCCATGCGCCGGATGGCCGATGCCCAGGCGGTGATCGAGATCGACGGACGCACGTATCGCGCCGGTGCCGAGGGCACTTTGACCGACGGTTTGTCGGCGCCCGTCACGGTAAATGGCCGGTCCGCCGGCACGGTAACCGTCGGGTATGTGCGCCGGGGAGGATCGGTGCCTGGCGCGGCGGCGTTTCTCGAACACGAACGGGAAACGGTGGAGAGCGTGGCCCGCACGATCGGACTGGGCCTCGGCGGACGCGAGGCGTTTTCGGCCGTGGAGCGGTTCAATGCCGAACTGGAAGAAAAGGTCGCCCAACGCACCACCGAACTCGCCGCCCGCAACCGCGAAGTGCAGGCCCTCCTGCAGGCGATCCCCGACATGGTGATGCGCCTGCGCACCGACGGCACCGTCCTTCATTGCCAACGCGCCCACGGCTCGGCCGGCCTCGCCACCCTCGCCTGCAACGAAGGCTGGGCTCCTCGGGATTCCGCGACCGCCGACCTCATGGAGTCCAGCCGGCAGCTTGGCCGGCGCGCGCTGGCGCAGGATACGACGGTCACGGCCGAGATCGAGATCGCCTCGCCCGGGGGCAGCGTCCCGGTCGAGCTGCGTGCCGCGCCCAGCGGACCGGAGGAGTTCGTCGTCTTCGTGCGCGACATCACCGAGCGCAAGCGCCTCGAGGCCGAGACCGCCGCCATGCTGGAGAAGGAGCGCCAGGTCTCCGAGATGAAGACCCGTTTCATCTCCGTCACCTCCCATGAATTCCTCACCCCGATGGCTGCTGCCATGGGCTCTGCCCGCCTGTTGGCCAACCACCTCGACCGCCTCGCACCCCCCAAACGTCAGGAGCTGCTCGACCGCATCAACTCTTCGCTGCGCCGCATGACCGAGATGCTCGACGATGTCCTGACGCTGAACCGCGTAGACGCGAAACGCATGGAAGTACGGCTGGTGCCCGTCGACCTCCGGCACTTCGTGCGCAACGTCGTCGAGGAAATCCGGGTGGGCGACCGCGACGCGCACCGTTTCGAGCTCCACGCGCCCGGCGAGCCCGCGCCCTTTGTCAGCGACCTCAACCTGCTGCACCACATCTTTTCCAATCTCCTCAGCAACGCCGTGCGCTATTCGCCCGCCGGCACGCTCGTTAGCGTGCGGATGGCAGAGGACGCAAGCGGGGTGCAGGTGGTCGTCGAGGATCACGGCATCGGCATCCCGCCAGCCGATCTCACGCGCATCTTCGAGCCCTTCGAACGCGGCTCCAACGTCGGCAACATCAAGGGCACCGGCCTCGGGCTCAACATCGTGAAACGCATGACCGAGATGCTCGGTGGCACGATCGCCGTCAGCCCTGCCGAAGACGGCGGCAGCCGCTTCACGCTCGTCTTTCCCCGCCTCAGCGCTCCCGCATGTCCTTCATGAATCCCCTGCACAGCACCACGATCCTGATTATCGAAGACGACGAGGCCGTCCGGCAAACCCTGGTCGACCTGCTCGACCTGAACGGCTTCCGCACCGTTGTCGCCACCAACGGGATCGAGGGTCTCGACGCCGCCAGGCGCCACGCGCCTTCGCTCATCATCACCGACCTGTCCATGCCGGGCATGACGGGATTCGAACTGCTCGAGACCTTCCGGGCCGACCCCACCCTGCGCACCGTGCCGGTCATCGTCGTCTCCGCCAAGGCCGACCGCGCCGCCACCCGCCGCGGCATGGAGCTCGGCGCCGCCGACTTCATCACCAAACCGTTCACCGAGGACGAAGTGATTCACTCCGTCGCCACCCGGCTGGAGAAGAAGGAACTCCTCGACGAGCTCGACGCCTTCGCCCACACCGTGGCGCACGACCTCAAGAACCCGCTGGCCACGCTCAACGGCCGGCTTGAACTGGCCGGCATGATGCTCGGCAAAACCGACGAGGCGACCATGCGGCACCACCTCACCGAGGCCGCCAGTTCCGCCAGCCGGCTCACCAGCATCATCGACGAACTCCTCGTACTCACCGGAGTTCGCCGCCAGGCCATCGTTCCCGGTCCCCTCGACATGGCGGCGATCGTCACCGAGTCGCTCGATCGCCTGGAAGACTTCCTCGCGCGGCAGCCCGCCCGTATCCGGCAGTCCGACACTTGGCCTGCCGCCGTTGGTCACGCGCCCTGGGTCACCCAGGTTTGGGTGAACTACATCAGCAACGCGGTGAAATACGGTGGATCCGATCCGCAGATCACGCTCGGTGGAGAAATCCGCCCCGGCGGCCGCTCGGCGCGCTTCTGGGTGGAGGACACCGGGCCCGGCCTCGACGAGGCCACGCAACAGCGGATATTCGTGCCGTTTGCCCGCATCGCCACCGTGCGGGCCAACGGTCACGGCCTGGGCCTCTCGATCGTGCGCCGCATCGTCGAAAAACTCGGCGGTCAGGTCGGTGTCGTCAGCCCGGCCGGTGGCGGGGCCCGGTTTTGGTTCGAACTGCCCGTGAACTCCAAGCCCCACTCCAGCTCTCCATTCCTCGCGTCATGAATATCCTGATTGTGGAAGACGAACTCGCCATCCGGCAAACCTTGCAGGATCTGTTGGAACTCAACGGTCACACCGTGCTCGCTGCCGCCGACGGCCGTGAAGGCGTCAAACTCGCCGCGCGCCGCCCCGACTTGATCCTCTGCGACATCGGGATGCCCGGCATGGACGGCTACGAAGTCATCGGCGCCATCCAGCACCTTCCGCAGTGCCGCGATATCCCCTTCATCTTCCTCACCGCCCGGGCCGACCGCGACGACCAGCGCCGCGGCATGTCCCTCGGCGCCGACGATTACCTGACGAAACCCTTCAGCGAGCGCGACATCCTCGACGCCATCGCCGCGCGGGTCCGCCGGCTGCGCCCGTTGCGCGAGCGCGTGCAGGAAATGGTGGAACAAAAGCACCGGCAGATTGGCGCCGACTGGTCCCATGAACTGCTGACCCCGTTGAACGGCGTTTTCGGCGGCCTGCAGTTGCTTGAAGCGGAGGCGGACACGATCGCCCCGGACCAGCTCAAGGAGGTGCTGGCGTTGATCCGTGCCGGCGCCGAACGCCAGGAAAGGCTCTCGCGGAAACTCATCCGCTTTTTCGAACTCGAGCGACGGAAAATCACACCGCATCCGAATGGCACGTATCGCTGCGAAGCGGACGCGGCGGTCGCGACCGCGGCGGAGCGCACGGCCCAATGCGCCGGGCGGGAAGCGGACCTCGTGGTCCAGTGCGAAGCCGCCATCGTTCCCCTCAGCGAAGCGTATTTGGCGGACGCCGTCGGCGAACTGATCGAAAATGCCTTTCATTTTTCCGCCCCGGGCCAGCCGGTCGCGGTGAGCGGCCGGCGAGTCGACGGCACCTACCGAATCGAGGTCACCGACGAAGGTGCGGGCATGACGGCCGAGGAACGCGCCGGAGTGGCCGCGTTCACGCAATTCGGCCGGGGGACACGCGACCAGCAAGGGCTCGGGCTGGGACTTGCCATTGCCCGGTCCACGGCGGGGAACGCCGGCGGAAAACTCATCCTCGAACCGGGCCCAAACGGCCGCGGAATCAAAGCGGTTATCGAGCTGCCGTCTGGGTAGGATCCTCGCTTCCCTTCCGCGGGTGGCGCATGCTGCGGCGCAGCGAAGCGCACAGCGTTACCGGGCATCGACCGGCTGTTTGGGTGGGGTGGATCGCGAAAGGTCCGGGCCGCGTTGTCCGTCGAACGCGCGGCGCAAGCGCCGGTCGGAGCTGCTTTCGCTTCGGCGGCACGGCCCGGGCGCTACGCGGTCGCTCGCGGCGCGCCTGGCCGCGCGCTCCTGTTTCCATTCGTTCCAAGTCCAGCTCGTTTTCATTTTTCCGCGCCCTCCTTGTCTTCCGGCGGCGAGAGCGGTGACGGGGTGATGATTTCCGCGACGAGATCGCGCAAGGGTTGCTCGATGCCGTACTCTGCGCCCCTGGCCAACGCGATCGTCTTATCCCAGTCAAAATCGGCGCCCATCGCCACGGCGGCGGCGGCCATTCTTTTCGCGGCGGCCAGCGCGACGGTTTCGGGCGGCGTCCGGCTGTATGCGACGAAGACGCGCTCCACCAGCACGTCTTCGGCCGGCATGATCTGCACCGGACCATCCGCGGTTTCGAGATGGCGGAATACCGGATCCCGGCCCGTTTCGATTTCGCCGAGGAAGTCGATGAAGATGTCCCCGATTTTCCATTGCCGCCGCGTTCCGGTCGAAACAGCGCCGACCGCCAGCATCACGTCCCGTTCAACGTTTGGCGGAATCGGTTTTTGGCCTTGTTGGCGGCAAACGTCGATATCGCCGGAGAGGTATTGACCTTCGGTGTAGAACTCCAGGGCGGAACCGCCGACAACGACAAGACTCCAACCCCGGTCCTGGAACAGACGGGTGATGCGCCCCATGAGGAGGAGGCGTTTTTCGAAAGCGTCGGTCGGATTCACGAGGCAGATATGGGCGACGAACGCCCGTGGGGCAAGGTGCGATCCCACTCGGCCGCACGCGTCTGTTTTCGGGCAGTTGTCGGAAAATGGGTGGGAACGCTTTCTTGCCGATCTCCTCAATGGCAGGTATCGCAAACTCCCATGACCGCCATTCCCCGCCCATGTCGCGACTTGATCCTGGGTTTCGCGGCCCTGATCCCATGGTTTGCCCACGCCAACGCCGCCGAAGGCTGGGCCCTGCAAGGCCGCGGCGAGCGGTGGATTGTCGAGGGCAAGATCAGGAAGGGCGACAATGTGAGCGGGGCCGCCATCCTCTCCGGCGATGCGGGCTATCTTGTAAGTGACGAGACCCGCGCCGTGCAGCCCTTTCGGCTGGATGCCGCCATCCGAACATTGCGAGTGGGCGAACCATTAAACCTGCTGCCCGGGGCGAAACCGGAACTCGACCTCGAAGCCATCGCCGCTGCACCCCAGGATTCTTGCTACTACACCGCGGGATCGCACAGCGTCGCCAGAAAGTCGGGTGCGGCCGGTCCGGATCGCGCCTGGGTTTTCCGCCTGCCGGTGGATTCGCGTACTCGCGAGATCCAAAGGGACAAGATCGCAAGAGCGACGCTGCGCCCGCTCATCGCGGCCGACCCTGTGCTCACAGGCGCGCTCGACCGGCCGGCCAGTGAGGGCGGGCTGGACATCGAGGGTTTGGCGGAGAAAAACGGCACGCTCTACTTCGGTCTGCGCGCACCGACCCGGGACGGACACGCGTTCATATTGGAAATAAATGCGCGCGATCTCTTCAGCGGCAACGCCCCAGCCCTGCGCCGCCACGAGTTGCCTTTGGGCGGAGGGCGCGGGGTGCGCGACCTCGCGACGGTTCGCGACGGATTTCTGCTGATCGCCGGCGCTTCGATGTCCGGTGACGACGCGACGCCGGCGGCCCACGGTTTCGCGTTGTACTTCTGGCCCGGGCCGGGTCACACACCCGTGAACGTGGGCGATATAACGACCCCGGCGGGCGGCAAGGCGGAGGGTCTGCTGGTATGGGCTGAAAGCGATATATCGATTAGCGTACTGTTGCTTTTCGACGGAGCTGACAACGGTGCGCCGACGCAAGTCTTCGTGCAGAAGCCACGGGCAGAGGAAAAAATCCCCGGGGGCAAACGGTAACGTCCGCGGGTTCGCGCGGGTGGTGTGCAGGGCAAGCCGGCGGTGGCGGCGCGTGACGGTATTGGCAAGTAAGCGGCAATCATTGGACTCGCCAGAAAGGCGGTCGGCGCCTCTGATGGCGGCCGGGTCGCCGTTGGCCGCATTCCAGCTCCGATGGACGAAAGCGCCGGCTGCCTGCGAATTCCCCGCGTCCGCCTTCTTCACAATCGAGTGATCGACGAATGAGCATCGGCTCCCATCCCATGCATACGCGCGCGCCGATGGCTTTCGGCGCGGCGGAAAACGATCCCGCGGCCCGGCACTACCGCGTGTTCATCAGCTACAGCCACGCCGACACGACGTGGGCGCACTGGCTAATGCGCCGGCTCGAAGGCTACCGCGTGCCGGCGCGGTTTCACGGGCAGGCCGCACCGCTCGGCGTGGTGGGGCCGCGCATCGCGCCGGTGTTTCGCGATCGCGACGAACTGCCGACCACCAGCGATCTCAGCGAGACGATCCGCGCGGCGTTGCGCGAATCGGCGACGCTGCTGGTGATTTGTTCGCCGGCGTCGGCGAAATCGCGGTGGGTGCAGGAGGAGATTGTGGCGTTCAAGCGGCTGCACGGCGGGGCCGGCGTGTTTGCCTTCATCGTCGGTGGCGAGCCGAAGGCCGCGGGCTCGGACGAAGATTGTTTTTCGCCGGCGCTGCGGCGCGAACTCGGCGCCGACGGCCTGCTTTCCGCCACGCCGGCCGAGGTCGTCGCCGCCGACGCGCGCCCGCACGCCGACGGCCGGCAGGACGCGTTCGTGCGACTCGTAGCCGGCCTGCTCGGCGTGGGTTTCGACGAGCTGCGCCAACGCGAACTGCAACGGCGCCACCGCCGCATGACGCTGATCGCCGCCAGCTCGATGCTCGGCATGGCACTCACGCTCTGGCTCGCGGCGACAGCCTGGATCGCCCGCAACGACGCGCGCCGCCGCCAGGAGCAGGCAGAAGATGTGCTGACGTTCATGCTCGGCGATTTTCGCACCGAGTTGAAAAAACTCGGCCGGCTCGGCCTGCTCGATGCCGTCGGCGACAAGTCGATCGCGTATTTCGATTCGCTCAACCCGCGCGACCTGACCGACACGGCGCTCGCGCGCCAGGCAAAGGCGCTCACGCAGATCGGCGAAAACCGGATGGACGAGGCGCGCTACCCCGAAGCGGCCCGGGCGTATCTGGCCGCCTTCCAGCGTGCCGCGGCGCTGGCCGCGCGGCACCCGGGCAACGGCGGCATGCTGTTCGAGCGGGGGCAGGCGGAGTTCGGAATCGGCTTCGTGAACTGGAAGCGTCGCAACTTGACGGCCGCGGGCGACTGGCTGACGCGCTACCGCGACACGGGCGCCGCGCTGGTGGCGCTCGATCCTGCTCGGGAAGCTTGGATCAAAGAACTGGCGTCCGGCCATCAAGTCCTCGCGACGTTGGATATCGATCGCCGGAAATACGCCGAGGCTCGGACAGGGTTCCTCGCGGCGCTGAAGACATGGGAAGACCTGCTGGCGGCGGCGCCGAACGATTTGGAACTCCGGTTTACGGTCGCAGACGCCGCGTCATGGCTGGGCAATGTGGCCGAGCGCTGCGGGGAGTTCGCAGAGGCCTCCGCCCGGTATGGGGCGCAGAGCCGCCAGCTCGAGACGCTGGTGGCGGCCGACCCCAAGAACCCACGGTGGCGGTTCAAGCTGGCAGATTCCATGGTTTTTCGCGCCGGCCTGCTGTCGATCACGAACGGGCGGTCTGCAGCGCTCGAGTTGCTACAGCACGCCCGGGCTCTGAACGATCCGCTAATGGCGCAGGATCCCTCAAACCGGCGTTGGCAGAAGCTGTCGGCCAATATTCGCCTTTACCAGGCGCGGTTGCTGCGCGCGGCGGGCGACGCGCCGGCGGCCGCCCGACTCGTCGAAGATGCCGGCGCCATGTTCGAAATCCTCACCGCGGCAGAGCCGTCGGATTGGGGTTACGTCCTGCGGCTGGCGGCGGCGCGAAGCCTGGAGGCAGATCTGCGCCGCGCGGCGGGTCGCGCCGATGCCGCTGCCGCCGTCGGGCAGGCGCTGAAATTGGGTGACGCATTGATCCGAGCCACGCCCGAAGACGACATCGCGCTCGCCGAATTTGCACAGGCCTGCGTTGTGGCGGGTCGGATCGCCGCCACCGGCTCCGGGGGCGATGAGGCGGCGCGGCGCAACTGGCAGCGTGCGCTGGATGACGTCGGGATGCGTGCAAAAGAATCGGGCGACTGGCGGCTGCTGGATCCGGCCGCGCGTGCCTTCGCTTATCTCGGCCGAAGCGAGGAGAGCCGCGCCCTCATCGAGCGGCTGCAGCGTTTTGGCTATCAGCCGTTCGAGCCGTGGCCCGCGGCGCCGATCCCGCCAGCTTCCGCTCGCAATCGAAACCAATAGTCCAGATCATCCGGATCGAAGTCATGCAGCCGGGCGCAATCATACTCACCGCGCCACGCCCCGCGTATTTTTGTCAGCGTCACCAACAATAAAAAACAAGGGAAAATCATGCCGGCCTCAATCACCCTCACTGTCACGTCCTTCCAAGACACTGACTCAATAGTTGCTGGAACGCGATACTGCGCAGTCTCGATTTCGCTCGGCGCAAACCCGCCCGACGGCGTTACGCTGGACGCCAACAACATCCTGCACGTCAAGGGCAATCCGCAGAATCTGTGGTTCACGATTGCCCCGCCTGCTAACGTAACCGAAACCTACTATGCCCTCGGTTTTGCGGTGAAGGGCCCGGCAACGGGCACGATCGTGGACAAATGCGGGCGGGGCAGTTTCGATATCGTAAATGGCAAGCCGGACGATGCGACCTACAAGATTCTCGACAAGTGGACCAATTATAATGCGCCGGTGGCAAATGGCGGCGTCCAATACAGCTATTACATCATGATCCAGCGCGCCTCTGACCGGGCGATCGGGATCATCCACCCGATCATCGAAAACGATAGCTGAGCGAGGCGGCATCTTCGGCCGGCGCGCGATTCTCGGCGCGCCCGATGCAAAGCGGACGACTTTCCCACCGGCAGCGTGGACCTCGCGATCCAGTTCCACCCGCAATCGCGACGTAAGTCGCCATCGTCAGCTTTCGCCGCGGTTCCCCGCCGTAGTGACGGCCGTCGCGTTCGGTTTCGCGTGCGCCGCGCCACCGGCCCGTCGAGATCCCCAACAAGGTTCCGGGCACGGTGAGGTTCAACTTTCCCGAGGCGGGCAGGCCGAATGAAATACCGCAGACCACTTGACCGTGGACCGCGCGGACCACCGGGAAAAATGACGGATATCCCTTCCCCCGATTTTTCCGCTTCTGCGTATTCCGCGCGTTCCGCGGTTATTGGTTGGTCATTCATTTCTGTTCGGCGGTGAACGTGGTCGCTGGCTTGGTGGTCTGAAACGCTCACCCAGGCGTCGGCGGGACTACGCCAGAGGACGGACAAGCTCCGGCGCAGCGATCGCCAGCGTCCGCGGGCGTCGTCAGGCGACGCCCCTCCAAGGAGCGTCTTCACCTGCTCCTGGTCGCGCCGGGATCCGCTCCTTCTTTGGCCGGTGTTGGGCTCCCGCGTAGTTTCGGGGGAAACGGATTTTCCCGGATCAGCTCTTCGACCGTGTAATAATTCACCCGGTCCTTGGTTTGCTCCCTCACCCGGGTGACCGTCTCGGTCTTCACCGGCAGCAATTTGTTTTCGAAACTCTGGCGAACGTAGGTCAGGGCGCCGGCAATCTCCTTGTCCGTGAGCATCGGCCCGAACCCGATCATCGGCGGCACCCCCTTGTTCATCTCGAACTTTTGGTCGCCGACCTCGATGTCACCCCACAGGCCCTTCAGCACGATCTTGATCAGCCGCTCCTCGTCGCCCTGCACCCATTCGTTCAGGCTCAACGACGGATATATATTCGGCAGTCCCTTGCCGTCGGCCTGATGGCAGGTCACACAGTGGCCATCGCGCTGATAGACCTCCTTGCCGACGCGGTAGAGATCCATCGATTCCGCCGACAGATTGGTGAGCTCGGGCTCCACGGCTTTTGTCTGCGGTCGGAAGTCGACCTTGCCGGCAAGGTAATCGCGCGCCACGGCGTTGTTCGCGAGATCGATCGCTCCGGATGCGGCCAGGCGATCGATGTCGTCGCGCAGCGTCCACAGCGCGGCGTCAAGGGCGTGGCCCATCCACTTGCCGACCGGCGCCTGCATGGCCTCGAGGGCGATCCGGGCGCCATCGGCATTGTCAAGCCACGAGGCCGCCACCATTGCCTCGAGCCGAACCCGCGGATGATCGTCCGCCGCCGCCTTCAGAAAGAGCGCCGTGCTGTTGGCGACCTGCGCATGCGAGTACCGCAACACGCGCGCCGCCGCCGCCCGCGCTTCGTGCTTCGGGCTGGCGAGGGAAAGTTCGAGGATTTTCGGGTCGACCTGCCCCTGGCCCCAGGTGACCCAAAGGGCCTCCACCAGATGGCGTTCGTAGTCCGGCGCCTCGCGATCGAGCCGGCCGGCCCAGGTCTTCACGGCGGGAATCACCTCGGCGGCGCGGCGGCCGCGCAACTCGCGGTGCGTGCGGTAGCGGGCGCGGAACTCGGGCAGCTTCAGGTTCTCCAGGAGCGCGGCGATCGGCGCCCCGGCCACGTGCGGCGGCGCGACGAGCGGCCGGCCGGGATGAGTGATGCGATAAATTCGGCCGTGGGTGACGTCGCGGTTCGGGTCGCGCGCCGAATGCTGCATGTGCCCAATCAGCGCGTTCTGCCAGTCGATGATGTACAGCGAGCCATCCGGCGCGAATTCCAGATCGCAGGGCCGGTAATTCGGATCCGCGGAATAAACCAGATCCTGCCGCAGCTCGCCGGAATAGCCGGCGCCGTCCTCCACCACCGTGTGCTGCTTGGTGCCAAGAAAACCGATGGTGTTATTGACCAGATAATCGCCCTGAACGCTGTCCGGAAAGTGGCGGCTGTAGATAAATTCGGTGCCTGAGGTGGGACGGACGCGGTGGGTCGTAAATTGCCCCTCTTTTTCGATCTCCTTGCCGTGGGGTATGTTCACGCTTAGTGGCAACAGCCAGTAGTTCGCCCCGTTGGAGGCATCCGCGATGAAATTCTGGCCCCACTGGTCGAACGCGATGCCCCAGGGATTATTATAGTCGGATTGGCTGAAGCGCTCCATCCGCCAGCTGCGCGGGTCGAAGCGAAAAACCCCGCCGTCCGTGCAGCGGACCGGGCCGTACGGCGTCTCGATCTGGGAGTGCAGGAAGCGTCCCTCCAGCATATAGAAGGCGCCCGACGGATCGCCCGTGAAGGCGGAGATCGAATGGTGCGTATCGTGCGAATCGAAGCCGCCCATGATGATATGGCTCTCGTCGGCCCGATCGTCCCCGTCGGTGTCCTTCAGCAGCACGAGATTCGGCTGCTGCGCCAGGTACACGCCCTCGGGCGCCAGCTCGAAACCGGACGGGATGTGCAACCCATCCGCGAACACCGTCATCTTGTCCGCCCGGCCGTCGTGATTCGTGTCCTCCAGAATCAACAATTTGTCGTTTGGCCGCGCGGCGCCCGGCTGGTAGTGCGGATAACTCGGCATCACGGCGACCCACAGCCGGCCGCGGTTGTCGAACGACATCTGCACCGGTTTTTGCAGCAGCGGAAACTCCTTCTCCGAGGCGAAAAGGCCGATCTTATAGCCGGCGGCGACCTTGAATTTTTTCGCCGCCGCCGCCTCCTCGAGGTAGTTGATCGCGCCCAGGTAGTTCGACACGACCGGGCTGAGCGCACGGGTCTGGCGGTCGTCGACCACCAGCCGGCTCGCCTTGCCCTGCGCGATTTTCCAAACCGCCTCGTCGCGCAAACGCGTCATCTGCCGGATTTTTTCGATTTCCTCCGGATAGTTTTTTTCCCCGTAGGGCTTCCAGCGCTGGCCGTAGGCGTGGACCCCGTTGAGCATCCGATAGTCGTTCAGCCAGAACCACTCCTTGTCGACGATGGCCGCGCGCAAGCCCTCGTAATCGGCGGTCGAAGCGACCGGCGTCCGGCCAAAGATCGCGTCGACCAGGAACGGATCGAAGCGGCGGTAGCCGGCCTCGGAAAGGTGGCAGCCATTGCGGGTGAGCGGTTGCGCGCCGGGAGCCGTGTACCACTCGCGTGTGACCCCAAAGGCATCGACCGCCGCGACCCGTTTCTCCGCTGCGACCTCGAGCATCGCTTTCGCATAGGCGGCCAGGCGCGCGTTTTCCACGACGCCCTTCGGCAGATCGTAGGTGCTGGAGCGATCCTCGAATGCGATCGGAGTCACGAGCACGATCCGCGGCGCGGTCCGGCCGTCGTAGGCCTTTGTCTGTGTGTGCTCGATCCACGCCGCGAGCTCGGCCTTGAAATCCTCCAGCCGCTCGGGCCCGCCAAAGGACTCGTTGAAACCGAAGAACGCGATGATGGTGGTCGCCTTGACTTCCGTCAGCCACTCGTCGGGCGTCGGGTAATGGCCCTTGCCGAAGTGCGTCTGGTGGTCGGGATTGAAACGCGCCGCGTCTGGAAATGCCCATTGCGTGGTTGTGCCGGGCCGGGGCCGCAGACCTGCGGTGTCGCCCGGATGACAGAGGTTGCGCACGGTCAGTTGCTGCCCGGGAAAGCGCTGATGCAAGACCGTCTCGAAGTGACCATAGTAAAGCGTGCGCTCGCCGAGGGTGTTTCCAATCAGCGCGATGGTCTCGCCGCTGACCGGTTTCAGCGGCAGGGTTAGCAGCGGGTAATCCGCCGGCGCCACGGCCGCGGACGGCCGGGTCTCGCTGGAAGCGGGTGCGGCCGCGTTCTGGCCGTGCACGGCCAGCAGCAAGAGAAGCGGAAGCGCCAAAATGGCGGCGCGATGATGCGTCGTCATAAAGTTGGGAATCGCCTGCAATCCAGCTCCTACATTCCTGAAGTGCAGTCTCATTTTGAACGCGATTTGGGATTAGTCCATCGCCACAATCGCCTTGATCACTCCGGTCTCGGGTTTCAGCCAGGTCGGGAATGCCGCGATCATGTCGTCAATCCCGCTGCGGTGCGTGATCCATGGGCTGGTGTCGATCGTGCCGTCCTCGATCAGCCGGACGATGCGCGCGAAGTCGCGCGAGAGGGCGTTGCGGGAGGCGAGCAACGTGAGTTCGCGGCGGTGCATCACGGGCGCGTGGAGAAAGGAGATTTCCTGCTGCGTGATGCCGACGTAGACCAGCCGGCCGCCGAAGGTGCAGTAATTCAGCGCGTGGCTCATGGACTTGTTGCTGCCGGTCGCATCGATCACGACATCGGCAAGCTGGCCGCCGGTGACCGTTTCGAGCGCCGTCAGCTCGGAACCGTCGCCCCGGGCCGCGATCGTGAAATCGACGCCGAGGCGGTTCTGGCAGAAGGCGAGCCGCGCCTCGTTGATGTCGAGGACGATGCTTTTCGCTCCGGCTACTTTCACGAATTCGATGACCGACAGGCCAATCGGACCCGCCCCGACGATCAGCACGTGCTCGCCCGCCCGGACGCCGGCGCGGTCGACGGCGTGACATCCGATGGCGAGCGTTTCGACGAGCGCGAGTTGTTCGAAGGACAGCGTCCGCGAGACGTGAAGTTTTCGCGCCGGCAGCAGCATGCGTTCGCACATGCCGCCGTCGCACATCACGCCGAGCGTTTTGTGGGATTCACAGCAGTTGGTGAAACCGCGACGGCAAGAGTAGCAGCGCTGGCAGTTCAGATAGGGCTCGACCGAGCAGTGGTCGCCCGGCTGCACGTTGGTGACGCCCTCCCCCACCGCGAGCACTTCGACCCCGAGTTCATGGCCGGGAATCCGCGGATACGAATAGAACGGCATCTTCCCGAGGTAACCACCGTAGTCGGTGCCGCAAATCCCGATGCGATGGATGCGCAGGAGCGCCTCGCCCGGGCCGGGCGGCGCAGGCTCGGCGATGTCGATGGCATGAAACGTCTGCGGCTTTTCGAGCTGGATGGCTTTCATGGGTGCCTGGCATCACCCCCGTAAGTATTCTTCACTATGCGGGCGAGATTTTCAGTTGGAGTAACCCAATAGGTTACCGTGTAGGGGTCGAGTAACCCAATAGGTTACCGTGTAATTTGGCGGTTTGGGCGGCGGCAAGGAGCAGAGATGATTCAGTTATTTTCGGGCAAACCCTCGCGGTGGCCCAGGTTTTTCGCCGGCGCGAAAATCGCCTGCACTTCGGTGAGCAGCGTTGTGTCGATCGGCTCGGCCGCCCACTGCGCCCATTTGCGGATGTTGTCCGGATTGGCGCTGCCGGCGACGGTCGTGGCGATGTCAGGGTTCCCGAGGGAAAACTGGAGCGCGAGCTTCGCGATATCCACGCCCCGGCTGGCGCAATGGGCCGCGGCCCTGCGCGCCGCCGCCTTCACTTCCTCCGGTTC
>JACQWL010000192.1 GCA_016209255.1 Verrucomicrobiota bacterium
CGCCGAAAACCGCCAAAGGCATAACGCGGCCCTTCCGATTCCGGACTCGCACCGCCACCGCCGGCTTCCCCCACGCCCGGCGGCCGGCTGGCCCGCGGCGGCGGTTCAACGCCTTGGATCAAGTTCAACACCGCCGAAAGCTGCCGCTCGGGAAGCCGATCGAACGCCGGCATGCGTCCGCCGCCCTGGGTGACGAGCTGCCTGACCTGTTCGGGCGTCCGCCTCTTTTCGATCTCCACCAACGAGGGAAAACCGCCCCGGATGTCGCCCATCCGGTCGATTCCGTGGCACGCGGCGCAGTGGATCATATACTGTCGCTCTCCTTCGGATACACGCGTGCCATCCGGCCGCCGCGGATCGATCATGCGCAGGATCCAGGGCATCTCGTTGATATTGACGTAAAGGATGCCATTCGAATTCGCCGCCGCCCCACCCCACTCGAAGCCGCCGTCGAATCCGGGGAACATGATCGTCTCCCTGAGACTGGGCGCCGGAAAGGGCCCGAAGTTCGGGGACACCTTGATGCGATCCAAAGACATGAGCTGGGCTTCAGGCGAGACGTTCGAGATGTCTGCCTCCGTGTACGACTGTCGCATCAACGGCGCGGGTTTCACCGGGAATGGCTGGGTCGGCCAGGTTTGTTCCCCGGCCAGGTCCGTCTGAGGCACGGGGCGCTCCTCGATCGGCCAGAGCGGCTCACCCGTTACGCGGTCGAAGACAAACAGGAGCCCGTGTTTCGTGCCCTGCGCCACCGCATCGATCTGTTTCCCGCGGTGCGTGACCGTGATGAGAACGGGCGGCGCCGGGAGATCCTTGTCGAGCAGATCGTGATGAACGATCTGAAAGTGCCACAACCGCCGCCCGGTGCCGGCATCCAGCGCCACGACGGAATTCGCGAACAGGTTCATGCCATGCCGCGCGCCACCGTAGAAATCCGGACCGGCCGTCTCGCTAGAGATATACACAATCCCCCGCGCCTCATCGAGTGACTGACCCGACCAGGCGGATGCGCCGCCGATGGTCTTGTAGGCATCGACCGGCCAGGTGTCGTAGCCGAACTCGCCCGGACGCGGAATAAGATGGAAAATCCAACGCCGGTGGCCCGTCCGAACATCCAGCGCCCGGATGGCCCCGGGCGCGTCGGTGTTGGCGCCGATGATCAGCAGGTCCTGGTAAACCACGCCCGGGGTATTGAGACTCACGCTGGGCGTCTCCTCCAGATCCATGCCGATGCCGAGATGGAGTGAGCCGTTGTCCCCGAAGCTGCGGATCGGAAGCCCCGTTTCGGGGCTCAACGCGTAAAGATAATTTCCGACGACGGTAAAAATCCTCCGCTCACCCCCCGTCTCATTCTCCCAATACGCCACGCCCCGCTGTCTTCGCGCGCCCGCTCCCGCGCGCTCGGTGGTAGGATCCCACGTCCACAACTCCTGACCGGTGGCGGCATCGAGGGCGATGACGCGACGGCTGGCTGAAGCGGTGTAGAGGACGCCGGCGATGACAAGGTTGTTGGACTGGTATTCCCCTTTTTCGCCGGTGTCGTAGGTCCATGCCACCTGCAGCTGCGCGACGTTGCGCTTGTCGATCTGAGCGAGCGGCGAGGATTGGCGCCGGCCCTTGTCGCCCAGGTAAACGGACCAATCCGCCTGCGCCAACTTGCCCTGGAGGGCCGGAGAACCTGAAAGCGCCGGCCGGCTGTCGGAAAGCGCCGGCGCACTCTTTTCGGCCGCGATGAGATTCAGACCGGAGCCAAGGCAGATGCCGGTCGTCAGACGGCACGCCTTAAAAAGACGCGGGGAAATTTTGCGGTTCACCGGGGCTTTCGATCCGTCAACCGCACGATAAACTTGATCGCATACAGGTAGGCGCGTTCACGGACCACCATCGGGTCGCCGGCCGCGCCTTGGATGCCGAGGTCGGAGATGTCGTCGATCACCGTCCCGTCCATGGGATTCAACACGATCCACGTCAGAATTTTGACCAGTTTGTCCTTCGGATACAGGCCCATGAGGTACTCGAGCACGACTCCCGGCAGATAACTCTCCACCGGCATCTGAATCGCGTCGGGCACGGCGGCCACATAGAGGAGGTTGCGCACGCGTTGCACATCGTCGGGTTCCAAGGCGGGCGGCCAGTCCGGCAGTTTGTTCCGGACATTGGCAACCTCCGTCGCGGCGAAATCCGTCGGTTCATCCTCCGGCGAAGCGAAGGGCGAGACGACCCCATGGTCGGGCGGCACGCGATAATCCAGGCCGGCAACGTCCTTGTCGGTAATCTTGGTCCACGGTGCCGGCGACGGCACGGGAACCACCGGGGCAACGGCAATCGCCGGCGCTTTGGGCGCCGCCGGAACGGCCGGGGCGACCCCCGCTGACGCGCCGCCCGCCGCCGCAGCCGCCGCGGGCGGCGCGACCGGCACGGGCGCCGGCGGAGCCGCCGGAACGACCGAAACCGCCGGTGTCGCTGTGGCCACGGGCGCAGCCAGTGGCGCCGCCGGTCGCTCGGCGTCCACCGCGATCGCGATCCGTCCCCGCGATTCCGCGAGCAAGCCGACCGCCAGCCACGCCGCGAGCACGGGCACGACCCATGCCTTGCCCGCCCGGGCGGCGAAGCGTTGCTGCGCGTCCCAGCGAAAGAGCTTCGCGCCGGCGATGCAGCCCGCCGTGCCGATCAAGGCCAGCGCCAGCAGGCTGAAGCGCGACCCGGAAAATCCGCGGCCCGTCACGCTGGCCTGCAACGCCTCCACCGCGTAGCGCCCGGGAAAAAACGCCGACACATGCTGCGCCCACAACGGCAGGCTCGCCAGCTGCACCGCGACGCCGCCGATGATCAGCATCGGCAGGAAAATGCACTGCCCCAGCGCCTGCACGGCGGGCACCGTGTCCGCCAGCATCGCAATCACCAGACCGAGGCCGATGAAGGCGAACGACACGAAGGTGAACGCGAGCCACAAATCGAACGGATGCGCGGGCAGGGTCATCCCGATCGCGAGGGCCATCGCGAGCTGAAAAAGGCCCGCGGTGAGCACGATGACGTAGCGCGCGACCGCCGTGCTCGTGACCAGCGCCCACGTCGGCACCGGCGCCATGCGGTAGCGCCGCCACACGCCGCGCTCGCGTTCGCTCACCAGCGTCGTCGGCAGCCCAAAACACGCGCCGCCCAGCACGCTGACCGTAAGCAATTCGCCCATGTGCCGCAGGAGCGGGATCCTTTCGTGCCGGTATAAAACCCAAAACGCCACGAGGAAGATCAGCGGAAAAAGGTAATTGTAGATCAGCGCCATCTTGTTCCGGAAATGGAGCCGCAGCAGAATGCCGAGATGCTGGAGGAGTCCGTTCATGTTGCAGACGGCCCTCCGCTGGGCCCGACCCGGTCGTCCTCCCGCGTCAGCCCGATAAACACGTCTTCGAGCGACGCCTTCCGCACGTGCAGATCGATCAATTCGCTGTGCTGCGCGACCAGCAGCCCCGCGAGTGCGGCCAGGGTTTGCGTGGCCTCGGCCGTGCGAAACCGCGCCGTCGCCCCGTCGCACACCAGCTCCTGCACCCCCGGCAGGCGCGCGAGCTGTTCGCGCTCGAGCGGCTGCACCGTCACGAGCGTGACCGATTGCATCGCGCTCGACTGGGCGACCAGCTCGCGCGGCGCGCCGGTCGCCACGATCCGGCCGTGGTCGATGATCGCGATGCGGTCGCACAGTTGCTCCGCCTCCTCGAGGTAATGCGTGGTGAGCAGCACGGTGTGGCCGTCCTGCTTCATGCGCTTGATGGCGGCGTGCAACTCCCGGCGCGACTGGGGATCGAGGCCGGTCGTCGGTTCGTCGAGGAGCACGATCTCCGGCCGGTTCACAAACGCCAGCGCCAGCGCGAGTCGCTGCCGCTGCCCGCCCGAAAGCGTGTCGAACCGTGCGTCGGCATTCTCGGTGAGGGCGAAGCGCTGGAGCAGTTCGACGGGCGTCGCGCGCTCGCGATAAAACGAGCCGAACAGGGTCAGCGCCTCCCGCGGGGTGATCTTGTCCTGCAACGCCGTCGTTTGCAGCGCCACGCCGATCTTCTGCTTCACGGCGCGCATCTGCCGCCGTGCATCCAGCCCGCACACCTCCATTTCGCCGCCGTCCGGTTCGCGCAGGCCGATGACGCACTCGAGGGTGGTGGTCTTGCCCGCGCCATTGGGCCCAAGCAGGCCAAAGATCTCGCCCGCCTCGATCGCGAAACTCACCCCCTTGACCACGTCAACGCCACCGTAGCGTTTGACGAGATGACGGACGACAACGTTGGCGGGCATAATTGCTTCGATGGGAAATGCGTGGATAGGCGTTCGGTCCCGCGGGAACAAGCCGTATTAATTTCGGAAGCATTTAAATGGGCGCATGTGCCGGCCGGTGGCGCAAGTGGCCGTTTCGGCAAGCTCAAGGCCCCGAGCCCGTCGAGGGGCGCCGGCCTCCCTGGTCGCGTGCGGCACGGCCCGCCGGTGTCCGGTTGGTTCACGGCGCTTCATAGATCTCGACCAACGCCAGGCCGGTGGTGGCGTTGGCGCCGCTGATTTGGACGGTGTAAGGGCCGGCGGGGAGCGTGACCACGAAGGCGGCGTCCTTGCTGCCGGCGGGGAG
>JACQWL010000193.1 GCA_016209255.1 Verrucomicrobiota bacterium
CTCTACGACGTGGAAACGGGCGTCGGCAAGCGACGCCCCTACATCTCGACTGAATCGTTGCGGTTAAGCCGAAAGAATTCAGCAGGCACCCCACCTGGCACGGATTAGCCCGGATGACGACCCGCGGCATCAGGATCGAAGCCCAGCTCGGAAGGTATTCATGAGACACCTCGAAAACCGAGGCTCGCACCGGAACCGCGGCGCGGTTTTGTTCACGCGATGTTCTTGTTAGGGCTGAAAAAGTTCGTGTCGTTCTGGCTGATGCCGCTGCCGTTTTGCCTCACGCTGGTGTTCGCCGGATTGTGGCTGGCGCGCTCGCCGCGGCGCGCCCGGCTGGGGCGGGGACTGTTGATCGCCGGCACCGTGCTGTTGCTGCTCTTCAGCCACAAGACCGCCAGCGTCTGGCTCATGCGGCCGCTGGAGGCCCGCTACCCCGCGATGCCGGAGCTGCGCGCGGGCCAGCCGCTGCCCGCGAATCTCGCGGCCTGCCGCTTCGTCGTCGTGCTCGGCGGCGGCCACGGCGACATGCCGGAGCTCCCGGCCACAAGCCAGCTCTCCCCCTCCGCCCTTGGGCGCATCGTCGAGGGCGTGCGCCTGCTGCGCCTGCTGCCCGACGCCCGCCTCATCGTCAGCGGTCCCGTGGTGGGCGACAACCCCAGCCATGCCGCCGTGCTCGCCCGCGCCGCCGAAGCCCTCGGAATCGAGCGCCGCCGCGTGATCCAAATCGACTCGGCCCACGACACCGAGGAGGAGTCGCTCGCGACGAAAAAGATCGTCGGCGACGCCCCCTTCGCGCTGGTCACGACGGCCGGGCACATGCCGCGCAGTGTGGCGCTGTTCCGGTGGGCGGGCATGTTGCCCCTGCCCTGCCCGGCCGACTTCTCCGCCAAGCCGACGCCGGATTTCCGCTGGGGGGATCTGCTCTGGGACGCCGATTCGCTGGAACGCAGCACGCTGGCGGTGCGCGAACGCATCGGCTACCTCTGGATTTGGTTGCGGGGCAAAGGCTAATCCGCTTGTGATTTGTTTCGCCATCGGAACCGCCGGCACTACTCAACAAGCACCATGATCTCGCTCAGAAAACTCCTTGGCAAAGACGACAAGTTCTTCGACCTGCTGGAGGCCGGCGCGGAGGAGGCCAGGGCCAGCGTCGATTTGTTCGCGAACTATCTGAAGAAAATCGCCGCCGGTGACAGCATCGCGGGCACGCTCGACAACTTCATCACCACGCGCCGCAAGGAGAAACGGATCCGGCACACGATGACCGAGGAACTGAGCAGAACCTTCGTGACGCCGCTCGAGCGCGAGGACATCGAGGCGCTTTCCTTCGCGCTCTACCGGATCCCGAAGCAAGTCGAAAAGATCGTCGAACGTCTCTCGATCTATCCCGGCCGCGTGCCCCACACGGCGTTCGAGCGGCAGGCCGAGCTGATGTTGCAGGCGGCGGAAGCCGTCGCCTTCATGGTGAAGCAGCTGCGCGGCGGCACCAACATCGAGAAGATCCGCGAGGCCAACGACCGCCTGCAATACGCGGAGGGCGAAGCCGACAAGGTGATGCTCTCGCTGCTCAAGGAGCTTTACCACGGCCCCTACGAGGCCAAGGAACTGGTCATCCTCCAGGAACTTTACGAACTGGTCGAGCAGGCGGTCGACCGCTGCCGCAATGCCGGCAACATCGTCGTGCAAATCGTGCTGAAGCACTCGTGATGCCGATGCGCCAAACGTCCCGTGCTGTCGCGGCGGTCTATGACCGCCGAAATCCGCGCTCTCGGCGGTCATAGACCGCTGCTACAGTCATGACGCTGTTCCTGCTCGTTCTGCTCGCCGCGCTGGTCTTCGAGTACATCAACGGCTTTCACGACACCGCCAACGCGATCGCGACCGTGGTTTCGACGAAGGTGCTCACTCCCCGCATGGCCGTGGCGTGGGCCGCATTCTGGAATCTTGTGGGTGCGCTCGCGGGCACCGCAGTCGCCAACACGATCAGCAAGGGCTTGGTGGATGCCGCGTCCGTCACGATGGTCACCGTGCTCTGTGCGCTACTCGGGGCCATTGTCTGGAATCTCTTCACCTGGTGGCTCGGGCTGCCTTCGAGTTCGAGCCACGCGCTCGTGGGCGGTTTGTGTGGTGCGGCCATGGGCACGGGCCGCGGCAACTGGGACGTCCTCATCTGGTCCCAAGTGGACAAGAATGGCGCGCACGTCGGCCTCTGGCCCAAGGTGGTGCTCCCGATGTTCACCTCGCCGCTGGCGGGATTCGTCGGCGGCATGCTCTTGATGGTCCTGCTGACGATGGCGCTGGTCAAAGCCAGGCCCCGCATGGTCGGACTCATCTTTGGCAAGGCGCAGTTGATCAGCGCGGGCTTCATGGGTTTCGGTCACGGCTCCAACGACGCGCAAAAAACGATGGGCATCATCACCCTCGCGCTGTTCACCGGCACGCAGAGTGGTGCGTTCAAGGACCTGCCGGAATGGGCCGCGTTTCTCCGCATCACCGAGTTCAAGGGGATTCCGTTCTGGGTCATCATCACCTGCGCGATTACGATGGCGGCCGGCACTGCCGCGGGCGGCTGGCGCATCATTCGCACAATGGGCCACAAGATGGTGAAGCTGCAACCGGTGCACGGTTTCGCGGCCGAGACCACGGCGGCCCTGGTCCTGTACGGCACGGCGACGCTCGGGATCCCCGTTTCCACCACCCACGTCATTTCCACGTGCATCATGGGCGTCGGCGCAACGAAGCGCCTGAGCGCCGTCAAGTGGGGGGTCGTAGAACGCATCCTGTGGGCCTGGGTTCTCACCCTGCCGGTCACGGCCCTGATCGGTTTCGGGCTCGTGCATCTTGCCCATCTGGCGGGATATTGAACCGGCGCCCGCCCGCTTCGCTTTTTTTCCGTCTCCTCCCTCCGCCCTCTCCCGCGCCGCGCCGCGTCGTGCTTTCGCGTGCCATGCATTACCCCTCGCACTTTCCCGCCACGCTTGCCGCTCTGATCCTGCTGGCCGCCGCCGTGTGCCCGCCGGCGCTGGCCCAGGGGTCGGACACGCCGTTGGGAGACTTCCGGCCTCGGCCAGTCGTACGCGTGCCGATCTTTTTTCCCCCCATCCCGCCGGCGCTCGACCGGCCGGTGGCGCGTGGCGTGGTCCTGCCCGGCCGCCTGAATGCGCCCGACGAACTCGCGCCGTTCGTCAACGAGCCGTTCTACCCGCCCCTGAGCACGCGGCTGGCAACCAAGTCACTCAACGACAAGCTCCGGCGCCAGCTCGAGCAGTACCGCGCCGCCAAGGTTGCCCTGCAAGCCGAGCTCCGCACCGAGTTCGATCGGCAGCGCGATGCCGATCCGGCCGCAAGACAGCAGGCGCTCGAGGCCCTGGCCCGCACCCAGACCCCAAAGATCGCCCAGCTCGAACAGACCGCCGAGCAGCTGCGGCAGGACCTGATCGTCGGCAGTCAGACCTGGAGTGCGCTGCGGGAGTGGCATCTCGGCGACAAAGACCGGCGCGGGTTTTCGCCCGGCGAAATCGCGGCGGTCATGCGCAGCTACTCTTATTACCAAAACGGCCTGCTGCCGGCGCAACGCCGCCTCTTGCGCGAAATCATGATGGAACTCCTCTCAGCCGTCGACGATGCGGCGAAGGCGTCCGCCGCCCAGCCCTTCCTGTTTTTCTCCCCCGAGCCGGCGCGCGTGCTGCTGCCCGACGATTTGAGCGCGGACCTGTCGGCCAAGGTGGCCGAGTATCAAACGGGAAAATCCCAATTGAAGAAGGAACTCTACGACGCGATCCATGCCTACGACGGCGGCGCCTTGGGGGGATTCCTGAACAACTCGCTGAAGACGCTCGCCCGGAAACAGGCTCCGGCGTTTGCCGCGCTCGACGCGCTGGCCGAGGACATCCGCCGCGGCCTGGCGCGCAGCCCGCCGGCCGCGCGGCCGGCCGAGCGCTCCACGCTCCCGCCCGTGCTGGCCAACCGGCTTTCGGTGTTGCTGCGCGACCGCGCGACCACGCAGCGCGATGCGGTGGTCAAAGCCGATGCCATCAGCGGCCAACGACAATTCGCGCCCGTCCGGGTCTCGTACCGTTTTGACGACGACGGAATGAAATTCGTCGTCATCCCCGCCCGCGGTCCGCGGACCCCGCCCTTCAAGGAGGAGGTGCAGGTCCTCGAGAAAGTCCGCGCCGAGCTGGGCGCGGTGGCGGCGGAATACGGCCGCCGGATGGCGGAACACGTCAACGAGTGGAATGGCATCCGGCGCGACGCCGCCGAGGTTCTCGGCAGCACGAAGCCGGAGGTCGTCGACGCGGCGCTCGCCACCGCCCACCGCCTTGCCCTGCAAAAGGAGAATGAAGCGGCGTTCCGCGACTATCGGGTCGCGGTGTTCGAGCCGGGTCTGTCGCTCGAGCAGCGCCGGCTGTTGTTCGACGCGGCGCTGGAGCGGCTCGATCTGCCGCTGCCGCGCGGTGAGCTGCAGCCCACGCGGCGCGGCTCGTCGTGGTGAGGGCGGGGGGAAACGCGGGACGCGACTTATCCGTCGCCCGCTTGCGGTCGCTGCTCCGACGGCTGATTTGCTCCAGTGATCGACCCGCGAGGAGGCTTGTGAGCGGTGACGGTTTCGGCAATGTGTCGGCGCATGGAACCAATCCCGGCGGGGACGGCGCCCCGCCCTCCAGAAGAAAACAGATTGGAGGGCGCTGCACCGTCAGCGCCGGCCTCTGCTATTTCGCCGCCGGCAGGGTGATGAAAAATTCCGTGCCGGCGCCGGGCGTGCTCTCCACCCGGACCTCGCCCCCATGCGCCTGGATCACGTTCTTGACAATCGCAAGCCCGAGGCCGGTGCCGCCCTGCTCGCGGGAACGCGCCTTGTCCACGCGGTAGAAACGCTCGAAAATCCGCGCCGTCGCCTCGAGCGGGATGCCCGGGCCGTCGTCCCGCACCGCCAGTTCCACCCGCGCCCCCTCGATCGCCCGGCTGTGCAGCACCACGTGACCATCGGCGCGACCATATTTGATCGCATTGTCGATCAGGTTGGCGAGGACCTGCCGCAGCCGCTCGGGATCCGCCTGCGCGCGGAGGCCGGCCGGCACGGCATTCTCAAGCGTCACCCCGCGGCCGCGGGCGATGAGCGCCGCGTCATCGAGCGCCTCCTGCGCCGCGTTGCGCAATGCCACCGGCTGCAGATTCAACTCCACGCGCCCCGAATCGAGCCGCGATAGCAAGAGGAGATCGTCTATCAGCAGCGTCAGGCGGTTCGCGTGCTTGTCGATGATTTCAAGAAAACGGGTCGTGATCGCTGGATCCTGTTTTCCACCGTCGATCAGCGTCTCGGCGGCGCTCTTGATCAACGACAGAGGCGTGCGTAACTCGTGGCTCACGTTCGCCACGAAGTCCTGCCGCACGGCCTCGAGCTGGCGCAGCCGCGTCAGGTCGTGAAACACGAGGATCGCGCCGTCGCTCGCGCCGTCGGCGGCACGCAGGGCGAGCGCGTTGACTTGCAGCCAGCGCGTCTCCGCCACGGCTTCGAGGCGCAGTTCGTGGTTGAGCACCTCCGCCTCGTGATCGAGACGCGCCACCAGCGCCGCGACGTCATGATGCCGCGTCGCCTCCAGCACGGTGCGGTCGGCGGCCGGCGGGCTGAATCCGAAGAGCTCGCCCGCCGCGCGATTGGCCAGCCGGATGCGGCCCGTGGCGCCGAGCCTCGCCTTGTCCCGCAGCCCCTGGAGGCGGAGGCCGTAGGTGACGTTTTCGTAGATCGATTTGGGAAACGGATTCGACTTTTGAAAAACCATGCCGACCCGCTTGCGCAGTTCGATTACGTCGATGTCGGGCTGGTAGATGTCGACGCCGTGGATCCTGATCGTGCCGGCGGCGACGCGCGTGCCCTCGATGAGATCGTTCATCCGGTTGAGGCAGCGCAGCAGTGTGGATTTGCCGCAGCCGGAGGGGCCGATCAAGGCGGTGACCTTGCGGGCTTCGATCGGCAGGGTGATGCCATGCAGCGCCTGGGTGGCGCCGTAGAAAAAATCCATCCGATCGATCTCGACCAGCGCCGTGCCGTTGGCGGCGGCCGGAGACCCGGCGGCGGTGGCCATGGTCACAGTCGGCGGACGGACGGCGGACGCGGAAGGGCGAAGGTCCATGAGCAGAGGGGAGGCGATTACCACTTGTAGCGGTGACGCCGTCGATGGCGGAGCAGAATCGACGACGCGGCGATGAGCGCGACAATGAGCAGGAAGACGAAGGCCGTGCCGTATTGCACGCGTTCGGTGTAGTCGTTCTGCGGGATCTTCGAGCTGACGACGTAGATGTGATACGGCAGCGCCATCACACCCTGAAAAAAGAAATCGCCCGCTCTCGCGACGTCCCACGGCAGCTTGTCGCGCACGACATAGGCGGCGGTGAACATGATCGGCGCGGTCTCGCCGGCCACGCGCGCAATGCCGAGGATCGACGACGTGAGGATGCCGGGCAGCGCGTAGGGCAGTACATTCTTGCGGATGGTCTGCCACTTCGTGGCGCCGAGGGCGAGCGAGCCCTCGCGAAAGCCCTTCGGCACCCCCTTAAGCGACTCCTCGCTGGCCGTGATGACCACCGGCAGAACCATGAATGCCAGGGTGAACCAGCCGGCGAGCAACGATACGTTCCAGCCAAAGAAGATGACAAACATGCCGAAACCAAAAAGCCCGAATACGATTGAAGGCACGCCCGCCAAATTGAGGATGGCGAGCCGGACGAACCGGATGAACTGCCCGTCCCGGGCATACTCGTTGAGATAGATTGCCGCACAGACGCCGAGAACGAGGGCGATGGCCATGGACCCGACGACGAGGAGCACGGTGCCGACGATGCACGGGAAAATGCCCCCAGCGGAGTAAACATAGCTTTCGGTCTTCACGCTGGCCGCCGCCGGGTGCTGCTCTTTGAAGGCCCGGAATTCCCGGTCGCCCATCTCCCTCTTCCTTCCCTGCCACTCGAAGAGATAGAGCGATTCGGGCGCCGCGGTGAAAAACGTGGTGTTGACGAACGGCGCCTCGGCCTTGAAGACGGTGCGCCCGCCCTTCACGAAGATGTCGAGGAAGACGATGGCGCCGCACAGCAGGATGAAATAGGTCGCGGCCCGGAAGACCCAGAACGTGGCGCTTTCCGCGCGCCGGGCCGCGTTGTGCCGGGGGCGGAAGAGATGGTCGGGAGCGTTCATGGTCAGCCCACGGAAATGCGGTAGCGCCGCACGATTTTCTGCGCGACGTAGTTGATCAGCAGTGACAGCACGAAGAGCACGAGCCCCACGACAAAGAGCGCCCGGTAGTGGATGCTGCCCCGCACCACCTCGCCCATCTCCTGCGCGATGATGCCCGTCATCGTGTGGACCGGCTGCGTGATCACGGCGAGGCCCGCGGTGAAATCGGGAATCGCGATGCGGTTGCCCGCGCAGAGCAGCACGACCATCGTCTCGCCGACGACGCGGCCGAGGCCGAGCAGCACGGCGGAGACGATGCCGGAGAGCGAAGCCGGCACGACGATCTTCACGATTGTTTGCAGGCGGGACGCACCGAGGGCGAACGAGGCCTCCCGGAACGCGCGCGGCACATGGTTGAGCGCGTCCTCCGCCAGCGAGAAAATCGTCGGCACGGCGAGCAGCGCCAGCAGGCAGCCCGCGGTCAGGATGTTGAGTCGCTCGCTGTACGGAAAACCCGGCAGCCATGCGAGCCAGGAGACTTGCGACAGCGCCCGGAGCGCCTGGCCGAGCACGGCGATCCCGAAGAAGCCGAGCACCACCGACGGAATCGCGGAGATGAACTCGATGCCCGGCTTGATGAAATGCTGCTCGCGCAGCGTGGCGATCTGGTTGACGTAGATCGCCGCGCCCACGCCCAGCGGCACGGCGATAATCAGCGCCACAAACGAGACCATGAGCGAGCCGGCCAGCAGCGGCAGAACGCCGTACCAGTCCTGCCAGAAACTGGCGGTGAGCCATTGGCGGCCGAACACAAACGCCGTGAATGCCTGCGTCACCGGAACCGGCCGGGTGTAGTCCCACTGTTCGAGGTCTTTTTCGATCGCGGGAAATCCCGCGAGGTAATCACGCGTGAGCTGCTTGAACGTGTCCGCCCGCACCTGCAGTTCGGGGCAGGCAGCGCCGGCAGGCGATTGAGCACATCGGCGAGCGCGCGGGCGAACTCCCGGCTCGCCTGCCGGTGGGCCGGCAGCGTGGCGAGCAGCGGCTTGAGCTCGGCGGCGAAGTCCACCGCCTCGATTTTCACCGCGGCCGCGGCATCCGTCCTGCCCTCGGCGAGGAGCTGGCGCCGCTCCTCCTTCCGGTCCTCGGCGACGATGAACTTCGTCTTGATCGCCGTCGC
Source organism: Verrucomicrobiota bacterium (assembly GCA_016209255.1). Classification (GTDB taxonomy): domain Bacteria; phylum Verrucomicrobiota; class Verrucomicrobiia; order Opitutales; family Opitutaceae; genus ER46. Next base: position 8,352 of record JACQWL010000193.1, read on the forward strand.
CTGCTCCGTGAGGTCGGAGACGAGCGACCGGATCGGATCGACCGCCGCGGCGAATTCTTCGGCCAACGCGTCGAAACCGCCGAGCGCCGCATTCGCGTCGGCGCGGGAGAGTTTCCGGTCCTGGGTGAAATGCGTGAGCTGGCGGAGCCGCAGGTCGGACAGATAGCGGGTGAGCGCGGTATGGTCGTCGGACTGGTGGCGGATGAAATCGACATATTCCAGGCCGGCCTGGCGGTAAACGCGAAGGTTCTGCCGGTTCTGCGCGAAAAAGCCGAAGCCCTCGCGGAAAAGAAACCCCGTGATTCAAGCCCAGCACGACGACGGCGACCAGGGCATTGCCGCCGAAGAAGGCTCTTATCGCATCGTCGAGAGAGAGCCCGAGCAGCCGGAGCCGGCGCTTCGTCACGACGAAGGCGGCGGGTACAGCTTGAGCTGGGCTCGGTTCAGGCATGCAGGAGCAAGAAAACGAAGGCCCACCAACAACGCGTCAAGCGGGGCTCTGTTACAATCGGGTGACAGACTGGCCGTGGGGCATCGGAAGAAATCCGAAGGACTCCAGCCCGCATGACCCGCACGGTGCCGGGAGCACGCCGGCCGAAAGTCGAGAAACGTCGATGAGAAACTGCGGTAGGCACTATCCCTCCAAGTCGTGCATTCTTGAGACGATTTTGGGACATGAATTCTCACCGCAGCTGACCAGGCGCGGAATAACCGGAACCAAGCGAACCAAGGCAGTTTTGGAACATCGAGTAGAATGGAGGCGCGAATAATGTTTAGGTCAGTGACTTCCGACGTGTCCGCCCTTTCGGGCATC
>JACQWL010000189.1 GCA_016209255.1 Verrucomicrobiota bacterium
CGTCCAAGCAATCCGCATTCATCATCGTATGACGGAACTGGGTCATCCAGCCGCCGTCGGCGGCTATCGCTCGCAACGGACATTGCAATCAGCGGACTGACCCCGTTGCCGTCGCCCCAATCAGCGGACAGACCCCGTTGCCGTCGCCCTCTCGTGTGGCCGTTGCCGCCGCAAACGAGGGACCCGGCTCCCGGCTGGCTGTTGCGGCTGGCGACGACGCTGGCGGGAGGCGAGATGAATACCAAAGGCGTGCTGGAAGAGCGCAAGTTCGACGGCAGTGCGTTCGACGAAGTCCGCGCAGAACTCGCCGCTCTCCCGAAGGACGCACCCTACGTCGAGTGGGGTCGCTGGTTCCTCGCCGACCGCGCGACGCGCTCGATCGCCCCCGGCTTCACGATCACACCCGTGGAGGCGGAGAAGCTGGCAAAGGAAATGGCGGCACCTGCCTCCCCGCCCGCCGCACCTGCGACCACGCTGCAGCCTTGAATGCGCCCTCGAAAAACACTCAACGCTCAACATCTAACGCTCAACGCTCAGTGACAGGCCTCGTCTTCCGAATCTTGAGCGTTAAAAGTTGAGTGTTGAGCGTTAAACGTTCGTCCGGCTGTTCGCCGAGTGGGGCCGCTGGTTCCTCGCCGACCGCGGGACGCGCTCCATCGCCCCCGGCTTCACGATCACACCCGTCGAAGCAGAAAAACTTGCCGCCGCGATGGCGCCGACGCCCTCCGCCCTGCCGACGCCCGCACCTGCAACGCCGCCACGTCCCTGAGCCGCAAGAATTCAGCGGTAGACCTCACGCCGGTTCCCTACCTCGTGCAGGTAGAGAATGTTCCGCCCCAAATCGAACGTGTAGAACACGCGATAATCCGCGACGCGAATTCGGCATTCGCGCCGCCCCCGGAGCCGCTGATGCGGATATACGTCCAACAGCCTGCCCAATTCCTGAATCTTGGCCTCGATTTGCGTTCGGATTTTCTGCGGAAGCGAAAAGAAGGCGACGTCAAACGCCGGGCTGTAAACCTGGGTCGCCTGTTTCACGCCCGATCAAGGAATGACCACGCGGCCCTTGCCATCGTCGAGTTGCTGCTGGGCGCGGTCCAGGCGGGCGAGAAACTCCGGCCGCACCTCCTCCAAGTCCTCCAAGTAGTCCCGAAGCCACTCTTGCAGTTCAAGCACCTGCTCCTTGGGAAGTGTCCGGATTGTCTGTTCAATCGTTTCGACCTGGCTCATGGCCCGAACGTAGTCATCCGGAGTTCGGCATCAAGTGCGATCCGATGGGTCATGGATTGACTCTTGACAGAGCGTGCTGCGGCGCGGGGCGGGCGGGTCGGGCACGTGTTTCGGTCCACCGCCCCCATTGGCGCGGCGCGCCCGTTTTCGAGCCGGGCGTTGTTCAGAACCAAACCGAAGGAGTCAGGTTGATTACAGTGATATCGGTTTCTTCCGAACGGCGATGCGGGCTGGAATTTGGCGATGGTCTTGGGCGAGATTGCTGCTCAGCGCCGATGGGCACGTACGGACCGCCATCCCAAATATTATTTTCATCAACCTGACCGCCTCTAACCAAAGCCGAGGAAGCGGAACCACTCGCGCGTGCCGGCTTGGCGATCCGAGAGAAAGTCCTCAACCCGGGAGTTTTTGCCATCGAAGCGGCCCGTGGCATTCTCGGCAGTGCGCTCGGCGGCTTGGAGCGCTACGCCGAAGCCGCGCCGATTTTGGCGGAAGCAGCCACGAAGATGCGGCAACTCGGCGGCCAATGGAACGCGAACCAACGCCGTCGCACGCGGGATACGGTCGCCTCACTCATCCAACTCTACGAAGCCACCGGCCGGCTGGAGAAGGCGGAGGAGTGGAAGAAGTCCCTCGCGTCGATGCCGGAGCCGAACCCGCGCTGATAAACCCCTCCCCGGCCCGACCCCATGAGAATCCGGTTTCCTGGCGACTAGTGATGATCGCAGGCCGGTCGTTGGATGCGTGAGCGCCACGCAGACGTGGCCTCAACGCCAGGTCGCCATCATTGCACCGCCGCTGGCGACGGCGATCCATCCGCTTGCGGCTGCGGAATCCATCAGTGACTTGTTTCCATGACGCCGATTTCCCCTCCCATCAGCGACAGGCTGACGCTTTGCCTCACCGGCGATGTGATGACAGGTCGCGGTGTCGATCAGATATTGCCGAATCCGGGCGACCCCGAAATCCACGAATCGCATGTGCGCGATGCGCGCGACTATGTGCGGCTGGCCGAGAGCGAAAACGGACCGATTCCCGCGCCGGTGGATTTCGCCTACGTGTGGGGCGATGCGCTGGCGGCGTTCCGGCGCGCCGACGTGCGCATCGTCAACCTCGAAACAAGCATCACGCGCCATGCGCGTCCCTGGCCGGGCAAAGGCATCCAGTATCGGATGCACCCGCTGAATGCGGGCGTCCTCACCGCCGCGCGGATCGACTGCTGCAGCCTCGCCAACAACCACCTGCTCGACTGGAACCGCGAGGGCCTGCTCGAAACCATCGAGACGCTCGACCGCATCGGCGTGCATCACGCCGGCGCGGGTCGCAGCGCCGCGGAAGCGACCGCCGTCACCGTGCTCGAGGTTCCGGGAAAGGGTCGCGTGCTCGTGCTGGCGGTCGGTTCCGAATCGAGCGGGATTCCGCGGAGTTGGCGCGCGACCCCGACGACCTCCGGCGTAAACCTGCTCGACGAACTTTCGCCTGCGACGGCCGCGCCCATCGCCCATGAACTGCTCCGCCTCACGAAGCGCGGCGACGTGACCGTCGTGTCGATTCACTGGGGTGACAACTGGGGCTACGACATTCCGGCCAAACACATCGCCTTCGCGCGCAAGCTCGCCGATGAAGGCATCGACATCGTCCACGGCCACTCGTCGCACCACGTGAAAGCGATCGAACTGCGACGAAACGGTGTGATCCTGTATGGCTGCGGCGATTTTCTGACCGACTACGAGGGCATTGGCGGCCACGAGGAGTTTCGGGGCACGCTCGCGGCGGCCTTCCTCGTGAGCGTGGCTCTGGACCCGCGGCGGATCGCGCGGGTGGAACTCGTGCCGTTCCACCTGCGCCGGATGCGCATGAATGTACCCGCGGAAGCCGACGTGCGCTGGTTGCACGAACGCGTGGGTCGGGAGTGCGCCCGCTTCGGATCACAAGTGATCGCACAGCCTGACCACAGCCTGGTCGTTCGCCCTCGACCGTAGTCGGACCGCGCGCCATGCACGCGGCCCAATGGTCCGCGTGACGATGGAGGCACCGCTTTGCATCTTCCGCCCATGACCGCGCGGACCGAACAATTCCTTTCCGAGGCGATGAAACTCCCTTCGACCGATCGCACTGAACTCGTTGAACTCCTCGCCGCTTCGCTGGAGGTTCACGGTGAGTTTAAGCGGATAAGGATTCCAGCAGCAGTCGGAAGCGGCCGCGTTCCGGCGGTGCCGGCTCGACGCCGCGTCCGTTTGCGTGCAACAATGCCTGGCATGTCCCCCCGCGAAACTTCCCCCGCCTTCACGCGTCGCCAATTCCTGCAGGCCGGCGCCACGGCCGCGTTGGCTGGCGCCGCCGCCACCGGTCAGGCCTTCGCCGCCGCGCCCCGGCCGCGCAGTTCCATCATCGCAGCGGAGAATGCCCGCGAGGGCGCCCGCGACTGGCAGCTCACCCGGGTGCGCGTCGACCGGGAGGGTTTTCGGGCGCCGTGGATCGAGGGTTACTGCTCGCGCCAGAGCGTGCCCGCCGGCGAGTCGATCGACATCATGGTCTCGGCCAATCCGGCGCGCCGGTTCCGGATCGAGATCTTCCGGACCGGTTACTACGGCGGCCGCGGGGCGCGGAAGATGATGGAAGCCGGCCCCTTTGCGGCCACGACGCAGCCCACGCCGCCGCCCGGCGCGAAGAACCTGCACGAGTGCCGCTGGGAGCCGGCCACGCGCGTCACGATCCCGGCCGACTGGCCGAGCGGCGTTTATCTCGGGCGCATGACCACGATTCCCGAGGCGGCGGCGGAGCCGTACTGGCAGAGCTACGTGGTGTTCATCGTGCGCGACGAGCGGCCGGCCGACATCCTGTTTCAGTGCAGCGACAACACGTGGCAGGCGTACAACCGCTGGCCGAACAACTTCTCGATCTACACCCACCCGAAGGGCAACCAGGGACCGTGGGCCGACGTGAGCTTCGACCGGCCGTACGGGCGCGAGGCGCAGTGGCAGGGCATCGTGAACGACCCGCTCACCGTGGGCTCGGGCGAATGGCTGTGCTTCGAGTTCCCGCTGGCGTATTGGCTGGAGCAGCACGGCTACGACGTCGCGTACTGCTCGAACAGCGACCTGCTCGCGCCCGAACGCGGCCTGAAGTGCAAGACGTTCCTGAGCGTCGGCCACGACGAGTACTGGGACATCCGGCAGTTTCGCAGCGTGGAGAAAATGCGCGATGCCGGCGTGAACCTGATGTTTCTGTCGGGCAATTCCGTGTGCTGGGTGACGCCGTATCGCGAGAGCAGCGACGGCCGGCCGAACCGGATCATTTTCCGCGGCGGCCCCTACGGCGGCGACAACGCGTACGCCCGCAACCGCGAGAAGAACCACGGCCCGTTTCCGCATCACGGCCCGGACGAGGGGTTGCTGATGGGCGCGCGCAACGTCGAACCGGTCAACGGCGGCGGCGACTGGACGTGCGTGAAACCGGACAACTGGATCTTCGCCGGAACCGGGATGAAGCCGGGCGAGAGCATCCCGGGGATGATCGGCTGGGAGTATCACGGGCAGCCGGCGACGGAGATTCCCGGACTGGAGGTCGTGGCGGCCGGGACTGCGTGGGTGGGCGGCACGCGTCCGCAGCAGTGGGCGGCGACGGTCTATCCCGGGCCGAAGGGGAATTTTGTCTTCAACGCCGCCACGATCTGGTGGGCGCAGGCCATGGCGACGCCGCCCGGGCACGTGCTGCCGTGGTCGCATTGGAGCCGCCCGCACGGACCCGACGAGCGCGTGCAGCAGATGATGAAAAACCTGCTGGCGCGGGCGTTGAAATAAGCCCCCGGGGCGCTAACGGGTCACTTCTTGGTCATAGATACTTTGTCATCTAATGGATGACAAACATCTCAACGCCGGCCGCGACCGGGCGGCCCGCATCCCACCGCCCTTGCTGCCACTCCGCCCTCTTCGCGCAGGCACGCTTCTCCGCGACAGCCGACGGAGTCCGACAGCCGACGGGGTCAGGTTTTGGGGTTTGGGGGTTACCTTGGGCTGTTTGGTCAAGACCCGGTCTGGTTGGCGAATCCACACAACGACCTTGCGACTTACCTCATGCAAGTTGCCCATGCGCAAGGCTTCCTGCGGTTCAGCACGTGGTAAATGCCACCATCCGACTCCAATCTCAGCTTGCGCGCCATTGGAGGGCAGCCGGACGGGGTCATATCGAGAATCGAGACAAAACGGCCTTGAACGAGCGGGTCTCGGTCGCGCCGCTTTTTTGGAAGCGGCGCAGCAGCGAGCAGCGAACTGACGCTGGTGGCCGCTCCCATCCCCAGCCGCTTGGCCAGCCATTGATTTGAAACTGAGGTGATGCGTTTCAGCGCCATTGCCAGTCGCAATTTTTCCGCCGCCGATATTTGAGCCGGTAAAGCCTCCAGCTTGCTGCCAAGCGCCC
>JACQWL010000190.1 GCA_016209255.1 Verrucomicrobiota bacterium
GCCGCAGGCGACGGCATCGACGTCACGCGGTCTCCATTCGCCACGGTGTAATTGCCGGCGCCGCCCGCCGAAAACTCGTGCATGAAATCCAAATACAGCCATTTCACGCTGCCATCCGGCCAGGTGGCCGTGATCCGGTTTTGGCTGGGGAGCACGGAGGATGGGATGCAGGATCATGAGATGAAACAGGGACATTCTCTTCGTGGAGGTTGTTGGCACGGTCCACGTCCAATCCAAATCCGGACGATTCGATGCGCGGTCCGCCGCGGGTCATTCTTCCTGCCGTCGGTGAAGCTCGCCGGGCGGGCTTCGGCCTTGTATCGTCTGGCGATGCGCATGAGAATAATGGGACCGGACGGGGCATCGGCGGGGGCCTTCAGTACGCCGCTTGTCGGGCAACGCCCATGCTCGGAGGATCGGTAAAGACCTCGCGCATGTCAGCAACGCGATTCTGGAACTCGATCATCCAGCGGGGCAGTAATTCGCCCAATCCACGCTCCTGGAAACAGGCGATCCAGGGCCGGCGCTCCTGCGGGGCGCCGTCGTGCGTGGAACAGGCGGTGTGGACCGAATGCATGCTGACCCGGCTCGAACAGAGCGAGCCGACGACCAAATGGTTCCGGCTCTGGGACAAAGTGCTCGACGCGCGCAATTTGCAGGCGGCCTTCTGGTCGGTCTGGCGCAACGCGGGTGCCCCCGGAGTCGATGGCCAAAGCGTCAGGCAGTTTGACGCGCACGCCGAAGCCGAACTGGCCCGGTTGCGCGAAGAACTGCACAGTAGGCGCTACCGCCGTCAACCGGCGCGACGCGCCTGGATACCGAAACCCGGCACGACCGAGCGACGCCCGCTGGGCATTCCAGCGGTGCGCGACCGGACCGTGGAAGCGGCGGGGCGGCACGTACTCGAACCCGTCTTCGAGCGCGACTTTGCCGAACACAGCTATGGGTTTCGGCCTGGGCGAGGTTGCCGGGAAGCGGTGGGGCGCGTGGAGGAACTCTTGGGGGAAGGCCGCGCTTGGTGCGTGGACGTCGATCTCAAGAGCTTCGTTCGATACGATCTCGCACGATCCGTTGATGGCGCAGGTGCAGGTCGGCATGTCGCGCTCCGAGCTAATCCATGCCCGCTCCCTGGGCAAGATCGTGACGACGCATGAACTCGCGGACTGGGCTGAGGCCGAGCTGGCCAGGAATGCCGAGCGGAAGGGCCGCCGTGTCTCCCGCGCTGCTTGATTCGTCGTTCTTGATCGCGCTTGAGCGCGAAATCGAATCCAGCCGGGTCGGACCAGCGATGCAATGGCTGCGGCGCAGTCGCGGCCTACCCGACCGACCGCTGCTGGTGTCGAGCATCACGGTGGCGGAATTCTTGGCGGGATTCGAAGACGAGGCACGCGGCATGGCCTTCATCACCCGTTATGTACCGCAGACCGTCGGCTTCAAACACGCGAAGAAATGTGCCGAACTCCAGCGGCGGGCCCGGAAGGCCGGCCGGCGCTTCGGCGAAAATGACGCGTGGCAACTCGCCGTGGCGGAGTGTGCCGGCGCAGCAATTGTCGCCCGCGACCGGAACGCATTTTCCCATTTGGGAAACCGCTACGAGCGGTTCTCCGGGGGGTGAGCGAGGCGACAAGGCGTCTGACGACCGGATCGAAGGGCCACGCTTTCGCTGCGCTCAAGCGCGGCTACGAGGCAAAACCGCGAGGCGGTTTTGCGCTGCATCCGTCGGCAGATAGCCGTGATACTTGTGCAAAGTCTGCCAACATCGATCCGGTTCGTACATGTCTCCGACTATTTTCCATCGGTCGATCTGTTGAACGTCGGCCCTGCGCAAGCGCAGGCCCTACAACATTCACCCGAACGACTGCCCGTTCGCGCCACATTCGACCACACGTCGTAGGGTCGCCGCTTGCGACGGACCACGAAACACCGTCGACGTTGCCTTCGGTCCCGGCCCCATGCCGCGGTGTGAACGGTTCTCGCTACAGCATTCCCGGCAAATCCCCCAGCGTCCGCAAAATTCCGTCGGGCTGGAAGCCGAGCCGGTCGACCGGCGCCCCGGCGCGGTTGATCCAAAAAACGCGGAAACCGAATGACTTTGCCCCGAGCGCGTCCCAGCAATTCGCCGACACGAAACCGATCGCACCCGCCGCAACCCCCAGCCGGTCGACCGCCAGCGTGTAGACCCGGGGTGCAGGCTTATATATCCAGGCGGCATCGACGCTGAGGACGGCGTCGAAAAGTTTTTCCATGCCACGGTTCTTCACCAGCGGCTCGATCATGTCGGGCGAACCGTTGGTCAGAATCGCGAGTTTCTTCCCACTGCGCTGCAATCGTTCGAGCGCCGCGGGCACGTCGGGGTAAGCGGCGAGATTCAGGTACTCGTCCATCAGCACGCGCGCCCGCGTCTCGTCGAGCGGCAGCCCGAGCGCCTCGCAGGCGTAGTCAAGGGCGTCGCGCGTGACGGCGGAGAACGGCGCATAGCGATCCATCAGGCTCCGCTGCCAGCTGTATTCGAGTTGGCGGGCGCGCCAGAGTTGCGAGAGCGCCGCGCCCCTCCCGGGCCAGAACGTCTCGCAGCGTGCGATAACCGCGTGCACGTCGAACAGCGTGCCGTAGGCGTCAAACACGAGGGCCTCGAGCGTCATGGCATCGCTCCCCGCCAGCCCTGGCGCCACTGCGCCATCAGGCGCTCGACGAGGGCGGCGTTGGCCGGCGCTTTCGCGATGCTGGTGTTTTCCTGCGGGTCGGTCTGGTGATCGTAGAGTTCGATGGCATCCACCTTCGTGTGGTCGTTGCGGTCCACCCAGACCGTGAAACGATGGCGGTCGGTGCGCATCGAATAGCCCATCAAATTCAGGCCGCCTTGATTTCGTGGATACTGGCTGAACGCCGCCGGCTTCCACGCGCGGCGCGGATCGTCGAGCACCGGCCTGAAGCTCGCTCCTTCGAGATGCTTCGGCAGCGGCAGCCCGGCGAGTTCACTCAGCGTCGGATAGATGTCGACGAACTCGACCAGCGCGTCGGTGCGCGTGCCCGCGTGTTTCATGCCCGGCACGGAGAGGAGCAGCGGCGCGTTGGTGTCGTTCTCCACATTGCTGTGTTTGCACCACGCGTCGTGCTCGCCGAGTTTCCAGCCGTGATCGCCCCAGAGGACGATGATGGTGTTTTTCCGCAATCCGAGGCGCTCGAGTTCGTCGAGGATCTTGCCGACCTGTGCGTCCATGTAACTGATCGCGGCGTAGTAGCCGTGCTTGAGCTGCCGGGCGAGGTCGTCGGGGATCGAGCCCTCGGGAACGCCGTGGTAGGCGCGCATCTCGCCGCCGGGCTGGACGGCGTAGTCGGGCGCGTCCTTCGGCCGGAATTTGTTCGGCGCGAGCTGGATTTTCGCCGGGTCGTAGAGATCCCAATACTTCTTTGGCGCGACGAAGGGCAGGTGCGGCTTGATGAAACCGACCGCGAGGAAGAACGGTTCCTGTTTCCGGCTGATTTCCCGGAGCGTGCTCACGGCGAGATCGGCGACCCTGCCGTCCTGAAAGGTGTCGTCGGGCACATCGGCTCCCTCGAAGGCCGGGCCGCGCGAATTCCGGGGCGTCGCCTGCTTCTTGTTTTTCTTCGCCCCTTTCTTCGAGGTGGCGCCGTCGGGCTCGGACGCGAATTGCCGCTGGTTCAGCGCGATGTTTTCCGGGAGGCCGTAGGCGGCCGCCTTGGGGGTCTGCCACGGCACGGACCATGTCGGTGCGTCGTCGAAGCCGCCGTGGTAAATCTTGCCCATGCCCTGGACGAAGTAGCCGTTGTTCTTGAAATGCTGGCCGAGCGTGACGACGTTGGGCAGCGCGACACGGAAGTGCGTGACCAAATCCCACACTTTCGTGGTGTCGGGCCGGGTGCCGGTCATGAGGCTGGAGCGGGTGGGCGAGCAGACCGCCTGCTGGCAATAGGCGCGGTTGAACGTGATGCCGGCCTTGGCGATGCGGTCGAGGTTCGGGCTCCTGACGTAGCTCGCGCCGTAGGCGCCGAACTCCGGGCGCAGATCGTCGACGGCGAAAAAGAGGACGTTCGGTTTGTCGGCCGCGCGGGCCAGCCACGGCAGGGCCAACAGGAGGAGAACGGGAAGGCGGCGGATGGATTTCATAAGTTGCGCATTTTTGTAACTCTGAATTTTGGCAGAAGGCAACGAAGGGCCACGCTTTCTCTCCGTTCAAGCTCGGCCACGAGGTGGCTCTTCCTCGGGTTGCCTTTCGTGCGACGTGGCTCTGGCGAAAACGGAATCCCGCGACAAATCCGGAAGCGACGTCGTTACGGTTTTATCGCGGCGTGAAGCCGCTCCTACAACCAACGGTCGTCACGGCGTCCGGTTGTAGGAGCGAGTTTACCTCGCGATGGAACCGAAAGTACGATCGTTGCGATCTTCTCGCGGGTCGACATTCAGCGCCCAAAAGCTGGCGCATCACAGGCGGCGCGATGGTCGGAGGCAAACCGCGATTTCCCATCCCAGATTCGGCAGTTCGCCACAGAGGTCACAGAGACAAGGCATGAGCGCACAGAAAGTTGAAATGAACTCATGTTTGGAGTCAGGAGCCTCGTTCGCACCAGGTACGGTTCGTTTGCCTGACTATCCACGACAAGAAAACTTTGAACCACAAAGACACGGAGACACAGAGAAACCCAAGCGGGGACGGATTTTTCTCTGTGCCTCTGTGTCCCTGGTCGCCTTCGGCGCCGCCAAAGGCGGGTAAACTTCGTGGTTCCCCGCTTGCTCCCCTGTCCGCCTCACTGCTTTGCGCGCCTGCCCTTTTTTTGGGCCGGAGCCGCGGGCGCTGGATCGGTGAGGGCGAGCCGGCGCGTTTCCTCGGCGTGCCGGGTCCACATTCCCTCGAGTTCACGCACTTTTTCCGGCCGCTCCGCGGCCAGGTTTCGCGACTCTCCGCGGTCGCGGGCGAGGTCGTAAAGCTCCCACCCGCCCTTCGCGAGCGCGACGAGCTTCCAGTCGCCGGCGCGGATCGCACGGTGGTCGTCGTGCTGCCACCAGAGGTAATCGTGCGCCACGGCGCCCTCCCGGGCGAAAACGGGCACGAGGCTCCGGCCCGGCGCCGGCGGGATCGCCTGCCCCTTGAACGCGGCCGGTTTCTGCGCGCCGGTGAGCTCGAGCACGGTGGGGACGACATCGATCAGGTGCGCGGGGTTGTGCCGCAATTCGCCGCGGGCCTTGATGCCGGCCGGCCAGTGGGCGATGAGCGGCGTCGCGATGCCGCCCTCGTGGACCCACGTCTTGTGCCGGCGGAAGGGCGCGTTGGCCGCGCTCGACCAACCGGGGCCGAGGCAAAGGAACGTCGCCGCGGAACCCATCGGCGCCGCCGGATCGTGGCCGTCGCCGCGCACTATCATCTCGGCGCTCGCCCCGTTGTCCGAGGCGAAAAGGATCAGCGTGTTGTCAAATGCCCCCATCGCCCTGACCTGCGCGATGACGCTGCCGATCTCCTGATCCATGCGATCGACCATCGCGGCGTGGATGGCCATCTTGGCGGCCTGAAAGCCGCGTTGGCCCGCGGTGAGATCGCTCCACGGCAGCGGGCGGTTGACCTCGTTGGGGCCAAGCTTCGCGACATCGGCCGGAAAATCGTAGGGCGGACCGACCTCCCGCTCCATCGCCGGCAACGCGTGATGCACGAGGCCGAGCTTCGTCATGCGGGCATAACGTTCGCCCGCGATAACGTTCCAGCCTTTCTGATACGCGTCGCGATATTTCGCGATGTCCGCCGCCGGCGCGTGCAACGGAAAATGCGGCGCGGTGAAACAAAGATAGTGGAAAAACGGCCGGTCGCCGAATTTCTCCGCATGCTCCCGCAGGCATTTGATGGCGTGCTCCGCCGCCACGGTCGTGACGTAGTAGCCGGCCGTCTGGACCGACGGCTCCCCGTCCTCCGAATTGCCCGCGGCCTTGAAAAAATTGCTCTGCCCGGGACCGCCAATCTCGAAGCTGTGATCGAAGCCGTTCTGCAGCGGCTGGCCGTCGATGTGCCACTTGCCCGAGTGATAATTGCGATAGCCGAGCGGCCGGAGAAACTCCGTCATGAGCGGCGCCCAGCCGGGCCGCACGCCGCGCCCGCCGCTCGCGATGCCGGCGATCGCGTCGCGGCGCACCTGCTGGGCGTAGTAGCCGGTCATCACCGCGGCGCGCGAAGGCCAGCAGCGCGCGGTGTTGTAGAATTGGGTGAAGCGCAGGCCGTCCTGCGCGAGCCGGTCGAGGTTCGGGGTGGCGATCTCGCCGCCGTAGCAGCCGAGGTCGGAGTAACCCAGATCATCCGCGAGGATGATGAGGATGTTGGGCCTGGCCGGCAGGACGGCGGCCGCGATCGTCACCGATCCGGCGAGCAAGGCGCAGAGGAGGGGGAGGTATTTCACTTCAGGCTCTCGAGGAACGCGATCAATTCGACGAACTCGTCCTGCGTATACTGCCGCTCCAGTCCCTCGGGCATCAAGCTGATTGGGGATGAATTCACGATCTCGGCTTTCGCCAGTTCGTGCTGCCGGCCCTGGTCGTCGGCGAGGGTCAACCCCGCCGCGGTTTCGGCGACCTTGACGCCCGAGAATGTCTGGCCGTTTTTCAGCCTCGCCACGAAGGTGCCATAGCTCGGGGCGATAGTCCGGCTGGGATCGAGAATTGATTCGATGATATAGATGCGCGAGAAGCGGGTACCAAGTCCGGTCAGATCGGGACCGATGCGCTCGCCCTGGTTCTCCAGCCGGTGGCATTTGAGGCACAGGGATTTTTCCGGATTGAAGAAGACGTTTCGGCCGCGGGCGGCGTTGCCGGAGCGCGTGAGGGCGGCGCGGGTCAGCCTCTCGTGTTCCGCCTTCGAACTCCGCCGCCGGAAGTGCAGGTGGAATTCGACCGCGGCGTTCGACGAGCCGGTCTGGACGAGCAGCCGGTTGGTTCCGACGTCGAGCGTGCCCTCGAAGCGGTCGGAATCGATCTGGAACGGGCGCTCCTGCCCGCGGCGATGGATCGATTTCCCGTTCAGCCAGACTTCGAGGTGGCCCCGGCCCGAGGCCAGAAACTCGACGGATGTCACCGCCGCGACGGTCACATCGGTTGAGGCCAACCACTGGGACTTCGCGTCCTCGCCCGCCGGCGCGAGCGTGACCTGCGCTTCCGGGCCCTTGGCGAACAACATCCGCCAGCCGGTGCGGTCGGGCGTCTGCCCGCCGCGGGCGTGACGCTCGACGACCGCTTGATTCGCCTCCGCCGGGAGCGGTCCGCTGACATGCCAGCGGGCCAAGATCCCGCTGGTGCCGTGAATCTCCGCGACGGCGCGATCGAGCTCGTCCCGGCGGTCCGCGGTCACCGCCGGGCGATCGCGCCACCCGGTCAATACGCGCACGGCGGCGGCGAGTCCCGCGATCGTGGGTTGGCGTTTCGCGAATTTGGCCACCGTTGGCGCCTGCTCCGGCCCGCCCAACTCGCCGAGGCAGCTCAACGCCGGCAACTCCAGTGCCCGCTCATTCAAGGCGGCGGCGGCGATCGGCACGACCCGCGGTTCGCGCAAAAGACGCAATGATTCCAGACACGCGAGGCGGAGGCCAATGTCGGTTTCGGTCGCTAGCTTGAGGAGCGTTTCGTTCGCCGCTGACACAGCCAGCTTTCCGGCCGCACCAGCGGCGGCGCGGCGGACGCGCACGTCCGTGTCCTCGAGCAGCTCCAACACCACGACGCGCCCCTCCTCCGCCCCCATGTCGCCCAGCACGTCGATGGCCGCGGCGCGAGTATCCGGATTGGGCGAATGCACTTTTGCGGCCGCCAGGGAGCGGGCCGGGAGCTTCGCGAATCTGGCCAGTTGCCGGAGCGCGTCTGCCAGTACGGTATCGTCTTCCAGCGAGCGGGCGAGTGCCCCCAGCGCGGCCGGCGCGTCGTTTTGCAGTCCCTTGATCAGGATGGCGAGAGCAACCTGTCGGTTGGCAACGCTGTGCCGCCGATCGCGCACCACCTGCCCGGCCAAAGCGCTCACTTCGGCCGGCGGGCGCTCGCCGAGCGCCGCGAGGATCGCGGCGGCACGCCCGGGCTCGTACTCGTCGTTCAGCCACCGGCTCAAGCTGGTCAGGCGCACCGGCACTTTTTCGGACTTCATGCGCGCCAGCACCACCACGCGCGTATCGGGATCGGGATCATCAAGGGAGCGATCGAGCGCCTGCTCAATCGCCGCGGTCCGCTCCCATGTTTCCGGGTTCGGCGGCTTCGGCGCGGGGCGGTAACCCCAATAGACCCACGGCCCCGGCTTCTTGTAAACGCGGGTTAGGCTGCCCGCGTATTCGCGCCGGCGCGCCGCATCCGGTTCGGAAGCCAGCCGGGCGATCAAAGCGTCGACGACCGTCGTTTCATGACGCTCCGCGATCGCGCGGACCGCGATTTGCCGGATCGGCTCGCCGGTCGGCTGATCGAGCAGTTGCACGACCCCGGGCCAGTTGTCCGCCCCCCGCAACGTCTGCATGGCGGCGTGCTGGAGCGTAACGTCGGGCTTCGTCAGGTGCTGCCGCAGCCAGTCGGGAGCGTTCGCCCAGCGCAGACGTCCGAGGGCGACGACGATCTCGAGCTGCACGCGCGGATCCTGCCCTTTGGCCAGCTCCGCCAGCCGTTCCGCCAGGCTGGCGTCGCCCCGGCCGGCCTCCAGTTTGTGCCGGGCGAGGATGGGATCCGCGAGGTCCGCTACGGCGCGCACCGCCTGCGCCCGGACGCCCGGCTCGGGATCGCTTTGAGCGCGGCGCAGAAGTTCGCCGATGGCCTTGGCGCCCTCGCGATGCGCCAGCGCCCAAATGGCATGCAGGCGACCGCGCGGGCCGAGGTCCCGCCAGGCTGGCATTCCTCCGCTGCGCTCGAGCGCGAGTTGGGCCTCCCGGCGTTCGGCATGACTTTCCGAGTCGAGCTTCGCGGCATTCGACTGCGATCGGGGCTTCCCGTCGTCGGCGGCTCGGGCATCGGTTCCCGTGTAGGCAATGTGGTAGATGCGCCCGCGGCCGCGCTTGGGACGCTGGCCGTCGGCGTAGTCGGAGACCATCAGCGTTCCATCGCGCTGGACGATGATGTCCGTGGGTTTGAACGGATAGGTGTCCTGGCTGTCGCCGGCGGCGAATTCGATTTCGGTCACGGGTGCAAAACCGCTGCCGGCGCGAGCCAGCGGATATCTTACGACCGACCGGCCCCACTCGGCGAAAAACAGGTTGCAATGATATTCGGGCGGAAATTGCCGCTCCAGGTAGCAGGCGCCACCGGCCGACGAGCCGAGTCCGAGGTTGGAGAGCGCGGGCAGGACTTCGTCGGGATGATCGGTGTAAAGATACGGATAGCCGTGATCGGCGCCGTGGAAGCTGTGGTAGACGCGGTTCATGTACCTGCCGCCATCGTTTTCGTTGTCGCGGGTGAAAACGTTCAGTTCCGCGTCGAGGGCAATGTCGTAGATGTTGCGCAGGCCGGTGGCAAAGACGTGCAGATCCCGCCCATCGGGCCGGCAGCGGAGCATGCAACCGCCGTTGACCACGAGCCGATCGCCCTCGGGACGCGGAATGTTGACGCCGTTGTCGCCCAGCGCGAGGTAGAGCCAGCCGTCGTGGCCGACCGTCACTCCATTGGCGCAGTGCAGCCGCGTCGGATTGTTTTCCGGCAACAGGCCGAGGCCGCTCAGCAGGTCTTTGCGCTCATCGGCGAGGCCGGCGTCCTCCCTGCCAGCCGGGGGAGATAGCGGGACGCGCAGCGCGGTCAGAAACGGCGCGTGCATCACAAAGACCATGCCATCGTGATAGGCGAGCCCCTGAATCGAGTTGAAGCCCGTGGCGAAAACGGCCGCGCGATCGGCGTAGCCGTCGCCGTCGAGGTCCTCGACGAGGCGGATATCGCTCTTGCGCACCCCGTCGGATCCCAGGCCGGACATGTAGTCGATGGCGACGAAGATCGCGCCCGGCTTTGGCCCGACCGAGATGACGGACGGATACTCGACGAGCGGATCGCACGCGAACAGCGTCGCCTTGAAGCCGGGCGGCACCTTCAACGGCGGAAAGCGTTTCTCGGTCGCGGGTCCGCTCGGCGGCGGCACGGCGGCATGCAGGAACGTCAGGGCGAAAGCGGTGACGACGCCGGTGCGGAGCGATGAGCGGTTGAAATTCATGGGGCGTTTCCCAAACCCGTCGAAAGCGAAAGCGGAAATCTGCGGGCCTGGCAGCCCGTCGATTGTTCAACTCGCATTCGCTCGAAAAAAATCCAAATTTCCTAAGTCCGACAGGCTGCTCGCGGGCCCAACCGTCACTTGAATTTCTTCAACATCTGCTCCGCGACAAACCGCATGCCGGCGTCGTTGAAGTGATTGCCGTCGTACGTGAGAATGCCGCTGCCCTTGTTCTCCGGATTGTGCGCCTTCCAATGAGCCACGAACGCCTGGCGCAGATCATTTCCGGGGACGCCCTTGGCCCTGATGATCTGGCGCTGGATTTCGGCGAACTCCTCGAGCTTCGGGTCGTCCTTGTTGGTGCCGTCGTGTTTCTCGCCGACGCTCGTGAGCGTACACTGGATGACCTGAATCTTCTCCTTGTGCAGCCGGTCGATCAGCTCTTCGAGGCTCGCCTTGAACGTCTCTCTGGGCAGGCGCCGCGCGTCGTTGCAGCCGATCTGAATGACGACGATCGTCGGCTGCTTCGGCAGAACGTCCCGTTCGAGCCGCTTGAGCAAATCGGGCACGGTATGCCCGCCGGTCGCGACCCAATCGACCTGAACCCCGAGGTTCGGGTGCGTTTGGTTGAGCGTATCCTGCACGATGCGGACGTAGCCCGTGGTGACCTTGTCCTTCGGCTCCACCTTGCCGGCCAGATAGGTCAGCGAATCGCCGAAGAAAAGAATGCGATCCCCTTTCTTCAGTTTCACGGTTTCCGCGAAGGGCGAGCCGGCAGCCAGACCGGGACTGGGCGCGAGCATCAGGGCCGGAATGACACATGACATCATGGCGGCGGCAGCGAAGCGGTCGCCTGCGAGGAGGAGTGGTACGAGCGATTTCATGGGTGGGGAAGCGCTGGGGGTTGGGATAGGGCTGGCCGCCGGCGGGTTTTTTGCCAACTGAAAATTCTTCGGTCCCGCTACTCCAGCCTTCGCCACGCTACGGCTCGGCAATCACGCAGCGGGCTACGATGCGCTTCGTCAACTCGTTCGTTTGCGGCCGCCGCCGTGTGCCTCTTCTTGGCCAAAAAAGATCCGTGTAATGAGCAGGCTCTGCCCGCGCCGTTCCCTCCGCCGATGCGCCCTCCCGCGTGAGGCGTATCTGCCGGTTGACGGTCGCCCACCTGTAGCGGCGGTCTATGACCGACGCTACAAATTCATGACTTTGGGACCGACAATCGGGAGATGCACCCTTCCGCGTAGGGTCCAACAATGATCTGTTGCCAAACCAGCCGGCATGGTCTGTCTTCACGCCGAGGGGCTGGCGCATACGTCAACCCCGCCCGGCGCACCAACGCCGCGCTGTTCCAGGCATCCAACCCCAAACACGTTGTTGTCCATGAAAACGAACCGCTACCTCCATCGACGCTGGTCGTCGTTGTTCCTCGCCCTGGCGCTCGGCTGGCTGCTCCCGGCCATGGCGCTTCACGCGCAATCTCCCGGCAGCGGCGCCATCCAGGGCCGCGTCTACAACCCCGCGGCCAAAGCCTACGTCGGCAACGCCGAGGTCCGGCTCGAAGGCACCAACCAAGTCACCTATACCGAGAGCGACGGCTCCTTCCGGTTCGACCACGTCGCCGCCGGCCCGGCCACGATCATCGTCAGCTTCACCGGCTACAACACCGTGAAGGAATCGTTCGCCGTTTCGGCGGGCCAGCCGGCCGTGCGCGAGATCAACCTGACCAGCACCGCGGACGCTCCGCGAAGGGAGGGCGAAGTGGTCCAACTCTCGGCCTTCACCGTGTCGAGCGAGCGCGAGGGCAACGCGAAGGCCATCATGGCGCAGCGGCGCAACATGAACATCACGACGTCGGTGTCCTCGGACATCTTCGGCGACGTGGCCGACGGCAACGTCGGCGAGTTCCTGAAATACCTGCCGGGGGTCGACCTCGATTACGTCGAGTCCGAGGCGCGCGGTCCGCGGCTCGGCGGCATGGACGGCCAGTACGTTGGCGTATCGTTCGACGGCATGCGCAGCGCCAGCGCCGACGCCAACCGCGGTGGCGGCGCGTCCTCGCGCGCCACGAGCTTCGAGGGCTTCACGATTACCGCCATCGATTCGATCGAAGTCAACCGCACGGCCAGCCCCGAGAATGACGCCGACTCCCCGGCGGGAACGATCAACATGAAGACGAAGCGGGCGTTCGACCGGAAAGGGCGGGTTTTCGACTACAACATCGGAGCGAACTTCAACGGCGAGGAGTTCACGCTCAAAAAGGTGCCCGACGCGCGCGACAATCCGGTATACCGGTGGAAACCGAACTGGCAGCTCGGCTATTCCGAGTCGTTCTTCAACCAGCGTTTCGGCCTCCTGCTGAGTTACAGCCACGCCCACTCTTACACGGAGGAAAACCCCGTCACGATGAGTTACAACCGCGTAAACGCGACGGCGGCGGATCCGCGACCGTCGGTCATTCGCCAGATCGCTATCCAGGACGGCGGAAAGTTCATCATCAAAGACGGACTTCTGCTCACCGCCGATTGGAAGGCGACCGAGCGCCTCGTGCTGTCGCTCAACATGATCTACAGTTACTTCGAAGGCGAGTTCTGGAGCCGCAGCTTCACCTTCCTCGCGGCCAACGACAACGCCAACGTGAACAACGGCCGCTCCACGGTTGGCGGCGATGGCATGCTCACGGTCATCGCCCCGCCGCGCACGGCGACCGCCACGGTCGCCGGGGTGGTCAACGGCTCTGGCACCTCCTGCAAGCTGGCCTACACCCGGCAAATCGCGCCGAAGTTCGAATATAAGATCGGTTCCTGGGTGGTCGACGGGGCGGCGGCCTTGTCTCGGGCGGTGAACAATTATGAGGCGCTCGAGCGCGGTTTCGCCAATAACGAGGCGGGCACCCTGCCGGGTGGTTGGACGGCCACGCGCCCGAATCAGGAGTCGTGGGAGTGGACAATTCGCCAGAACTCCGGCGCGGACTGGCTGAACCTGCGCAATTGGAACAACATCACCGGCAACGCTGCGACCGACGCCCGCTCCGGCGGCACGCGCGTGACCAACGACGATCGCACGTGGATTACGGAGAAATGGACCGGCACCCTCAACGCGCGGTGGGCCGTGCCCTTCCTCGAGAAGCTTCCAACCATCCTCAAATTTGGCGGCAAGTGGGATGAGGAGTCCCGCAAGAACAACACGCTCACCCCGTTGGCCGTCTGGTCCTACAACGGGCCGGGTGGAAACACGACGACGGTCAATCCCACGACGGGGGCCAACGTCGTCAGCACCTTCGGCAACTGGGCGAATGTCGGCCCCGAATTCATTTCCAAGTACCCGTATGACATGGGCACCACCAACGCGCTCACCGCCATCAACATCAACGGCGTTCAAGGCGTGATGCCACGGGTGAGCCGCGCGGCGATGGCCGACCTGGTCCGCGCGCGCCCGGAGCAGGTCGTGAATACGTCCACGCCGGAAGACTACTACACCGCCAGGATCGCCAACGCGCGCAATTTCCGGCAGACGATCACGGCGGGCTATGCACAGGCCGATCTGCGGTTGACCCAGAAGCTCCAGGTGCGGTTTGGCGGACGCATGGAACAGACCGAGAACGCGCTGACCGAATTCGATCCGCTGACGCGCGCGCAGATGCTCGCGTCGCCTTATGCCAGCCAGTTGAATGCTCCGGGCACCAACAATGGACGCCCGCTCACGCTCGCGGGGATGAAATACCAGTATGAGAGTCAGCCGCGCGTGACGCGAAGTTCGAAATACCACAATTGGTTCCCGTCGTTCCTGGTGAAGTATCAGATCCTCCCCAACCTCGAGTTCCAGGCGGGTGTCAACAAGAGCATTTCCCGTCCGCCGATCGACAATCTCACGGGTCTGTGGGCCGTCAACGAGTCCACGCGGATTGTGTCGGCGCCAAATCCCGACCTGCAGCCGGAGTTTCACAAGGTTTACCAGTCGCGCCTGGCTTATTATTTCGGGGGTCGTTCGCCGGGTCAGCTCTCGGCCGGCCTCTCGCAGGACGAGGCCACGAACTTCATCCAGACATTCGATTACACGCCCGCCGAGTTTGGCGTGGATGATCCGGATTTCGCCACGTATACGTTTCGATCGACGAGAAACAGCACGGAATTTCAGAAATTCAGGAGCATGGACCTCGCCTACAACCAGACGCTCGGGTTCCTCCCGAGTGAATACCTGCGGGGTGTCAACGTTGCGCTGACTTACGCCCGGGCTTATGCGAACCATCGGCGCATCAGAATCGCCCCGCACCGCGTGACTTCCCGGCTCGGTTATAACTACAAGCGGTTCAATGGCTCGCTCAGCATGATCTGGATTGACGATCGTCCGAGCGATCAGGCCAATTATGGCCGGATCTGGGGTGCGATGACGAAGTTCGATCTGGCGCTCACCTGGAAGCTGAACCGCTACGCCTCGCTTTTTGTGCAGGGACGCAATATCACCAACCAGAAGGACTTTTATTATGAGTCGCCGCTGGGCGTGCAGGAAGGCAAGCAGCGCTACCTGCGCCAAATGGAGGAGTACGGCGACAACTGGGTCTTCGGCGTAAAGGGCCAGTTCTGATCGCCGGGTAGATTTTCGCCCTTGCCGTGGGCCTGACTCGTCGGGACAAAGCAAGGTGTGACCGTCCCGTGTCACCTCTTCATCAGTTGGCATTTGGCCCGGCAGATCTCGCCGGACGTGAAAGTGCGGCGCTGGGTCGGCTGGGCGGGGGTGCTCCCCGACCTCGACGGCTTGGGCCTGCTGGTGGACCGCGCGACAGGACGCACCAACCTCTACGAGGACTGGCACCATCTCCTGGGTCACAACTTCCTGGCGGCCATTCTCCTGATGGTGTTGGCCGCGGGTTTCTGCCGCAGTACCAAGGCGGGAGCGTGGGCCTGGGTGAGTTTCCACCTCCATATGGTGGCCGACCTCATCAGCGGGCGCGGTCCCGATGGTTCCACCTGGCCGCTCTTCTACGGCTGGCCCCTGACCAGGCGCGAATGGCAGTGGGACGGCCAGTGGAGGCTCGACGCCTGGCCCAACACCGCCGTCTTTCTCACGCTGCTCGCCTGGGCCCTGGCGGCCACCGATCGATCCGGTCGTTCCCCGGTGGAGCTGATTTCCACGCGCCTGGATAAAAAGGTCATCGGCGCCTTTCGCTCAGTCTGGACTTCGCGGCGAGAGTGAAGCGGATTTTCTCCCGGACTGCGCCAGGAAGAAGAGGCTGCGCAGCCATCCGGATGCCGGGAGGATTTCACCACAAAGGCACAGAGGCACAAAGGTCCAGTCCAAGAATGCGGTGCCGTTATCTGTGTCTCCGCGCCTCTGTGGTTAAATGGTTTGGTTATGCCGTTTAGTCCTGGTTTTGCGCTTTCTGCGTTCTCTGCGGGTAAATTGTTTCATTGCCGCGTTCGCGATGGCGCTCGGGCCGGCGAAGACGTTCTTTGTGTATGCGGCCTGCAGCCTCGCCGGACTGGTGTTCGTGCTGGTGAAGCTGCCCGAAACGAAGGGCCGCAGGCTCGAAGAGATCGAGGCGTCGTGGCCGGCCAGACGATGCCAGGGCGGCGCTTTCAATTTCCTGCCCCAGATCCCGCTGACGGGCTCTACGACGTCAGCGCGTGGAATCGCCTCCGGGATTGCGGCGGGCGGATTCCTCAGTGGCCCGGGGCGACCGGCTGGGTGTGGCCGGTTTCCGCCGCCTGGTAGGCGGCGGAAATTGTCTGGAGCACGTACAGGCTTTCCGCCAGGGCCAGCACGGGCGCTTCGATTCCCATGGCGGCTCGCATGACATGTTCGAGGAACCTGATTTTGCCGCCCGACGGAATTGCCGGCGTAAAGCGATGGGATTCCGGCTTGCCAGATTTTGTGCTGTACCATTGCAGCGGTGTCTTTGTTCCCTGGTTCAATTCCAGCCAGCCCTCGGAACCCCAGATCTTGACGAACAGATGCTTTCCCCGGTCGAGATAGTAGCCGGAGGTCAGAGTGCCAAAGGTTCCGTTGGCGAACCGCAGGGAGATGGCCGCCGAGTCCTCGGTATCAATCGGTTGTCCGCCGACGTTGCCGGCAAATCCGGCGACGTGAGTGATGCGCGATCCCGTGACGTACATCGCCAGATCGAGCCAGTGGATGCCGAGCCACGTCAGGTGTCCCCCGCCCGCCCAGGCCTTTTTCGACATCCAGCCCTGCTGGTAGGCGGCCGACTTCACTCGCGTTTGATCGGCGATGGTATGGATCTCGAGGCCGAATACCTTTCCGATCTCACCCGATTGGACGATGCGGCGCGCTTCCAGGGTCGCTGGTTCCAACCGGGTCGAGAGGGCGAGCATCAGATGGCGTTTGCCGGCGTTGGCCTTGGCGACCAGCGGCGCAAAATCGGCGGGTCGAACGCAGGCCGGTTTCTCCGCCAGGACATGGCAACCGGCGTCGAGCGCCGCGTGGATCACAGGAGGTGCCAGCACAGCTTCCATTGCGACGAGCGACACAAGCGGCTGCTTCGCCTTGAAGAGTTCCTGCGGTGATCGGTAGGCCGCGACGAACTTCGCCCCGACCCCGGTGCGGACGGACTGCACGGTTCTGCCCTTGGGATCGCAGAGGTAGACCGAGCGAACTTCCGGCGTCTTCGCCAGGGCCTCGATGTAGCCGCTCAAGTGCGGGCCGTCCTCATGCGTGAAAAGGGCGACGTCCGCCTGAGGTGAGTTTGGCGGCGATGATTCGGCCTGCATGATCTTGTCCGGCCGAAGTGCCAGCCAGGAGGTAAAGCCAGCGGCCAATTGCGTGAATGTCCTGCGGTTCATGGTCCGGGCCTCTTCATTGTGGTGCTGGTTTGAATCACACGCAGCAGAGGCTTTCGAAACCGACTGCCTCCAGGTCCTGGCGCAGGCATCGCTTCTCGGCCGGGGTCAGCGGGCACAAAGGCAGGCGCGTGGGGCCGCAGTCGATGCCGACAAATTCCATGACCGCCTTTCCCGCCGCAAGGCCACCCCGGCTGAACACCCGATTGAGGACGGCGTTGGCCCGAACCTGCTCGGCGCGGGCGAGCCCCAAATCACCCCGCTCGAAGGCCGCGATAATCCGAAGGAACGCGGGCGCGACATAATTGTAGGTGCTGCCGATCGCGCCGCGGGCGCCGAGGGACAAGCCGGCGAGCAGGATTTCGTCGCGGCCAAACAGCAGATCGAATCTGCGACCGCCGAATTCAAGACAGGCCGAAAAATCCATCAGGTTTTCGTAGGTGAATTTGACCCCGGCGAGATTCGGGATGAGGTCCGCCGCCACCTGCAAGAACTCGATCACGGGAAAATTCACGCCCGTCATCGAAGGAATATGGTAATAGTAGAATGGTAATTCCGGAGCCGCCGCGGCCACGACGGCGCAATAGCGGACGAGTTCGTTGACCCCGGCCGCCTTGAAAAAGCACGGGGCGAGACAGCCGATTGCCGCCGCGCCGGATTTCTGGGCATGGGCGGCCAGCACCAGGCTGTCCGCCATGCCGGCATGCCCGACGTGGACGATGACGCGAAACGCCGGGCCGGCGGATTTGATCCAGGTCTCGGCCACCTGTCGGCGCTCCGCAGTGGTAAGCGAGAGGCCCTCACCGGTGGTGCCGCATATAAAGGCTCCGGCCACGCGGTTCCGGGCCAGCAATTGGGCCTGCTTCTCGATGACGCCCAAATTTAGGGAGCCATCCGCGTGAAAGGGGGTGTATGGTGCGGCGATAAGCCCGGTAAGTCGGAAGGATGCCATGGAAAAGATCGGCGGGTTCCGCTCACGGCCGGTTTCCGGCCGGGCCCACCGTGTCGGTGGGACCGGAAAATCCGGGACCCCCAGCGCCCACATAGCCGCCACTCGCGCCGCGGGCGTCGGGGCTCACCCAAAACGAATAGAGCGAACCCTGTTTTAGATGGAACCGGAACTTCACCGGTTTTCCCGCCAGCGCCCGGAGATCAGGCGCCTCGGTCCAGTTTACGCTCATCGCCGTCTGGTCCGCCTTCAGGGGCGCGCAGTGCCCGCGTGAAAATGGCAGCAGGACTTTGCCCGAGGGATCCAGCACCTCCACTCGCAATTCGCCCAGGGAACAGTCCGCGTTGACCCACAGGTGGCGGCCGCTGAATCGGAGCGGCCGGGTGGTCAGAGTTCCGCCTTGGGCATTGGCCTCGAACGACGCAAATCCGTCGCGACGCAAGATGACGAGGCCGGTGCTGCTCGGATCGGGAAACCGGCTGCCGCGAGAGAATGTCGCTCCTCCCATGTAGAAATGTAGCTTGTCGCCGACGATCAAGACACACCCTCCGGCCGACTGTACATTGCCGTGATTCCACGCCTTGGGGTCTTCGGAGACCGGGAGGAAGGCCCGGCGGTCTGGCCGCGTCCAATGAAAGCCGTCGCGACTGAAACCGACCGTGACCTCGTTGATCTTGGGACGCTGCACCCCGTTTTCGGGGTGGCCACGCCAAATTGAAAAGAGTCCCAGGATGACACTTTCGTACGCCACGCCATCAAGGTTGTAGAGCTGGGACGGAACGAGGTCCCAAGGGCGCTCGGGCAGGCGTCGGAGCCGGAGATCCTCCCGGGAAGGATCCAACTCGTCGGCACCCACCCAGAAGCGGACGTCATGCGCCCCGGACGCCAGGGCATTTTCCCAGACTTTATCGCCGGGACGCGATCCGAAGGACAACCCCGATTGCACATCGGGGGATTCGTGGTAGCCACGGGCCCGGCCCACCTGCTCGCCGAACTCACGCAGGCTGAAAACCCACCGCTGGCGAAAGGAATTGAAAAACACGGTCGAGCGATCGCCGCAGTTGGACGATAGTCCCGCCTCCTGCCAGCGGATGCCATCGGCCGAGGTGCGGAATTGCATGAACTTGCGGTTTCCGTTTCCGCCGCCGGCCCCCGGAAACCGATGGGTCACGACGGTGAACATCTTGAACCGCCGTTCACGGTCCGGCTCGAAGTGATCGAGCCACACGGTGGACGAGTTGCGCGGAAAGTCGGCTCGATCGGGGACCACGATATTGGTTCCCGGCACAACCTCGAGGGCCGGTTTATGCCAGCGGATGCCATCCACGCTCGTCGCATAACACGTCCCGGCCTTGCACCAGTACCACGCCTTGAAAAGGCGGTCGGCCGGGTCGAACCACACGCCGTCACTGAAGACGGCCGAACGACTGTCCTCCCACGGGCGGTCCGGCGCAATCACGGGGCTGGCGGCGTGGTAGTTTGGTCGATGATACGTCCGCTGCAGATCGGTCTGCTCGATCAGGAAGTCGTCGATCAGGAGCTGGCGGCCGGTATCGATCGGGATGATCGCCGGTGGCGACATCAGATACGGGGGCGTGGCCAACGGTCGGCGGGTCAGTTCGTGTCCCCCGGGAGGCCAGGGAGCTGGAAGTTCAATTCCGTTGTAAAGGGTCTCGGCGGCGAGCCGCGGTGAAAGCCAGCCGAGCGGAATCGCGCCCAGCAGGACCAACCAAGGCGGATAGGAGATCATCGATTTCATCGTTCGAACCACGCGGTGACGCTCCTAGGAAACAGTGTCGGCTTGAAGGTGGGCCGGGCGCTCCGCGCGCGGCCTCTGCGTGGAACGAGCGAACCAATGCAAAGGTAGCCGCGCGCGGAGCGCACGGCCCACCTTTTGTCGCGGCAACGCGGTCTCTTCCCGTCTGGCGCAAAACGCGTTTTGCAGTCGGGGCGGAAGAGAAAGAGCCCGGCGAACGCTGAACCCGCGAAGCGAAGACCGGCTCCAGATGATCCGCCGCGGTTGACCGAAGTAATTGGAATCACGTTTCGCATCAGAGTTTCGCCCCAATGGACTCATCGCTTCGCCGCTTCACGCAGACGCCAGTAGGCGACGAGCCACGAGGTGATGCTGATTTCGGCCAGACATTCGGTCAGCCCGTCAAATGCGTGCCACATCTTCGACGGTTCGCGATTCCCCGCCAGAATCTTTCGCGCGAGGGCGGTGGCGCGCGTCGCCGGGCGCTGCGTCTCGACGATCGTCGCAATGGCGGCGAGACGGGTGGCTTGCGAATCGGGCATCGGTACCTTCCCGGGAACGAAGCCCTGGCCGTTCTCGTCGACGCATTTGGCGCCGAGCTGCCATAGCCACTCGATCATCCGGGGCAGACGTGGGTCCCGCGAACCTGCTTGCATGGCGACATAATACCCTTCGCCGATGAGGGACGTGCTATTAAAGGAGTTCAACTTTGAGTCCGCGAGCGCTGTGTTCATGGCGGCATCGAAAGTGGCCAAATGCGCGAGATACCGGTCGTCTCCGGAGGCCTTCGCGGCGAGCACCGCCAGGGGCACGTAGAGTCCCAAGGCGTGAAGATGCGTGTCGGCGGTGACAATCGTGCGGTGTCGGTAGGCATGACGCCACTTCCGCGCGATGAAGAAATCGGCGGCGTCGATGAAGAAGCGATCGATCACCGCCTGCTCGGCCTTGTCCGCCAGGGGTCGCCAGTCGTGGAGTGCGACCACGGCTTTCGTGTATTGATCGACGCTCATCTCGTGGGAGTTGCGCGCATTGCGCACGCCACCGAAGGGCTTGGGCAGCCACCCCGGCATGTAGTGCCGGCCTTCGTCGATCACCGCGAGAATGCCGCGGATTGCCCGATGCGCCTGCTCGCGCGCGGCGTTTTCCCTGGTCACGCGATAGCGGATGATCTGGCTCTGCGCGAACTCGCCTGTCGCCATGAGCGCATTCTCATACGTGAGGCAGCCGGCCTTGTCGGTCGAGTTTTGGAACATGTCGGTGATGCGCATCCGGAACTTGTCCGAAACGCGCCGCTGATCCGTCCGCGCAAGGTCGGCGTTCGTCCACGGGGCCAGTGTCGCCAGGCACAACATCGATCGGCACAATCCATCCGCATCGATCATACGCTGGACTACAAAGTCGTGCATCGTCTGCTCGATTGCAGACAAATCATCGACCGCCGCACCGGTGCGGGCATTGAGTCGCAGTGAGACGCCGGTCGCAAGGAGGGCGGTGATGAAGTTGCGCCGTGATAGCTCGGAGGGTTGGTGGGGCATGATAGTATTGGCCGTATATCGGCATATATGTGAGGGGGCGGGTTATATTAAATGATGGTAAACCGGATTGTCAGCGGGAGGCGCAGAACCTCGAACCGTCCGGCGATGTGCGATCGCGTTCCAATGGTCATTCACGCAGCAGACGGAGCGTGGTGAGTTGCCGCGGGGAAAGTTCGAAGGTGGCGGAGGGTAGGCGCGTGCGATTGTCTTCGAGGGGGGAACAAAGCCAGGCGCGGCGGATGTTGGGAAAGCGGGCGACAGCGGGGGTGTCGCCGAGGTTGAGGAGGCGGAGAATGTGGCCGTCGTGGTCGGCCGCGGGCTTGAGATGGGTGACGATGACGTTGTCGGCCTGGAGATCGAGAAACCTGCCCTGCCGCGGGGCGGCGTTATCGAGGACGAGATGGGTGATGGGCGGGTTGCGGGTTTGCTGGCCTTCGAGGGCGGCGCGGCCGGCCTCGAATTTGCCGTGGCTGACGAAGGCGTAGCGGATTTCGACGAGTCCGGGTTGGCTCGCGCGAAAATTTGTTTCCCAATAGTTGTTGAGCGGCCAGGCGAGCAGGACCGGATTGGCCGGGCGCGGGATGGCGTCCTGTTTCCTCGCCCAGTTGAAGTTGCCAATCTGCACCACCGGGGCGTCGGGACAGTAGAGTGTGACGCCGGCGCCGGACTGGTGGACGCTGGCGAATGTGTCCACGGTCACCCAGTCGCGGGAGGACCCGCGGATTTGTTCGGTGTCAAGTGCGGTCGGGACGCCGGCAGTGTCAAAGTGGGCCTGCCAGTCGGCTGCGAGGTTCAGCGGGAAGGCGAAATAGAGCGCCTCGGGAGTGCGGATGTCCTGCTTGAGAAACCGGGCGGAGAGGTCGATCAGCGGGGAGTCCGCGTGGACGGTGATACGTTGTTCGAGATGGGTGACGCCGGCGGCAGCCGCGTTGATGACGAGGGTGGCGGACCGGGCGTGTTTTTCGATTTTGCAGGTGGCGGTGCCGGTGTGGCTGGTGCGGGTGGCGTGCCAGTCGGGTTTCCAGCCGGTGCGGCCATAGCGTTCACCCTCGACGCTGCGGACGTGAAAGGATTTCCGGTCGTTGGTGGTGGGGCGTTCGTGGACGAGTTGGAAGAAACCCCACGGCGCGGCGGGATCGAGAACTTGCCGGTTTTGTTTCTTGTCGAGCAGGCCCGTAACCTTGCCGGCGGCGGGCTCGAACGTGAGCCGGTAGGTGTCGGTTTCGATGAAGTCGGAGCCGGTGGTGATGGTGTCGGCGGCGGCGGCAGGGGCGAGCTGTGCCCACGGAATGATCTGCCAGCTGAACGGTTCGAGTTGGACGGGGCCAAAGAGATTGTCGAGCGGGCGGGCAGTGGACTCGCGCACCACGCCCATGAACCTGCCCTCGATCTGTTTGCCGGTGCGCTTCCAGGTGCCGGGGACGTAGTAGGTCTGGCGGAGGCCGGTGGGGTTGACGACGAGGACTCCGGGGGTGCTCGACGACTGCCAGGGGTTGCCGGCGAGTTGGTGGAGGGCCTTGCGGAGGAGGAAATCAGAGAGCGGTTTGCCTTCGTAGGCCGGGTGGGCTTTGAGCTGCCATTGGGTGACGGTGTTGGGGTTGTCGGCGTCGAGCGTCGCGGCGGCGCCCCAGGTGTGTTCATTATAGAGGTTGATATTGGACCAAAGTTTCCCGGTCTCGGCGGTGAGGCGCGGGTCAGGCCGGATGGCGGTGCGGAGCAGGTCGATGGCGGCGGCGTTGGCGGCCATCTTGCGCGACAGGGCAGTTTCAACGGCGGAACTGGCGGAGCCGAAGTTCCAGTAGTCGGTCCAGTCGCCGGCGACGATGGGAATCTTGTCCCGCGGGACTTGTTTGACGCGGGTGAGGAGTTCGTTGGGCGTGACGAGGCGCAGGCGCGGCTGGCGGTTTTCCTCGTTCCAGGTGCGGACGATGTCGGGCAGGTCCTGGTTCGGTGGCGAGTTGTCGTACATCAACGGCGCATGCGTAGCGGAGAGATAGACGAAGTCGTAGGAGTAGTTCAGCGTCCTGACGTGGCGGAGATACTTGAAGAGGCCAGCCTGGATGGTGTCGAGGTTGCGGGAGTTGGTGTTGGACCACTGATCGAACATGCTGTAGTGCTCGCCGTTCAAGACGAGCAGCTCGCGCCCGCTTGGACCGCGCCAACGATAGACCGCGGGGCGCGGCATCGGCGTGCCGCTGAGGTGGAGGTTGATGCCCATGATAAGCAGTTCGATGCCGCTGTCGCGCAACAGGTCCACCGCCGTCCACGGGAGGCCGGTAACGTCGTGCTGAATGGCGGTGCGGATGTCGGCGCCGAATTTCTCGCGCAGGGTGCGGACAGGGTAGAGCTGGCGCGCGAGGCTTTCGGACGAACAGAGCGGGGTGGTGTTGTACTCAAACCCGGAAATGCCGAAGCGGCCGGAGCGAAGATGTTTCGTGAGCCGCGCGATCTCCGCCGGCGTGGCCGTTTCCCGCCATCGCATCACCGGCGACGTCACCTTGGCGGTCCAGCGCGGCTTGGAACGATCGTCCGGCCATTTCTCGGTGCGATCGAGCATGTCGAGCGCCGCATTGAGATAATCCTTTTGCAGTTCCCAGAACATCGACTGCGGATGCGTGTAACCGACATCCACGTGGCTGTGGTGCAGGATCAGCACCTCCTGGCAGAACGCGACGTCCTCCTGATTGCCGGCGCCGGCGAGCGCGGAGCCGAAGGTGACGAACAAGGCTTTGGCGATGGCGGGGAATTTCAATGGAGAAGACGCCGGATTTTCAGCGGGAGGGTCTTGTCCGGAAAAATCACCGGGCGGGCGGGATGGCAGCTCCGACGGAGGTAGGTCCGGTGCTTCCCGCGATTATGCTGTCCATACCCTTTGCCTCGCGGTGACGGCGGCAAACGGCCGCGGGGTTGCGATTGAATGCGGACGCAGGGACGCGCCCGCCCACCCAGGCGGACCACCGATCCCATGCCGCGTTGTCGTTCATCAACATGCGGGACACGAAGCGAGCCGGCTCATTTGGCCTTTTCCCGCAGGCGCCAGTAGGCGAGCAGCCACGAAGTCACGCTGACTTCGAAGATCGCTCCGGGGATCCGGTAGTGCACCATCTGTTGGATCTGGGTGTAGCGATGCAACACCTTCGCCGCCAGCGCCGTGGCCTGCGTCGCGGGATGGAGTTTCTCCACCATCGTCGCACAGGCGGCGGCCCGCGTGCCCTCGGGCGTCACATTTCTTCGATTTTCGCCTTCATACGAGGTCCCGTCAGGATCGATGTTTTTGATCGCGCGGATCCACAGCGATTTGATCAACTCGGGCAAGCGGGGATCATCACACCCCTCCTTGATTGCCACGTCGAACCCATCGATCAACAGCGAAGTCATGTTGAAGTTCGCCAGTTTTTCATCCGTGGCGGAGTCATCCAGTGCGCGGCTGAATTCCTTCAAGTGGGCACGATAACCCGCCTTGCCCGACACGTTGGCCGCCAGCACCACGATGGACACGAACAGCCCGAGCGAGTGGTGATGGGTGTCCGCCGTGACGATGGTGCGATGCCGAAATGCATGGCGGAACTTCCGCGCGATGAAGAAATCGGCCGCCTCGACGAAAAACCGGTCGATCGCCGCCCGCTCCTTTGCCGACGCCTGCGGTCGCCAGGCATGCAGCGCCGCCACCACCTTCGTGTATTGATCGGGACTGAGCTCGTGCGAATAGCGCGCCCGGGCCAGTCCGCCAAACGGTTTGGGCAAAAAGCCCGGCATATAGTGCCGCCCCTCCCCGGCCACCGCCAGCATCGCCCGCACGCCGCGCTCTGCCAGTTCGAGCGCCGCCGGCTCGCCGGTCACGCGATGCCGCACCATCTGGCTCTGCGCAAACTCCCCCGTGGCCATCAGCGCGTTCTCATACGCTAGGCAGCCCGACTTGTCCGGGGAGTTCTGGAACATGTCGGTCAGCAACCGCGAATCCAGCTTGGTCAGCTGCTGCTCCGTCCAGGGCCGGAACGTCTCCGCGTTGAGCATGGAGCGGCACAGGCCATCGGCATCCATCATTTTTCCGGTGACGAAATCATGGAACCTGGCCGCCGGGTCCTCGAGTGCCGCAACGGCGGGCCCGGCGGCGGCGCACCATTGCGACGTCCCCGTCGCCGCCAGCAGGGAAAGCGAGCCTTTGATGAAGTTGCGCCGGGAATGCATGATCTTGGTGCTTGGTTGGGCGAGCGCCGCCCGCGCCTCCGGGTTAGATCGCAGCGCGAAAACCGCCGATCCGTCGGGTAACCCAATAGGTTACTCGCTTGATGAAGTGAAGCTTGGGATGGGAGTGAGACATGACAGGATCAAACCCGGCACGGGGTCTTTGGATTCGCCGGAGAGCCGGGCACCGCCGGGGCCGAAATGCCGCCGGCCACGACACCGCCTCGGCGGAGCTCGGCCCTTTGCGATCCGAAAAGAATCATGAGGCTGGGTTTAGAACCGGCCGGTCAGGCCCGCGATAAAGGAGGTTCCTGGATTCTGTTTTATAAACCGCAGCAGCCCGTTGGTCGCCGCAACGTACTCCTGGGTCGGCTGAGCGGTGAGATTCGCTATATTCAGCTCCGCGCTGTACCTCTTGCTGAAGGCGTACTGCAGCTTCAGGTCGATCAGAAGGACCGGCTCCGTATCGTAATCCAAAGTTCCGGAGGTGCCGATAAACGTCTTGCCCCGGTAGTTCGCTAGCGCCCTGAGTTGCAACCCCTGGTTGACATACGAGATGCCGGCATTGATGACGCGCGGGCTCATATTGGGCAATTTTCGGGCGATGGTCAGCGCGCCGAAATCACCTTGGGTCTGGGTGTAGGTGAAGTTGCCCGTAACGCCAAAATGCCGCCAGAATCCCTGCAGAAAACTCAACTGCTGCTGATAGTTCAACTCCATCCCCCGGACCCGGGCACTCCCGACATTCTGCGAGGTCGTCCGGATGTATCCGGCATACAAACCCGCGCCGTCGATGCCGCCGGTTCCCACCACGTCGTTGAATGACCGGAAGTAGTCCTTGATCTCCTTCAGAAAGACGCCGGCACTCACGAGTCCCACGGGCTCGAAATATTTCTCGAAGTTAACCTCGAAGTTATCCGACATATACGGTCTCAACTGGGGATTTCCCACCACGATGCTATAGGGCTCTCGCTCTTCGTTCACGCTCAACGTCGGCAGGATGGCATTCGTAT
The DNA here is from genome assembly GCA_016209255.1 of Verrucomicrobiota bacterium. Classification (GTDB taxonomy): domain Bacteria; phylum Verrucomicrobiota; class Verrucomicrobiia; order Opitutales; family Opitutaceae; genus ER46. The sequence goes on from JACQWL010000190.1 coordinate 26,381, forward strand.
TGGGACGCGTGATGCTCTTGTTGTAACTCGCCCGCGTGAGCAGCCCACTCACCGGTTCATAGATGAAGTGCAGGCCGGGAAAGACCCCCTGATGGGTATTTTCTGTCTTGCGGCGTCCGACAAACGAGCGCGCCGCCCGCGCCAGGTCGGTGGCAACGGCGGTGGGCAGGAAGCTGCTGCCGCCGATGCTGTTGCCGCCCCACACCGCCGTTTGATTGCGAATCCAGGCCACGGCATCCGTATTCGTTCGCTCCACCCGAACCCCGGACAGGATTCGCAACTTTCCCAGATCGACATGCCCGGAGACATAGGCGGCCCGGGTCTTTTCGTCTATGTCCACGTTGGACGCATTCGACGCGTTGTAGCTATTGTAGGCCTGGGCGGCGGTTTGAGCCCAATAACTCGGCTTGCCCTGGGTCACGTCCTCCTTGAGCGCGACCGTGGGAAGAAACGGGAATGGACCGTAATTACCTTTCGACAGCCGGTGAATGCCAGTCGCGTACGGTGCCATCGAATCGTCGGCGCTTTCGGGGATTCCATCGAGGCCCACCCAGGTGTAGTTTTCGTTCCAACGGCGGTCAAAGCGCTTGCTGTCGTTGTACTTGATGCCGACCTTGACATAGGTTGGCGCAATCGTGGCAAAGTCCTTCCTGAAATCGGCGCGATATCCCACCAGTTCGCTGGGCGCCCCCTTGGTCACGGTCCGCGCAAACGTGGTAATCTTGTAGGTCGATGGGGCGGTGAGATCGGGCCCGGCAGTTTGGATGAGTTTGGGATACCAAGGATCCTGTCCCCGGCGGTCGAATTGAAAGCCCAGCCCTCCGGTCGCGGTCGCCACGACCCGGCTCGAAAATGGATTCGAGCTGCGCGCGAAGGAATAATTTCCCTGCACGGTCAACTTTGCCGTTTGGTTGAAAAGCTTGACCTCACCGCCCGTCGAAAGCGAATGCGTGGTGCTCTTCCGGAGCGAATCCGTGCTCGTCATGTTCGCTCGATTGTTCGCGTGCGGCAGGACGGTGGTGAGATCGTAGGTGCTGTCCGGCGAAAACGAGGCCACGGTGGCGGGCGAACCCGCGACGACGGTCGCGATCAGGTCCTGCTGCAGGCGCTCTTGATTCGTCATGGCGAACTTGGCGAAGACAAACGCATCGCGGCTGAGCTTGTAATCCGCGCTGGCGCTGTAGGTGTACTTCTTGATCGGACCGTTGAAATCATCCGTGCCAAAAAACCGCACCAAAGGGTTGTTCGAGGCCGGATTGACGTAACCGGCCGACAGGCTGCCGCCGAAGCCGGGGCCGATTCCTTCGTCGAGGAGGATGGTGTTCGACTTCGCAAAATCCACCGTGACCCCAAGGTTGTTCTGGCCGCCGAACACGCTGTACGCGTCTGAATAGCCGACCGAAAGGCGGTCCAGCCCGCGCGGGACATTCCGGAAAGCGCTCCCGAACGACGGGCGGTAGTTTCCGGTTACCCCGGCGTTGATCGTGATGTGCCGGCCCGTCCGGTCAAACGAACGCTTGGTGACGAGATTGATATAGCCAGCGATGGCATTGGCATCCTGGTCCGGCGTGGGCGCCTTGATCAGTTCCACTTGGCTCAAATTTCCGGTTCCGAGCTCGTTGATGCCGTAGCCGCGGCCGTCGCCGCCAAAGTTGCCGAAACTCACGGCCACCGGGTTGCCATCCACCAGCAGGCTGGAAAAGCCCGGGTTCATTCCCCGAATAAACACCTGGTTGACCTCGCCCGCGATTGAATTCACGGAGACGCCGGAAAGGCGCTGAATCAATTCACCCGGATTGGCGGAAGGAGTGCCGAACGCGTTGGTCGAGACCACGGTCTTTTGGTTTTCGCTGTAGCGCTGCTGTTGCAGGGCGAGGGCGTTCTCCTCCCGGATGCCTTTGACCGTGAAGGCGTCCAGTCTATAGACATCGGACGTAAGTTGGAAGTCGCGGGTCACCACGCCACCGGCCTCGACCGTCACCATCACCGAGGCGGGATCGAGACCGGTGTACGAGACCACGAGGTTGTAGCTTCCCGCCGGTGCCGCCAGCGAGAATGTGCCGTCCGGTTCGGTGAGCGCGTGAAGGTTCGCACCCGTGAGGTGAACCGAGGCCCCTCCAAGGTAGGTGTCCGTCGCCGCATTGCTCACCCGTCCGACAATCCGGCCGGCGGAGACTTCCGGCCGCACGCCCGAGGCATTCGTTTCGGCTGCCGAGATGTTGTTTTGGGCGCCCGGCGCCAAGATGAGGGATCCGGCAAGCAGGCACACGCAGTTTCTGAATTTCATGTTTATCATGGGCTGTTCTGGAGGTTGGGTTGGTGGAAGCGGCCGACAGGTCAGGCGTGGCGGACCGCCGGGCCGGTGGTCGGAAGAGGAAGTCCGATGCGGGAACTGTTGCCAGCCGCCGTGCTCTCAGCAATCTTGACCACCCGGTCTAAATGCTAGACCACCTTCCCTGCCATGATCCCGAACCGCCGTCGTCCGGACCAAACCGAATCCGATGACATGATCTGCCGCCCGGCATCCCTGGCCGAAACCGTCGTGCAGACGCTGATTCGAGCGCTCGAGACCGGGCGCTTGCAAGGGCAGCTGCCGGGTGAGCGAAAGCTGGGGGTCATGCTGCAAGTCAGCCGGATGACGCTGCGACCGGCCCTGCAGGAACTTGAGCGCCTCGGGTGGATCCGGACGGTTCCGGGGCAATTCCGGGAGATCCTGAAGCCGGTCAAGCCCCGGATCAACCCCGTCTCGCCCCGGAGGATCGTGCATCTCTCGCCCATTCCGGTCCGGGAAATGGAGCCCTTCTTCGTCCTGAGTCTCGATTTTCTGCGCGAAATGCTGGCCCGGCGCAGCATTCTGCTGGAAACGGAGACCCGTCCGGAATGCTACGGCCCGAATTTTCGCCGGGCGTTGAACCGGCTTTGTGCGGAGAACCATCCCGATCTCTGGCTGCTCGGGCGGTCGACCCGGACGATGCAGGCGTGGTTTTTGCGACAGCATCACAAGCACATCGTGCTGGGCAGCGCGTTCGACGCCAAAGCTCACTCCGCGGTCGATCTGGATCACATGGCGACCGCCCGTCACGCGGCCACAACTTTTGGGCAAAAAGGACACAAACGGGTCGCCGTGTTCGTTCGCGACTCGCACTTGGCCGGCGATCAAAAGAGCGTGGAGGGGTTTTTGGCGGGGGCGGCCGGGCAGGCGGGCGGACCGCTGCATGCCGATGCGTTCGCCCACGATGGTACGCCGGCGGGAACTTTTCGAGCGGTGGATCGGCTCGTGAAATTGCAGCCTCGGCCGACCGGCATTTTCTCCGCCGGCGGGCTGCAAACGGTCGCGATCATGACCCGGCTGTTTGAGCTGGGAATTCGAGTGCCCCAGGAGATGTCGATTATCAGCCGCGACGACGACTCCGCTCTCGACTTTGTCACGCCGACGCCGGCGCGTTATTCCCGGCCTTCGGAAAAGTTCGCCCGCGGAGTTTTCCGACAGATTGAACGGCAGCTGAAGGTCGGGGAAGCGCCGGCTCGCACCTGCCTGATTTATCCGGAATTTCTTCCGAAATCTACGCTGGCATCGCCGCCCGCGGGCTGAACGGCGTCGCGTCAAACGTCCAACGGTGCGGCCTCTTGAGAGTTGGATCGTGACGTACCGGTCGCGCGACCCGGAGTCGTCAGAGCGCGCCGAATTCCTTCAACCGCCAATAGGCGAGCAGCCAGGAGCTGACACTGGTATCCGAGATGGAACGGGGAACCCGCGGATTCGTCATCTGCCGAATGTCGGTGAGGCGCCCCAGCACCCGTCGGGCGGTATCGACCGCATCAATTGCCGGATGAAGTTGCGTGATCGAATTCTCGTACGACAGGCACCCCGCCTTGTCGGGTGCGTTTTGGTAATTGTCACGCAGGATTTCCGCCCAATCCGGGCCGAGTTCCTCGTGCGTGAGCGGCCGCAGGGTCTGCAGGGAGAGAAACGACCGGCAGAGCCCGTCCGCGTCTCTCATCTTCTCGACGACAAATCGACGGAAGTCGGTGGCACGTCCGCCAGTCGGACGGGATCAAGGCTGCTGTTCGCGGCAAGGCCGTCCGATATCGCCGGCGGAAGAAGCGCGGCGGCAACCGTGCCGCGGATCAATTTTCCATCCGCCGAAGGAACAGATGGGACGGCGGTACTGACCTCGCTTGATCTTGTTTTCAGCATTTGAGCGGATGTGGGAGAATACATCGCGTCTTGGCTCTTGACCAAAGGGCAATCGCCGCGACCTCCGCCCTACTGCAGGATCCTGAACATGCTGGTGTAGTCGTCCGTCCAGAGCGGGATGTCCGCCCCGTCCGGCGACGGCGGACTGGCCGCGTACCGCACCGCGCTGCGCTCCATGAACGCCGTATTCCTGCTGAGGACCATCCAGGAGGCGCCGTAAAGCCACCACCCCGCGTCGCCTTCGCCGTAGTCCTCATTGCCGCCGCCGTCGGTGCTCTCGACGTGATACGCCCGGTACCCAAGCGTCCGCGCCGCATTTTCGACCACGGGCCGCAGGTTGAGGTAGCGGTTCGAGATATTGACGAGGATAACGCCGTCGGGCTTGACGTGCCGCTGGTAGATTTCGAACGCCTCGCGCGTCAAAAGGTGCACCGGCACGGCATCGCTGCTGAACGCGTCCATGATCAGGAAATCGAATTCCTGCGATGGCTCGTTTTCCATCGAGAGCCGTGCGTCGCCCATCACGACCTCGATCTTCGCCTGGCTCCGCGCGAGGTAGGTGAACGGCGCGTCGGCGATCTGCTTCACCTGCGGGTTGATTTCGTAAATCCGGTAATAGTCGCCCGGGTTCCCGTATGCCGTCACCGTGCCGACGCCAAGCCCGAGCAGACCAACCCGCTTGCTCTGCTGCCGCGGAAAGTGCCGCAGCGACAGACCGAGCCCCGTGCTCGCCCCGAAATACGACGTGATCGCTCCGGCCCGGTGCGGCGCGATGAACTGCAACCCATGCGTGATCCGCCCGTGCTGCAGGACATGGTAGTCCGAGTCCGGCGTGCCATCGGAATATTTCAGGACGGACAGGACGCCGTAAAAATTCCGCATCCGCAGAATCGAATCCCGGACCGAGTCGCGCACGTGCAGCGCCAGGGCCGCGGTCAGGACGAGCCCGCCGACCCCGAACAACCCGCAGGTCAGCCGGTGCCCGTCGCGCGGACGCCGCCAATACACGATGAATCCGATGACGAGCAGCAGGCCGGTGGTTCCCCACGTCAGCCAGCGGAGCCGCGCGACCTGCGTCAGGCTGAGTTCCTGCAGCGCGCGCGCCAGGTACGAGCCGCCGCGCTGCGCGCTCCAGTCGCCCATTGCCGCCACGGTTGCCCAGCCCGCCGCGACAATGGCCGCGCAAGCCAGCAGCGCGCACAGCAGCCGCCAGCGTTCGTCGGTCAACGCGGCGCGATCCTTCGCTGACACGATGAGCAGCAGGAGCACCGTAAGGCCGAGGCTGAGGTGGAGCTCGTAGTAGTCGCTGAACACATGCGGCGCCACGAGCGCGACAAACAACCCGCCGA
>JACQWL010000183.1 GCA_016209255.1 Verrucomicrobiota bacterium
CGTCGTCGACGAGCACGGCGCGCCACGTGCAGCCGTGGCCGCCGTCGAAGAGCGCGGTGAGCCGCGCGCAGAGCTCGGGGATCACCGGCTCTTCGTTGACGACGGGAATGACCAGGGCGACGACAGGAACCGGACCGGGTTTCAAGGTCATGGGGCGGCCGGCGTGGCGACTGGCGTTGGCGCCGGAACGAGCCAGGGGCCGGAAGAAAACCCGCCGTTGGACTCAGGGGAAACCGGGAGCATGGCTCCAGGTTGGTCGATTTCGGGATAAACAACAAACGTCAAAGTGGCGGCTGCAAATGGCGGCGGGCGGCGGCACGCGCCCGCGCGAGCGCAAGCAGGAAGATTGCAGCCACGCCGGCGGATACGAGCATGGGCGCGGCGGCAAAAATATCACCGAAGAAGGCGAGCCGATGATGGATTTTGCCGGCGAAGTTCATGATCGCGCTGGAGTTGAAATCTGCGAACGCGGCCTCCGTCGAGCCGGCGCCGGTGAGCCAGCGGGCCACGGCGAAATTCTGCATCGCGAAGTGCAGCGCGATCCCGAGCGTAAAGTCGACCGTCGCGCCGGCGATGAGCGCGAGCCGCCAGGCGCGGCTGAGCGCCGCCCAGCGCGCCGCCAGAAACGCGAGACCGAGGAGGACGAGGGGCTGAAGGCAGATGTGCGCCAGCCCCCAGTGATCGCGCGCCCCATGCACGGCGAGGCCCAGCGCGACCGTGCCGGCCGCAAAGATGGTCCAGAAAACCCGCGCGTGCACCGCCGCGGCGCGCCCGGCGCGGACGAGTTCGCCGCCGAGAGCGAGCCAGGCCACGCTGCCGAACCCGAGCGGCAGGTTGAGCTGGTAGCTTTGAAAAAACCAGTCGCGCCACCAGCCCAACGCGCTGCGCTGCTCGATCAGCGCGGCATCCATTGGCCGCAGGAAGTGTGGCACCAGCGTGTCGAGGATGTTCAGCGCAATCTTGGCGAGCTGGCTGCCGTGGCGCACGTGTTCAGACGTTACGCTGCTGTTGCTGAGAAAGGTTCCCCTCGCGCCGTAGGCGAGCACCGACCAGCCGAACCACAGGGCGAGCACGATCGCACCTGCCACCGCCGCGAACGCCGTCTGGCGCCGCCACTCGCCGCTGCGCCAGCGCGACCGGCCTAAAACGAGCCACCACAGGGCGAGCACGACGATGTAGGGCCCGGCGGAGTAGTGGGTGAGCAATCCGGCCGCGAGCAACCCGCCGCACCCCGCACCCGCCGCCGGCGGCGCATCCGCATCGTGCGCACGGAGAAAAAACCACAACGCGGCGAGCACGAAGAACGCCGCGGGGAGCTTCGTCCAGGCGAAGGTGGCGTTCTGGACGAACAGCGGATTGAGCATGAATAACACCGCGAGTACAGGCACCGCCCGGGCGCCGCCCCAGCGCCGGGCGCAAAGTGCCGCGGGCAGGAAGACGAGACTCGCGAGCAAGGTGCTGACGAGTTGGAAGTGGGCGAAATCGATCTGCGAAAGCCGGAGAAACACGCCGGTCACCACGTTGGCGAGCGGCGGGCGTGCGGGCAGGAGGTAGCTGGCCAGGATCTTGGTTTCGAGCGGCCAGCGCTCCAAAAAAAAGCGCGTGCGCTCCCAATGCTCAAACCAATCGCCCGCCCAGCCGCCACCCGAGTAACTGCCGATCGTCGCGAGCCAGCCGAGGCACCACAGCGTGACCAGCAAGTGCGCCCCAAAGAGACCGCGCGTCTCACGATCCCGTGCGAGCACGGCAAACGGTCGGCGCCCGGCAGCGAGGCCGGCAATCGCCAGCACGGGCAGGAGCCACAGGCAGCCGGGCGACAGCGCGAACACGTAGACAACCCACCCGAAAACAAAAATGCCGAGGAGTGAAAGGGCGGCGGTCGCGACGAGTTTTTCCGTTGGCGGAAGGGCGAGCCGTGAGGCCAGCGGCCAGGCCAGGCCGAAGGCCAGCATGAAGAAAAGCACTACGCTGCCCAGGAGGTCGAGTAGCATCGCGGAGGGAAGCTAGGGTGGCGCGGGACGATCGGAAATCACAATGGCGAATAATACCAATTCGTCCTTGTTCATCACCACCCGCAGGTCCTGCGATGTCGCGGCCGTGAACGCCGGACTGCCCTCCAGGTAGCGACGGTTGATCTCGCCCTTCGCGATCAAGACGTGACTGATCCCGGCGGCCGCCAGCCTGCGCCAGACAACCGCGGGGGACAGCGTGCGATCGAAGATGAACGCCACGTCCGGACTCCACGGTGGCACCGCGGCCAGACCATGCCGGGGCATCGCGGGGTCAAGGCTGAGCGTCAGCAGCCGCCCCCGGCCAAGGTGGCGGGCGATTTCATCAAACAGCGGCTGCTTCTGCCGTTCATGCTCGGATGGCACCAGATCGGCGGTGAACCATTCGGCCGGCGTGCGGCGGTAGGGCCGATCGGGCAACACCAGCGTGCGCAGGGCGGCGTCGAGGCCCAGCAGCGCCAGCAGTGCGAGGGCCACCGTGCGCCAGCGCGGGGCGGGCGTCCAGCCCGCGAGTGCCGCGCCGCCAAGGACCGCACCGAGGGCAAGGGCCGGATTGAGCACGCGCAGGGAGTACATGATGCCCGCCGCCGTATACGGCACGGAGGCGACCCAAAGCGCACCCACGACCAGAATCACGAGCACGAGCGGCCGGGCCGGGCGAAAAAAGCGCGCGGCGCCGGCTGCGGCCGCCAGCGCCACGACGGCGCAGGTGAGAAACGGCCGCAGGCCCCAGTCGCCCAGCTGGCGCATGAACGCAAAGTGCTCCCGATAGTTGGCCATCAATGCGGCGTGCGCCTCGTTCACGGGAAACAGGCCGCCGGCGGAGAGATTGAAGAACGGATTGCCGCTGAGGACGTAGTTGCGCGCATACCAGGGCACGGCGGTGGCGGCGACCACCCCGGCAAACCACGCGAGCCCCCGCGCCGACAGCCCGCGCCGCCACGCGAGCCCAAGGCCCAGCGCGACGAAGGCCCAGCCGTACTCGCGCGCCACCGCGCCCACGGCAGCGGCGACACCCGCGGCGATCATGGCCGCGCGGGTCTCTTCGTCGCGGTCAAGCGGCAGGTAAAGGAACAGGCCCACCAAGGCCAGCGCGGTGAATCCGGTTTCCTGCCCCATCGCGACCGCCCAGGCGGCGAGGGGCGTCACGCCGAGCAGCGCCACCGCCAAGTTGCCCGCCGCGGCCGAAAACATCCGTCGGGCGAGCGCTCCGGTCGCGACGAGCAAAAGCACGAATTGCACGGCTACGACGGGGCCGGTGACCGCAGGCGTAATCCCGCCCGCCAGGCAATAGAGGGCAAAATAGATCGATGACACGAGCGGGGGAATGCCGTCGGGCCAGGCATAGATCTCGAAACCCGCCGCGGACACCGGCGGATAGAAGGAAAGGTGGCCGCGCGTCCACATCTGCTCGGCGAGGAATCCCCAGCGGAAATGCGTGTCCGTTCCGAAGAGCGGATGCGCCATCGCCCGGTAGACAACCGCGGCGATCACGGGCAGCGCGATCAGCCAGGGCCACGCGTCGGCGAGGCGAAACGGTGCGCGGGAATTCTGCGGGATCTGGGAAAACTTTGCCGCCGCCCGTCGCGCCAGCAAGAGGGCAACGAGACTCCAGGCGAGCCAGCTGGCGCCGATCGTTATGGCGTTCAGGGCCGAGCCCAAAAGCTGCAACAGCAGCACCATCGTGAGGAGCGCGAGTCCGCCGCCCAGCAGACCCAGCAGCGCGGGCAGCCGCAGGCGGTGAGCGTGCGCGAGGCGCCAGCCGGGGAGGACGAGCAGGGCGAGCCCCAAGGTGCCGGTTAGAATTTCCGTCATCTGCGCGGAAAACATGCGGGCATCGCCGGCCAACAGACGAGACAAACGATTGGGAAATCCCACCAGCTCTGAATTCGATGGAGTGAGGGTGGAAAGTGGCTGGAAAAAAGGGGCGGAAAAGAAGGGCAAACTTTGCGCTGTGCACTCGACGGGCGTGCAATGTGCCGCACGGCGTCGTGCCGTTTTCGTTGGGAATGAACAGACTGAAATCAAATGGTGTAGGGCTGGCGTTCTGCTGGCCAGCAGAACCACGCCGGGAAGTCCGAAGGAGTCTGGTTGATGATTGCGATTTCGGCTTCCGGGCACCCGTGGCCGAACGTAATTTGCAGGATCAAACGCCCTCGTTTCTCGAGCGCACGGGCCAGCACAGCCTCGTATACCGATTCCAGAAAGCCGGGTCCGAGGTCGCGATGAAGCTGCAAAGCCGCTTCGACCACGGCGCCGGTGATGTCATCCAGATCTTTCATATTAGTATTCTCCGCGCCCTCCGCGTCTCCGCGTGCGCAAGATGAGTCCACGCGGAGCCGCGGAGACGCGGAGGCATCGGGTTCTTTGGGTTGAGTGCATGGGTTGCTCGCGCGGCGCAAAGCTGCCCGGCGCTGTCGCCCAAAAGCAACAGCGTCACCCGCCAAGATTCAGGTGGAAAAAGAGCTCGCAATTGCCCCACCGCGCGCCCGGCAGTCAGAACGGGTCAGGTCGAATTATTAAAGCCTGACCCCATTTCCGACGTCGGCTTCCGGCTCGAGCAGGACGGGCGCCCTGGCCGGCGCCCGGACCGACAATCAAGAAAGGCCGCTGCAGTTTCACCCCCGGCCGCCTAATACGCCACGACGTAGCTGTCCCCCGTCGGGCTGACGCCACCCATCAGCGCACCCGTACGCGGGTCAATCAGGATCGCCTTCACGGCCCCCACGCCGCGGGCGTTCCGCAGATCCAGCCGGTGACCGAGCTTCGCAAGTCCCTGCTTGACCGCGTCGGGAAGCGAGTGCGGCGTCAGGAGCTTCCCCTCCGCCGCATGCGGATGGTAGGAGCCCCGGAAGCTGTTGCTGATGACCGCTGCCTGCTCGAGCGCCGGCTGCACTCCCATGCCGAACTCGACGACGTTGAGGAAGAACTGCAGCTGGGTCTGCGGCTGGGTGTCGGCGCCGGGGGTTCCGAATACGACGAAGGGGCGACCATCCTTGACGGCGAGTGCAGGGTTGATCGTCTGGCGCACGCGCTTGCCGGGCTGGAGCGCGTTCACATCATCGGCCTCGAGCCAGAAGTAACGCATCCGATCGTTCAGAATGAATCCGTTGCCCTCGGCCACCATGCCGCTGCCGAAGCCGCTCAGCAGGCTCGACGTCACCGAGACCATGTTGCGGTCCTTGTCCACGACCGCGAGGTAGGTCGTCAGGTGAAGCAGCTGGTCGGGATCGAGCGCCGTGACGACGGACGGCACGCCGCGGGGCGATCCATAAACCTGCGCAGCCCCGGCAGCGGCTCGTGGATTCCCGGGAGCCGGTTCACCCTCGATCGCCCGGCTCGGGTCGATCGCCCGACGGCGCACGGCGGCGTATTCCTTCGCCAAGAGTTCTTTCACCGGCATGCCCGGCGTGAATTTCGGATCGGCAATGTACTTGTTGCGATCGGCGAACGACAGCTTCAGCGCTTCCGTCACGAGATGCAGGTAAGGCACGCTGTTGTGGCCCAGGCTCCGCAGGTCGAATCCCTCGAGAATATTGAGCGCCTCGAGCATGACGATGCCCTGCGAGTTTGGCGGGCATTCGTACACGTCGATCCCCCGGTACGCCGTCCTGATCGGCGCGTCTTCATCCGCCGAATAGCTGGCGAGATCCTGCTCCGTGATGATGCCGCCGTGCGTCCTGAGGTATTCGGCGGTGTTCTTCGCCACCGGTCCTTTGTAAAATCCACCAGCTCCACCGGCCGCGATCGCCCGCAGCGTCCGGGCGAGGTCTTTGTTGACGACGGAGTCGCCGGCCTCGAGTGGCTGGTCACCCTTGAACCAGATCTTCTTCGTCGATTCGAACTTCGCGAGCTTCGCGCGGCTGCCCCGCAACGCCCGGGCGAGGTTGTCGCTGATCGGAAACCCGGTTTCCGCCATCTCAATGGCTGGCGCCAGGACTTTTCGGAGCGGCTGGCTGCCGTACTTCTGCACGGCCATGACGGCGCCACCGACCGCGCCCGGAATCTGGATCGACAGCGGACCGTCGGCCGGCAAGCCGCCCTTCGCATTGTAGAAGTCGATCGTGGCCGCCTTCGCGGCAAACCCGGACCCGTTGATGAATTTCACTTCGCTGGACTTCGCCAGATAAACCAGGACGAACATGTCGCCGCCGAGCCCCGTCATGCCCGGCTCGACCTGACCTTGTACTGCCCACGTCGCGATGGCGGCGTCAACGGCGTTGCCGCCCGAGCGAAGGATGCGCATGCCCGCTTCGGCCGCCAGCGGGTGTCCCGCCGCCACCATGCCGTGGCTCGACACGACGGTCGGCCGCCAGGGCGATTCCTGCGCCTGACCGGCTCCGGTTGCGGCCGGCAGGGGCATTGTCGCGGAAACAAGAAAGAGTGCGGACAGAAAGCCGGATTTCATGGAGTTGAATCGGAGAGGGGTTTACGGCGCGAGATGGCCGGGAAAACAATCCTCCTGCCGCCGCGCAGTCAACGGGCGAGTTTTCAAGGGCGGTCCGAAGGGATCTGGTTGATGATTGGGATTTCGGTTTCCGAGTATTCGTGGCTTTCCGTGAATTCGCAGGAGCAAACGCCGGGCCGCGCGGGCACGGAGGTCGCGCCATTCAAGCCGTGCCGGGCATCATTCGCGCGACAGCGGGGGTGCCATTGCCCGCCGGTAGACGAGAAAAACGGCGTCGAACTCGAGATACCCCCGGCCGGGCAGGAAGCGGATCGAATCGATGTCCGCGCGGACATCGAACTGGCGCGCGAGCCCGTAGTCGCGTTCGAGCAACGGGGGATTTTCCGCGCGGATTTGTCCTGCTTGATCGGGGCGCAGCACGAGCCATTCGGGCCGCAACGCGGCGACGACCTGGGCGTGCGTGCGTGCGCCGGCGCGGCGCGCGGCGACGACCTCGGGCGAGGCGAGTCCGGGATGGTCGAGCATCTTGAGGCCGGAAAAAAATCCGATGTAACCGAGCGGCTCCAGGTAGACCCGGTCGTTCGGCGCGGCGTGCACCCGCAGCCACTGGCCGAGCTTCGTGCGGTGCCCATCCTCGATCAGCGATTGCTGCGCCTTCATCTGCCACGCGACTCCGAGCAACAGCGCCACCTGCAACCCCACCAGCATGCCGGCGGCAATGCGCGCCGGCCGTCGCAGGTTTCCCCGTTGCGCCGCGGCGTCGAACAAAAAGGCCCACGCGAGGCACGCCAGCACCTGCCAGGCGGGGTAATACCAGGGCGAACGCGGGATGTATTCGACGTAGAATCCGCCGAGGAAGAAAGCCGCGGAGGCGACGCGTCCGGCGGAACGCACGGACGGCAGCAACCACGCCAGCGCGGCGCCAACCGCCACCAGCCGCGACGTCCAGGCGAGCACGGCGGGCCAGCCACCAAAGAATGAATACGCCGGCTGGAAGACATCGTGCAGCGCCGTGTGGCCGAACAAGAGCCGCCAGGGATAAAGCAGCAGCGCGGGCGCCAGCTCCCCCGGCGGGTGATGCGAGATTTTCGCCTGAACCGTGTGCGGAATCGGCGAGCCGTAGTAGACCGACGCACAGATCACCCAGGGCAGGTAGAGCGCGAGCCCGAGTCCGACGCCGCGGACCAGGGCCGGCCACCGCCGGTTTCCGTTGCCGCCTGGAGCCCCCGCCCCAAAAAACGCCCCGGCGGCCGCGAGCGCGGCGAAAAACACCACGCCGTCCGGGCGGGTCCACTGCAGCCCGGCGAAACCCAGCGCGATCGGCCAGGGCGCGGCGCGGTGAGTCAGCGCCCACCACGCGATAACCACGAAGAGCACGAGTAGCGCGGACTCCATGCCGTTGATGGCGAAGTCGACCATCTTCGGATCGAACGCCCACATCGCGCACGCCGCACCCACCGCGACGGGGGCCAGGCCGTCGCGGACCAGCGTCCGCGCCGCGAGCCACACCGCGCCGCCGGCGGCCGCGGCGCTGAGCAGGCGAAACCACCACAGCGCCCGCACCGCGACGTGCTCGCCGCCGCCGGCCGCAAACAACGCGGGCAGCAGCGTGCCGAGCGGCGACGTAAAGGTGTGCACGCGTTCGCCCGGTTGGTACACGAGCCCGTTGCCGCTCGCGAGGTTCAGGCTGCTGCGGAACGTGATGAAATAATCCTCCCACGTGTGGCCGGTGTACGCCGCAAAACCCAGGCACGCCGACGCGGCGACGCCGGCCAGGATCAACGGGAAGCGCTGGGCCGCGTCGGTCATCGCGCGCCCCCCCGCTCAGCCGTAACGATGCAGTTGGCTCGTGGTGGAACGCGATCCGCCAAAGGCGGACAAGCCCCTGTGCGTCCTCTGGCGCATCCAGGCGCGTTTTTCCTGCGGACGCGGCTACAACGGCGCCCGGCCGCCTTCGCCAATCCGCCAAAGGCGGACAAGGGCTTGCTCGTCCTCCGGCGAGCTTCGGCGCGCCACGAGTCCCTCGCCGCGTCGTAGCCCGCAGGGCGAAGACGGGAGGTCGCCGTCCACCGTTCAGTCTTCGTCGTTACGAACGAACAGTACGTGCGACTGCATGGACACGGCTTGGCCATGCAGTAGAAACCCGCGCCGCACGGTAGCAGCCGAGGTGACGAGGCGGTTGGCCGCGACTCACCTCGCTCCAGCCTCCTTACGTCGGCTGCTACGCGCAACTGCATGGCTCAGCGCAGAAAGTTGTACTTGAAGATCGCCCACAGCGCGCGAAAACCGTCGCGCCAGCCGATCTTTTTTCCCTCGGCATACGTGCGCCCGTAATAGCTGATGCCGACCTCGTAGATCACGACATTGAGCTTCGCGACCTTGGCCGTGATCTCCGGCTCGAACCCGAAACGATCCTCCTCGATTTTGATGCTCTGCAGCACCTCGCGGCGGAACAGTTTGTAGCACGTCTCCATGTCCGTGAGGTTGAGGTTTGTCGCCATGTTCGAAAGCAGCGTGAGGAGCTTGTTGCCGACCATGTGCCAGAAATAGACCACGCGGTGCGCCTCGCCGCCGGAGAAACGGGAGCCGAACACGACGTCCGCCTTCCCCTCCACCAAGGGTTTCAACAGCTTGGGATACTCGTTCGGATCGTACTCGAGATCCGCGTCCTGCACGATCACCGCATCGCCGGTGGCGGCCGCAAAGCCCGTGCGCAGCGCCGCGCCCTTGCCCTGGTTCGCCTGATGATAGATGATTTTGTCGACGAGCGGCGCGATTTGCGTGCGGAGGATGTCGCGCGTGCCGTCGCGCGAGCAGTCGTCGACGATGATGATCTCCTTGTCCGCGACAGGCGCCGCACGCACGCGGTCGACGATGGTGCGGATGGTCTTGGCCTCGTTGTAGCAGGGGATGACGATGGAGAGCTTCATGCGGAACGCGTTCGGACGCTAGAACGCCGGGCGGCGAACGGAAGCCGATTCCGGGGGGCAAGGCCGCCGGGGTCCGTGGCTCTGAAATCCGGTCTCCGGGGACGCGTTGACCCGCGCCAGTGGTCAGGCCTCGTTAGGTTCCATTCGTGAACTGTTCGATACCGGGAAGCTTGTCTGCTTGCGCGTCGTGCCAAAGGCGACCACGGCTTGCGTCGGCTTGGTGCGCTCGAGGGGTGGGCCGTGCGCTCCGCGCGCGGCTTCCTTCGGAACCGGGCATGGGACCGCAGATCGATCGATGAGGCCGCGCGCGGAGCGCACGGCCCACCAACGCGCAGCTAGTGATGTTGAGCGACTCGTTGAGGAGAACCGATTGTTCCGACCGATGCTCCGGGGACTGCTTCGGGGATGTTTTCGGTGCCCCCACGAACGGGGAGTCGCAGCCTCCTCAATCCCGCAGAAAGGTCTTCGATCGGGGGCGTCCGGTTTCCACCATTCAACCACGCGGACGGGAAAGCGCGCGCCACACCCGTTTGCGCAGAAAGCGGGTGATCGAAAGCGCATCCCAGAGGAGGCACCGCGGGGCGGGAAAATAGCGGTGGCGCACGGCAATCTCCTCGCGGTACCCGCGCCAGTGGCCGGAGTCGCTCATGCCCCGGACGCCGCAGGCGGCGATGCGGAGCGGAATCGGCTTGAACCGCACCCGGTTTTTCCAGAGGCGCAGATTGAAATCGTAATCGGCCATGATCGCGAGTGAAGCGTCGAAGCCGCCGTTTTCCGCGAAGAGCGAGCGGCGATAGAACGCGGCCTGATGGTGGACGAAATTGCGCGCCAGCGGATTCACACGGGAGCGGAGCTTGTAGATCCGGCCGTCGTCGTAGGCCGCTTCGCCGGCGGCGACGCCGGCCTCGGTCCTCTTCATCCAGTTGAGCGCCTCGCTAAGCACCATTTCTCCGAGCAGGCGGTCGTCCGCGCCGAGAAAGAGCACCCATTCGCCCTGCGCGGCGGCGATGCCCTTGTTCATCGCGTCGTAGACGCCGCCGTCCGGTTCGGAAACGAGGGTGGCGAGACGCGCGCGCTGGGTCTCGAGCCACTCCCGCGTGCCGTTGGTCGAGCCGCCATCGATTACGATCAACTCGGGCTCGACCCAGCGCTGTTCCCACACGCTCGCGAGCGCGGCGGGGAGCCGGGGTCCGGGGTTCTTGCAGGCGACGATGACGCTGAGAGGGGGCGGGGTGGACATGAGGTTCAGGACGAGGGTGAGGCGTCGTGACCACGCTATTGCAGGGGAAATCCCAAACGCCAACGGTCAAACGCCAAAGAAATCCCAAAGACGGAAGAACTCAAACCCCAACCTGAACATTGGAGTTTCTTTGGGATTTGGAACTTTGGCGTTTGGGATTTTCCCCGATGGTGAGCGTTGCGTGCATGGGCCCAACCCACAAGGCTCGGTTTAAATGCCGCCGCCGCTGCTGTCCGTAATCATCGTCGCCTACAAATCGCGGGACGAGATCAGCCCCTGCCTCGCCTCGCTGCCGCGCCGGATCGACGACGGCGCGGTCGAGATCATCGTGGTGGACAATTCGCCGGGAGACGGGGCGGGCGAGGTGATTCGGCGGGAGTTTCCCGGCGTCCGCTATCTGGCGCCGGGCGCGAATCTGGGATTCGGACGGGCCAGCAACCTCGGCTTCGCCGAGGCGCGCGGAGCGTTCATTTTGTTTCTCAATCCGGATACGATGAGCAACGCCCCGGCGCTGGCCCACTGCCTGGCGCGACTGCGGGCCGATCCGCAGATCGGCCTGATTTCACCCCGGCTCGAGCTGGCGGACGGGTCGATGGACCTCGCGTGCCGGCGCTCGATCCCGACGCTCTGGGATGGCTTTTGCCGGGCGAGCGGGCTTGCGGCGGTGTTTCCGCGCCGCGCGTTCTTCTCCGGCTACAACCTCACGCATCTTCCGGCGGACGGAACGTATGAGGTCGGCGCCATCAACGGCGCGTTCATGCTCGCGCCGCGGCGGGCACTCGACACGGTGGCCGAAGGCGGCGCCGTTTTCGACGAGCGGTTTTTCATGTATGGCGACGATCTCGACCTCTGTATTCGCGTCGCACGCGGAGGCTGGAAAATCGTTTACGACGGGCGCGTGCGCATCGTCCATTTGAAAGGGGTCAGCGTTGCGAAGGCGTACGACGCGATGGCCCGGGCGATTTTCGACGCGAACCGGCAGGTATATCTGAAGCACTTCAACCCGCGCGGGTCGCGACTCGTGCGTTGGAAATATGCCGCCGCGTTCGGATTGTGGAAGCAGGTCGCGCTCTGGCGGGCGCGGTGGCGCGGGCAGCGTCGCGTGCGGCCGGCGTGAACCGGGACCGGTGGCGAAGTCCGAAAGCGGGTCAGGCTGATGAAAGTGATGTCCGGCCGGCACGGCGCTCGGACTTTGAATTCAACCGGCTTTCATTCCGACCTCGGAGCTGACAGCACCATCATCAGGCTGGCCCTTCTTTTCTTGACCGGCGCTGCCGGTTCAGAACACCGGTTCGCATTGGCCGCATCGGGTTGGGAGAATTTGGCGTCGAGCAACGATTCCTGCCCGCGTGCCTCAGCCGGCACCGTCTGGGGTTTCGGCTCAGTATGCGTTTTTCCACCGCACAAAGGTCAGCAGGATGATCTGCACGTCGAGCCAGATGGACCAGTTCTCGATGTAATAAATGTCGTGCTGCACGCGGGCGGCGAGGTCGCTGTCGCCCCGAAGGCCGTTGACCTGCGCCCAGCCGCTCATGCCCGGTTTGACCACGTGCCGCGGCAGGTAGTGCGGGATTTCGGCGGAGAGCCGATCGACGTGGTGCGGCCGCTCGGGGCGCGGGCCGACGAGGCTCATGTCGCCGCGGAGGACGTTCCAGAACTGCGGCAACTCGTCGAGATTCCAGCGCCGCAAAAAGGATCCGAGCCGGAGCAGCCGCGGATCGTCGCGCGCGGTGCTCTGGCGTGCGCCGTCGGTCGCGGCGGCTTCGGGCACCATGCTGCGGAGCTTCCAGAGCGTGAAATTGCGGTGCCCGGCGCCGATGCGCATCTGGGCGAAAAACACCGGCCCGCCGGGCGACTCGCGCTTGATCAGCGCCGCCAGCACGAGCATCACCGGCGCGGAAAGCACCAGCCCGACCAGTGCGCCCGCGAGGTCGACGGCGCGCTTGAGCGCCCGATTGAACAAACGGTGAATCGCGAGTTCCTCCACCCCGAGCACGGGCACGCGCCCGATGGTCTGGAGGCGCAGCCCGCTGAGGAAGATGTCGAACGCGCCCGGCACGATTTTCCATTCCACGTAGGCGCGCTCGCAGGTTTCGACGATCCGCTGCAGTTCCGCGCGGGGCAGGTCGAGCCGCGTGATGATGAGGACGTCGGCCGCTTCGCGGGCCAGAATCGCCTCGAGCTCCGCCGCCTCGCCCAGCACGCGCGGCCCGTGGCCAGTGTCACGTAATAAGTGACACTCTTCCGATTCTTCACTCCGAGCGCCCGAAAAAGTGTCACGTAATACGTGACACTCTGCCTTGGGGGCGAAGGGCGACGAGGTGTCGCGCTGGAGGGTGACGACGCCGGCGAGCACGAAAGGATGGGCGGGATCGCGGGCGATTTCGGCGGCGAGCGCGCCGGCGTGGTCGTTCCAGCCGAGCAGCACGGCGCGGCGGCGAAGCCGGGTGACCATCGGGCTGCGCGTGACAACCACATACATCGACGTGCGCCACGCGTAGAGCAGCGCGACGACGCACACGAACGCCGCCACGACAAACAAGCGCGAGATCGGCGGATCGAATTTCAACACGAGGGAGATGCCGAGATAGGCGACGAGCCAGAAGGCAGTGCCTTTCAGAATCGCGTTCAGGCTTTGGTAGCGGCGGAGAAGAAGCCGGGTGTCGTAGAGGCCGAACTGCGCAAACGCGCCGATGAGCAGGGCCACGCCGACCAGGAGGAGCGGCAGGTAGAGCGCGAAGGTGGCGCCGGGCACATCGATGCCGAGCCGCCCCAGCGGCGAGCGGTAACGCAACCAGTAGCCGAGCGCGAGGCCGGCGAATGTCACCACGGTGTCGCCGGCCAGCAGGGCCAGGGGCACGAAAGTGTCACGGAGCGGATTGGCGACGCGAGGCACGGATTAGGAATTTGCCGAGCTTGAAACGGGGGCTCCAGAGGAATTCGAGAGTTTCACTGCGTCGGAACCCGGCCCCGCCGGCACATTCCTTACCAGGAAGGTGGTGTCGGATAAGCTCGACCATGATGCCCGATGCAGACGGTCACGTATTGCGGGATACGATTTCTGGAACAGCGCCGTATTCATGGGGTGCATATCATGACGAGCTAATCGTTGGCAGGTGCCGGCTCGTTGAGCAACGTCAGCAGCAATGGCGAGGGCAGCCAGCCTTTGGGCGGGAGCGTTGCCGCGGTGGTTCCCGTGTCTTGGGATTCTCGCACGTCGAAGAGGTCGACCGGCGTGGTCAGATCGAGGTTGCGCATGAGCACGGGATAGCCGGTGCGTTCGCGGCGGTGGGAGCGTTCGGGGCCGGCCGTGGCGTGGCCGAGCCGGCTGGTGGCTTCGGCGAGGCGGGTGAGTTGGGCGAAGGCCCATGTGCCTTCGGTCAGCAGGGAACGGACCCGGGCGATCGCACGCGAAAACTCTCTCGACGTCGCTTCGCGGGCGATCGCGATCGCGGGTTCCCGCCACCACGGCGAGGTGAGGAAAAGCGGGTCGTTGAGGCATTCGAGCGCGAAGGCGCGGGCGGCCGCGTCGCGCCGGCCCTGATTCAGTCGGGCGAGACCGAGGCCGAAGTAGACGCCGCCCTTGTCCGGCACGAGATGGGCGGCGGCGTGGAAGTGCCGCTCGGCGGCGGCCGGGTCGCGGACGACCAGCAGCCAGCCAAGGTTGAAGTGCGCGATTTCCTGGTCGGGATTCAGCGCGAGCGATTCGCGGAAGAGGGCGATGGCGCGGTCGACCCCCGCGGGCTCCCGGGCGAGCGCGAGGGCGCGGAGGTTGCGTTCCGGGGCCGGATCGCGCCGGCCGAGCAACGCAACGCAACCGAGCGCGACCAGGGCGAAGCCGGCGATGAAACCGCCGGCGACGCGCGGGGAAGAGTAACCTATTGGGTTACTCGCTGCGGAAGGAGTGGGGGGCGCGGGCAGGGCGGCGAACGCGGCGACGCGCGGGGAAGAGTAACCTATTGGGTTACTCTCTGCGGGGAGAGCGGGGGGCGCGAGCAGGGCGGCGAAGGCGGCGACGACGGCCGCGAAGACCGGCACGTCGAGTTGCCAGTCGGTGAGAGCGAAAACGCCGTACGCGCCGAGCGTGGCGGCCGCGACGGGGTGGCGGGTGGCGGCGCGGATCATCAGCGCCGCGAACGCGAGCAGGCAGGCGACCCCCGCGGCGCCGAGTTCCGCCCAAAGGTGCGCCGGCAGGCAGTGGAGCTGGAGCACATTTTCAGCGCCGCCGTTGAGGCCGGCGCGATAGCGGGGAAAAACCAGCGGCGTCGTGCCCGGACCCCAGCCCAGCAGCGGACGATCGGCGCCCATGCGCCAGGCGGCGGTGAGCATCGCCTGGCGCTGCACGTTGCTGATATTGGGCGCCGCGCCGGAAGCGGGGCGGGCAAACATCGCGCGGGTGCGGGGGTGGCCGACGGCAAAGGCGAGGCCGGCGATCGCGCCGAGGGCGGCGAGTTGCCACCGCTGGCGGCGGCTGATCGGCGCGGCGATCAAGGCGGCCATCGCGAGCACCGCCAGCCCGAGGAAGCCGCCGCGGCTGCCGCTCGTGAACAGCATCGCGAGCGACAGCACCACGAGCGTGGCCGCGGCGAATCGCCAGCGGCCGCGGCGGCGGACCGCCATGGCGACGGCGGTGGGAAGCATGAGCAAGGCGAGTCCCGCGGTGTAATTCGAGTGGCCAAGCGGAAACGGATTTCGCGCGTCAAACACCGCGCCCGGCGCAAGGCGCGGAAGGTGCGCGAGCCACAAACCGATGCTGGCGCAGGCCACGAGGGCGAAAAGCGCAACGAAGAGGTTTTCCAGCCGCTCGCGTTGGGCCTCGACGCGATCCGACCCGGCGTGCAACCCGTCGAAAACCAAAAGGAAAACCGCGATGCCGGCGAGCAACGGCGCGCCCCAGAGCAGGCTTTGATGCCGATGCGGGCTGGCGAGCGCGGAGACCAGAATGGTGGCGGCGGTCGCAAGGATGGGGACGAGCCACGCGGGCGCCGGCAGCGCAAGCGGGCGCCGGCGGTCGAAGGCGCGGAGCACGAGCACGAGCGCGGGCGCGAGCAGCACCCCGGCGAACGCCAGGGACCACGGCCAGGAAAACATTCGCGTTGCCCCCGGAGTGGCCAGCGTGACGAGCGCGAGGCACACGGTGCCGCCGGCGATGAGCACCGGGACCAGCACCGGCGTTGCGCGCAGGGATGGGCCGGCCGGCGGGGCCGGGGCAGGCGGGGAGGCGGAGGCGGCTGGGCGCGTCATCGGCTGCAATGAGAGCGGCGGGGTGGACCGCGTGCAAGTCCCCGCGTGGCCCGCCGTGTCCGTGTGGTGCTTAGTCCATTCAGTCGACCTCCATTTTGAGAGTGAACCGACGGGCACGAAAAGGTGGACGGCGACCTCCGGGCGCCGTCTGGCCGCGTCCGCAGGAGAAACGCGCCCGGAGGTCGCGTTCCACCTCAAACCAAGTGAATTCTTACGGGTCAGCCGGATCCATTCAATGAACGGTGGAGCGGCTTGTCCTCAAGACGCTGATGTAACAAAACCTGTAGCAAACCGCGTTGGGGACAACGCGGTCCACCTTTCAAGTGTGCTTTCTCGAATGAAATTACGTTCCGCTGTATCGTTACGGCTTAGCCGTAACGCTGCAATGGAGTGTAGGGCCGCCGCTCGCCGGCGGGCCGCTTTCGGACGGAAAAACGCGGCATGGCGGGAAGCGCCGGCCCTACACCAATTGGTGACCGTCCGTTGACCCGTGAATGTGGATTCGACTGAATGGACACGGCTTAGGGTAGTGGGTCACTTAAGAAATTATAGCGGCGGTCTATGACCGCCGTCCCCGGGAAGATCGGCGCTCATAGAGCGCTGCTGCAGGAAACTAACCGACTACCAGTCTTGGCGAGTTCTTGACGGTGCCGCAGGGGCGCCGACAGGCTCACCGGATGTCGATTGTGGGCCCGGTAAAAAAACGCAAACTGCCTGTCGTGAAACTCGCGATTGCCGTGCTCATCGTGGTCGTGGTCGCCGTGCTGGCGTTGCGCGGCGTGGATCTGAGGGAACTCGGCCGCCGCGCGGTCGCGTTGGTGGATCAGGGCCTGGACCTGATTCGCGCCGCCGGGCCCCTGGTGTTTTTCACCGCGGTGGCCGTGTTGCCGGCGATCGGGGCGCCGCTCTCGGTTTTCAGCCTCATGGCGGGAGAGGCGTTCGCTGCGCGCCTGACCATGACCGGGGTGGTCGCGTGCACCCTGGCGGCGATCGCCGTGAATCTCGCGCTCACCTACTGGCTCGCCCGCTACGCGTTGCGGCCGCTGCTTATGCGCTTGTTGGCGCGCTACGGTTACAGCGTGCCGCGGGTGACGCCGGACAACGCGCTCACGGTGGCCCTCGTCGTCCGCTGCACACCGGGACCGCCGTTCTTCTTTCAAGGCTATCTGCTCGGATGTGCGGAGATGCCCTTCCGCCTCTACATGATCGTGTCGTGGCTCGCGGTGCTGCCGTGGACCCTGGCCTTCGTGATTCTCGGCAAGGCGGCCCGGGAGGGACATTTCGGCAAGATCGCCACGGCGCTCGGGCTGTTGGTGGCGACCACCGTCGCGGTGCAAGTCCTGCGGCGGAAATTTGCGAATCGTGAAAGCTGAAGTCGATCCCGGCGCCGGCGGCATGCGCGCGGAGAGCGTGAGCGAGTTCACGCGCCGCGTGAAGACGCTGCTCGAGGGCGGCATCCGGCCGGGCTGGGTGCGTGGCGAGGTTTCCAACCTGCGCGCGCAGGCGAGCGGGCACATCTATTTTTCGCTGAAGGACGCGGGGGCGCAGGTCAGCGCGGTGTTGTTTCGCGGCAATGCGCTGCAGCAGACGGTGAAGCTGCGTGACGGGCTCCAGGTCATCGTGTACGGCGAGGTCAGCGTGTATGAGTTGCGCGGGCAGTATCAGCTCATCGTGCGCATGGTGGTGGACGATGGGGTGGGACGGCTGCGGCGGGAGTTCGAGGCGCTGAAGGCGCGGCTGGCGGCCGAGGGGCTGTTTGCGGCGGAAAAGAAACGGCCGGTCCCGGCGATGCCGGCGTGCGTGGGGTTCATCACGTCGCCGACGGGCGCGGCGGTGCAGGATTTCATCCGGATCATTACGCGCCGCGGCTGGCGGGGGCGCATGGTGGTGCTGCCGGCCAAGGTGCAGGGCGAGGGCGCGGCGGTGGAGATGGCGGCGATGCTCGCGCTGGCGAAGGAGCTGGGCATATTCGACTTGCTCGTGATCGGGCGCGGGGGCGGCAGCTTGGAGGACCTGTGGGCGTTCAACGAGGAGCCACTGGTGCGGGCGGTCGCGGCGTGCGCCATTCCGATCCTTTCGGCGGTGGGGCACGAGATCGACTTCACGCTCTGCGACTTCGCGGCGGATGCGCGGGCCGAGACGCCGAGCGCGGCGGCGGAATTGATTTCGAGTCACTTCGTGGCGTGCGCCGAGCGGGCGGTGCAGGCGGAGGCGGCGTTGGCGGCCTCGGTCGAAGGGGCGGTGGCGCGGGCGGTCGAGCGGCTGGACCACGCGCGCTCGCGGCTGCGGTTGCTCACCCCGGCGGCGCAGATCGAGCAGGGACACCTGCGGCTCGACGATCTGGCGAACCGGCTGGGTGCGGCGCTGCGCGCAATCGTGCAGGCGCGCGGACAGCGGCTGACAGAGGCGCGGGCACGGCTGGAACGCGCGTCGCCGGAAGGGCGAGTGCAGCTCGCGTCGCACGCGTTGCTTTCCCTGTGGAAACGGTTGCAGGCGGCAAGCCCGGCTTCGGTGTTGCATCGCGGGTTTGTGATCATGCGCGACGAGGCGGGGCACCCGGTGATGCGCCGGGCCGCGGTGAGGCCCGGCCAACCCCTGTCCGCCGAGTTTGCGGACGGCACCCTGCCGGTGCGGCCGGAGTAGACCGCGGAGGAGGCGGGCGTGTCTGGCCCTGCCAGCGAGGAATTCCCGAGACGGGCGGCCACGCGCAGGCCGCGAATAAACGAGCGCGGACTTGCTCCGTTGCTTGCGCTCGCCATCGTGGCCGGCCTTGCTGCCGGCATGAAAACCGCAAAGACCCCTTCGCCTTCGTCCCCTCCGGTCGGCGCCCTCGCGGCGAATGCCGCCGAGTCTCCGCCTCACCGTGCGACGTCCGCCTGC
>JACQWL010000199.1 GCA_016209255.1 Verrucomicrobiota bacterium
GTGCCCTGCGCGGGTGCGTCGGCCTCGTCAGTGTCGAACACGACCCGCTCGTTGTCCCAATGGATTAAGTCCGTGCTCTCAATCCGTGACAGGAGTGAACGCACGCCCGACGGCCCGGCCCGGCGGCCGTCCGGCCGCAGCGACGGCCGGATGTAGGTGGCATAGCGTTTGGTGCGCGGATCGTAGATGAAATTGCAGTACGTATCACCACCTGTCGGCGAGACCGGATTCTCCGGGTAGGCGTTCCAGTGCAGACCGTCGTCGGACCAGACCAGGCAAAGCCCGCCACCCCGCTTTGGCGGCGCGCTGCCCCCGAAAAGGGCGGTGAACCGTCCGCGGGCATGAGGCACCGGCTGGCGGGTTGCATCCAACACGCAGAAGCCACTGCAGCCCCCCGGACCGCACAACGGTGCGCCGCGGGCATCGATGTGGTTCATCCCGATCACGATGTTGTTGCGGCGTGAACCCCTGAACTCGCACAAATCCAGTACCGGTTGTTCAAAATGGCGCCCGTCGGTCGATACGGCATAGCGAATAACCTTGTCGTAACCGATGAGCAGGCCGTCCGGGTTCTCCTTCCGGTGCGGCGAGGCATAATACATCACCAATCCATCCTTGGTCGGCAGGACCGTTCCCATCGCCGAAGCCGGGTTGGCTCCCCAGCCCGGGTCCTTGTCCCGCGCGATTTGTACGCGCGGAGTCCCCTCGTCTTCCCGCTCGTTGGCCGGAACGTTCGACTTGCGCTCCATCACACTGATGGGACGGACACTCGCATCGGCAATAACGGGATCGTATGAAACCCGCTCTGGCTGGAACACCTTCCGGGTGAGAAAATAGGTGTGTTCCACCCAGCGCCGATCGATAAAATCCACCTCGGATTTGGGGTTGCCCTGGAGCGTTGCATCTAATCCGGATCCGACGGTGGGCGCAGGAGAAGGGCCGCCCGTTACGGGAGCGGCTTCGGCGCCGGCCAGCGCGACCAAGCTCGCGCTGCCAACCAGCGATGTCTGTACAAAGGATCGGCGCGTGAGGGTCTTCATTTGGGTCATGGCAGGAGCAGTGGTATTGAGAGTAAGTAGCACCCGGTCGGATGGGAACGGAACGGTAAACAGATGATTCCGACAATTTCGTCACCGCTTGAGCACTATGAATGTGACATGCTGGATAAAGCGGGTACATGCGAATTCGACTTAGAATTCCCCTTTCATCCCCACGACCAATTTCGTGCCGAAGTGCTGGTACCTCGACCACATGGCGTATTCCGGCGTGCTGGGGTTGTGCGTCCTCTGCACGTCCTTGAAGCCGTCACCCAGGAAATCGCTTAGCGTGGCATAAATAGTCAGATACTTGGAAAATTGATATTCCCCGGTCAATGTAGGTCTGGTCATTGCGGCTTGCCAGACATAGGTGTCCGGCGGATTCGTCGCACTGGCTGCAACGGGTGTCCGGCGCGTTTCACCCTGATCGGAGACAGTGAATTTCACCAAGTATCGCGGGCGAATGAAGTTCACGCCATAACTCAGTGTGCGGGGGTTGAAACCGGTGAAATCCGCGGCATTGGAACCTTCCACCTGCAAGTGGGTGAGGTTGACGAACACTTGAAGTCCGCGCGCCCACGTCGGCAAGAAGGTGAGGGCCTGTCGGTACGAGAATTCGATGCCCCGCACCCGGGCATCGCCGGTGTTCATCTGGGTGACAATATCATAGTCCAAATAATCCTCATCTTGGGGAATTCCATACAAGGCCAGCAACTCCGGCGTCGCGGGGGTTTGGCTGGCGCCGAAAAAATCCTGGAGATCCTTCTGAAACACCCCGATCGATCCGAATCCATTCTTGATCAGATACGTGTCCAGAGTGAGGTCATAACTGTTCGCCGTCCAAGGCTCTAATCCCATGTTTACAACGGAGATTCTCCGCGTGGCGGACGCAGGATCGGAGTAAATGGTCCCAGGGATGGCCTGGCTCATGCTGGGACGACCGATCGTGCGGGCATAACCCACCCGCGCCACCAACTTTTCCGTTAAACTATAGCTGGCGTTGAAACTGGGGTAAAATCCGTCATAATTGCGCTGGGCATTCACAGCCCGTTCCTTGTACCTCAGCTTGCTCCGCACGAGAGCGTCCGTGGTGATGAGGATCGGCTGTCCGGCCGCATTCCTCGCGACATTGCCGTTCGCGTCCTTGACATATTGCGCGCTCGGATCGTCGAGCGGCCCCCAGCCTTTGTCCTCTGTCCGTTCATAGCGGATGCCAGTGACTATCCACAGACGGTTGTTCATCAGCTTCAGATCTCCCCGCACATAGCCACCGTAGATACTTTCCTGCAAATACTTGGAGTTGGTCACGGCCGTCTGATGAGCGCTCGATTCATTCAGGACAAAATACTCGGGATGGCTCTGATACAGCAAATAGGCCTTGCGTCCGGTAATCCATTGTACGTTTCCACCGAATGCGGAAGGGGCATCGGCGGAATAGGCCGGATCCACCAATCCATATTGTCCTACCAATCTCTCGGCTACCGGCGTGCCCGGTCGAAACGTATAACTCAAACTTGGCAGCCGCTGATCGTAGTCTGTCCGGCGCAGGGAAGCGCCGGCTTTGAGTGACCAGGGAATCGAAGTGCCAAACGTCCGTTTGAGGTTTAAGTGGAGTTCACTTATCTTGTTGGTGTAGGCGCGCGGGCTTGAGGTGGCACTGGTAAAGGCGTAGCTGTTCCCGTCAAACAGATCAACCGGCGTGCCACTGCGATTGACGATCTTGAAGGACGTCGGCAAGATGCTCTCCCAAGTATCGCCGGAACCGTTGATGCCCTCACCACGTATGACGAGATTCGCGATATCCGTGACCACCGAGCCGAAATAGCCGTTTCCCATGTCCGTAAATTGTGTATCCGTATGAGAGTAGCTTCCGCGTAGATCGCCCGACCAGACATCTCCGGCATACGCATACTTGAACGCGGCCATCGTCAGTTTGCTGAGGTTCTCGATATTGGTGCCGGCGGTTTGCCGGAGCGAGCCCACGCCGTTGCTGGTGCCTTGGGTCGAGTTGCGGTCGCCGGTGGCTCCGGCCCCGTAATTTACCGTCACGCGATGGCCGGCGCTGCTCCCGTTTCGGGTTCGGTGTTGAACGCTGGCGCTGAAGGTGTGTTTGCCTCCCAGTCGCCAATCAATTCCAACCCGTCCACTCTTGGTTAGCACCAACTGCGGCGCGTTGCCAAAAATAAAACTCGTTTGGACGAATCGCACCCGATCCCAGCTCGGAGTCGCGGAGTCGGTGTTAATGTAGTTGAGCAGATGGGAGGCTCCGACCGTGATTGCCAGCGACTTGCTGATTGGATGTGTATACGACAGATCAAGGTTGGGATTGATGAGGCGCGCGGTCAAATAAGGATACGGTCCATTGATTTTTCCGAATCTCGTGTATCCGGAATCGGCTCTCGTCACCGAAGAGAGATTGTAGGTAAAGAGGGGCTTGCTTCTTTCAAACCCGGCCTTGCTGATGACATTGACCGAACCACCCAAACCGGAGGCAGGCATGTCGGGCGTGGGGACTTTCGTCACCTCAATCCGTGAGACATTGACTACCGGAATAAGGTACGGTGCGGCAGACCTGCTTGCCCCCCAGCCTGAGACGGCGGCACCGTCGATCGTAATATCGGTGTCGGGCATTCCCCGGACCTGAACCCCTGCCGCTTCATATCCGGAATAGGTTATCCCCACTCCGGGGATGAATTGCATAAAATCTGCGATATTCCCACTGGTGCCATGGGGGTATTCGTCATAGGCCACGACATTCTTGATGTTGGGCGCCTGGCGCTGTTCGTTGAGCGCCAGGACCTGCGCGTTCATTTGCTGGTCCTCGACGACGACGAAATCCGCCATCTTGACGACTTCTCCCTCCACCGCGGCCGGGCGGGTCCCCTGGCGGTCGAGTTCGAAATTGCAATCGACCGACTGGCCCGGGGCGACGCGGACGACTTCGGTCTGTTCGCCGAGTCCGATATAGGTGGCGCGTACCCGCGCCTCGCCCGCGGGAATGCCGGCGATGCGATAGGCGCCGTTTTGATCCGTAACGGCCTCCCGCGTGCCGCCTTCGATCGCGATGCGCACGTTGCTGAGGTAGGAGCCGGTAATCCGGTTGAGCACGCGGCCCTCGATGGCTCCGGTCGCTCCTGTGGGTGGCTCGGAGGTTCCATCGCCGGCCGGGCCGCTGGCCGAAACCTCGGCCGCCGCCCGGTCACTTGCCGGACGGCCTGGGCCTTTTTTTTCCGCGTTGGACAGGGTTGATTCCCGGCGAACACTCAACGAGTTCGAGTTTTTTCCCTGCACGGTGACCAGGCCCGTACCCGAAAGCATGGCCTCGAGCGCGGCCCGGGCGGTCATTTCTCCGCGCACGGCGTTCGTGCGGATGCCCGCCACGGTATCGGTGGGAAATAGGACTTCGATGCCGGATTGCTCGGAGAGACGCTTGAGCGAGTTCTCCGCCTTGCCCGCCGGGATGTTGAACTCGATCTTGGACGTGTCTGTGACTCCGGCGGCCGAAAGGGATGCCGTCGCGAGGGCAATGCTGGCCAGAAAGGAGACGCAGGCCCTCCGCAAAACACCAACGAAGTATGGGTTCGTCATACGCTGATGACGAAACAGCCGGAGAGATCTGTTACGGAAATCGTGATGGGGCTTAAAATTTCCGGGCGTCAAGGGCGGGCCTCTTGGGGACGTGCGCCGCACCGGCAGATGCGGCAAGAGGGCCCCGAGTCCGGCTGAAGCCGGAACTACGAACCGGGCGAGTTCGCACGAGAAGCGACTTTTCCTTGGCTTGGGCGACCAGGGGATTTTGGATCTTCTATCGGTCACACTTTCTTCAACCCGCCCGCCGAGAATTAGGATTCCGATAATTTGAACCTATGAGATTATACCTGAACTTTGCCGTCATCGGTTTCCTGTCCGCTTTCGCCATGGCGGAAGAAGCCACCGTCAGCCTCAAACCGGGTGCGGTGATCCAGTTTTCGTTTCCGGAATTGCCGCCCACGCTGTACGCACAGGCCAGGAACGACCCCGGGCCGGCGATGCTCACGGCCCGGACTGCCGGCCTGGGATATTCGTCCGGCGCTCGACAAGATCTTCGATGCCGCGACCAGCATGGCCCGGGGTGGCGGCCTCGATTGGACGGAGGTGGTCATGCGCGGCCGGCGGCATAGCTTCGAGCCGAAGTTCCAAGTCGTCGTTGGCCAGTGGGCGCGCGGCGAAAAGCTGGATGACGTTCCGCCCAAGCCGGTCGCTCCGCCACCCGGGGCTCGTTGACTTGGCGAAATGGCCGAACGGAGTGGCCACAAAAAGGCACGAAGAATCGGAGGGCGATTGAACCGTTCAAGGCGCCTATAGGCGCGCGGAAGATCCGTCTCTGCTGGACGGATCCCTTTTGCGCCTCTTTGCGGCCAATCGCCTTTGCCAGGGCTAACGTCGCCGAGTCGTGCTGCCGCCCTCCGACTTCGGCTGGCCGAATTTCGCGCGGATGAGCGGGGCGAGAAATTTGGCCGTCTCGTCGCCGATGACATGGTAACCGGCAAGATTCGGATGCCGGTCGCCGAACCAGCCCGGGAGATCCCCAAAATGCGCGTCGAGCCGGTTGTCGAGGACGACGACCATCGGCCCCAGCCGCTCGGCCGTGGCGGCGTCAGGCGGAGGAGTTTTCATTTCGCGGCCTGGAGTGACGAACGGCTTCACAAACTCGTGATACTGCTTGGGAATTTTTCCGAGCGGGAAACGGCGGTAATTGAGCATGTTCGGCCCCTTGGCCTGCTCCTGCGCGTAGCGGGGGTAGATGTCGAAGAGGGTCAGCTTCTCCTCGGTCGCGACCTGCCGGACGAGATCGTTCATGCGGTTCGCCTTCGGCGCGTCGGCCTCGAGATCGGCGTTGAGGGGAATCGCGGTCATCGGAATGATTGTCGCCGCCGGATGATCGCGGCGCACGCGGGCGATGAGTTCGCGAAAGTCCTTCGGATAGTTGACGTCGAAGTTCTCGCGTTTGCTCACGTCGTTCGGTCCGTAACGGATGAAGACAAAATCCACCCCGGGCAATTTCGATGCGACTTTGTCGTAGCGCCCCGAATCGAGCAGGCGCCGGATGAACTCTCCGCTCAGGCCGAGATTGATCACCCGGCACGGCGGCAGGTCGCCTTCCGCCGCGAGCAACTGCTCGATCACCTGCTCCAGGTGCGGCCCCTGGGGCACGAGCCGGCGCGGAATGCTGCCCTCGGTCGTGCTGTCGCCGAGGAGGACGATTTGCAGTTTGCCCTCATGCGTGGCCCGGGAAGTCGCGGGAGTGGCGACGAGCAAGGCGATAGTGCAGAGCAAAAACGGAATGAGCGGGCGGGGTTCCATGCGAGTTACGGTGGAAAATTACGGGCGAGAAAACGTCGGAGCACGGTCGTACTAGCGATCTTTCATCAATGCGATCTCGGTGCTGCTCCGTCGCACAGTTCTGATGCCGAATGCGCCCTCCAAAAGGTCGACGAATGCGGTGGTATTATCGGCGCGGAACAATCCGCTGACGCGAATCGGTGAAATCGCCGGGTCTTCGATCACAAAGCGGAGGCCTTGCCGATGCTCGGCGTGTTGATTCAGCAATGCGACGGCTTCGGCGAGTGGAGTACCGCTAAACTCCAGGCGCGGAGCACGCCAACTCAGCCGCTCGGCCATTTCCGGCCCGGGGATTTCGATCACCTCGGGAGTCGCCGCATTCAAGCCGATGACGGCGCGCTCGCCTGCCGTCACCAGGGTCGAGATCGGATTCGAATCATCCGGTACATGGATCGGCCCTGGCTTGGCAGGCGCCGTCGGCACCGTCGCGGGACGCAGCGGCTGGTCCACGGCCACCCGCCCTTCCGTCACGAGGACTTCAATCGTCTCGTGGCCGAGTTGGACGGCGAAGGCCGTGCCGACGGCGCGAACTTCGATCCCGCCCACCTTCACCACGAAGGGGCGGGCGGTATCCTTTTGCACCTGAAAATGCGCCTCGCCCCGGTGCAGTTCCACCCGCCGGACGGCCGGGCTGTAATCGACCTGGATCTCAGCGCCGTCTTTGAGTTCGACCATCGTCCCGTCCGGGAGAATCTGCCGGGAAGGTGAGACAATTTTGGCCGTGGCGGTTTGCGCCGCGGGGTCGGTGATTCGCTCGGTCGGGAAGTTCCAGGCCGAAATCGAGAGGAGCAGGATTGCCGCGACTCCGACGGCGGAAAGCAGGGAGCGGCGGCGATGCCCCTCTTTGAGGGTCGTCAATTCCTGCAGCAATTCGTCCGCCGCGCCCGCCTGCACGGGGCCGTCGAGGGTCGCCCAGGCCGTGGCGTAACGGTTGAGCGCCGCCCGGTGACGGGGATCGGCGCGGAGCCAGGACTGAAAATCGGCATCTTCCACCGCACTGAGACCGGCATCGCGACGCGAGACCCACCCGGCGGCCGCTTCATCGATCCCGGCATCCGGCTCGAGCGGGTCACGTTCGCCCTTGGCCCCGTCGTTGGTTTCGTCTCGTCGTTTCATCGCTCGACGCCGTGTCGGCGCAGAAAATCCTCGATCCGTTTTACGCCCCGCAGCACCTGCACCTGCACGGTCTGTTCGGAAAGCCCCAGCAACTTGGCGATTTCCTTCTGCGGGAGGCATTTGATTTTACGCAGCACCACGATTTCACGGCAGCGGGGAGGCAGAGCGTGAATGGCCTGGGCCAAAAACACCAATTCTTCCCGGCAGAAGGCGACTTCGGCGGCATCTGGCTTTTCATCTAAGACGGTCAAGGTGGCCAAATCTGTTACGCCCCCGATGGGCGAAACCGTGTTGCGACGCAGCAGGTCCACCGCCAGATGCCGCGCCACTTGAAACAGAAACGCCTTGGCCGAACGAATCGGGGTGGTCGCGTGGGTTTTCCAAATCCGAAGAAAAGACTCCTGCACCAGATCGTCCACGTCTCGCACGGCCGGAAAAGTGCCATGCAAATACGACCTTAGAATCGGCTCGTGTGGCTGGACCTCACTGGCAAACCAGTCTTCCGGACTACGTACGGGCGAGGTGCCGTTCGGGTTAGGGGGAGGCGGGCTCACGGGCGGGGGAGGTCGGACCGTCAATACCGTTCGGAGCGGATGGACTTCGAGGCAAGTGGAAAAGCCTTAATCCAATGCTGACATGTTCACGACAAGATGACCGGGCATCCCGGGTACACTGATTCCAAATCGCTTTCAAGATGAGACGACCTTTGTAGGGGCGTCGCTTGACGACGCCCACGGGCGCCGACGAGCAGCGCCCCTACAATGCGAATCCTGCGGCACACGGTTAAGCTCAACTTGAACGCGAATTGGAATGAGCGGATTGATATAACGGCCGTCTTCGGGCTTCACGCAAAGGACAGGCCGAACACCGCGGCCGATTCCAGATGCAGGCGGAGCCGGATCGTCCGACCGCGCAGACTGGCGACCGAGGCGCCAGTGCCGAATGTCAGGGGCAATCTGACGCCGTCCTGCTGCAATGCCACCGCCTGGTCCCGGCTGAAACCGGGGAGGGCCTTGCCATTGGCATCGCAGATCTCCGCGACCACCCGGCCGCGGCCGGCATCGGCGTTGAGTTGGATCACGGTGGCGTTGAATGTGAACGGCCGGGTCAACAATTCGCCGCGATTCGCCCATGCCGTCGGCACGCTTCGTCCCGGCACAACTCGCGAAGGCTCCGATCCGGAGCCACCGGTCCGGTAGCCAACGAGCCGGCCCCGTTTCAGCCGGGCGCCGCCGATCTGCCACATCCGCCCGCGCTCCGCAAGGGCCGTGAGGTTGAAATGGTGGGTCCAGTTGTTGCCCGTATAGTAAATGAACCAGTCGTCACCGATCGCGGCTGGGCTTCCGGCCGCCACGTATCCGACCATGCCGCTGTCCCACGCGCCGGCGGGGCCGAGTGGAATCAGAGGCTCCCGCCGCGGTTCCCGTCGCCAGTCCACGCCGTCGTAGCTGTGGGCCAGTTCGACCCACATGTGGCCGTTCGTCGCGTCGTAAATCTGGGCCTGGCCAATGAAGCCGTCCTGGTGCGGCGTTACCGTCATCCCGTAGCAAACGAGATCGCGGCCCCGCGGCACTTCCGTCGGGCGGTCTTTGCTGCCCGTGCTGACCGTGCCCTGCGCGGGCGCGTCGGCCTCGTCGGTGTCGAACACGACCCGCTCATTGTCCCAATGGATCAAGTCGGTGCTCTCAATCCGCGACAGGAGTGAACGCACGCCCAGCGGCCCGGCCCGGCGGCCGTCCGGCCGCGCCGACGGCCGGATGTAGATGGCATAGCGCTTGGTGCGCGGGTCGTAATGAAAATTGCAGTACGTGTCGCTCGAGGGCGTGAGTGGATTCTCCGGGTAGGCGTTCCAGTGCAGACCGTCGTCTGACCAGGCCAGGCTCAGCCCGCTGCCGCGCTTCGGCACACTGGTGCCGAAAAGCACGGTGTAGCGACCGCGGGCGTGAGGGACGGGTTGGCGGGTCGCATCGAGGATGCAGAAGCCGGAGCAGCCGGTGGGTCCGCTCAGGGGCACTCCCCGGGCGTCGAGCTGATTCATGCCGATCACGATGTTGTTGCGGCGCGAACCCCTGAACTCGCACAAATCCAGCACCGGTTGTTCAAAATGGCGCCCGTCGGTCGACACGGCATAGCGAATGACCTTGTCGTAACCGATGAGCCCGCCGCCCGGGTTTTCCTTCCGGTGCGGCGAGGCATAATACATCACCAATCCATCCTTGGTCGGCAGGACCGTTCCCATCGCCGAAGCCGGGTTGGCTCCCCAGCCCGGGTCCTTGTCTCTCGCGCTCTTCACGCGCGGAGTGCCCTCGTCCTCCCGTTCGCGGGCGGGGCCGTCCGACTTGGTCTCCGTCACGCTGATCGGACGGCGGCTCGCGTCGGCAATGACCGGATCCTGCGACACCCGCTCCGGCTGGTACACCTTGCGGGTGAGAAAATACGTGTGCTCGACCCAGCGCCGATCGAGGAAGTCCACCTGGGAATCGGCATTACCCTGGAGCGTGGCACCCGTTTCGGATCCGGTGGCGGGCGCAGGGGTGGGCGCGCTCGTGACCGAGGCGGCGTTGGCGCCGGCCAGCGCGACCAGGCTCGCACTGCCGGCCAGCGAGGTCTGTACAAAAGCGCGACGGGTGAGGTTCTTGTTCTGGGTCATGGCGGAAAAAGTGTTGTTGGGTTGGGTCGAGGCCGGCTGAGCCGTGACGATTCAGTCGAGATGTAGGGGCGTCGCTTGCCGACGCCCGCTTCCACGCCGCACGATCGTTTACTCCGCGACAAAGCCAAACAGGTCTCCGTGGCGGAACTCAAATTCGAGACGGATCTCCCGGCCGGCCAGGTTCTCAATATCGGCATCCTTCCATCCAATTTTCGCGCGGACGTTGTCGCCTTTGAACATTTCGCAATCGGCATACGAAAAACCTTTGATGACCGTGCGCTCGGGATCGGTTATTTGCACGCGCAACGATCCCGGAGTGGGGAATACGCCCTCGCCGTCGAAATTGACCGCGAGCCTTCCTCTCTCCCAGAGGAGCGGTCGCGTGATGACCTGGCACGGGCCGGATTCGTGCGATCGCAGCGAGACCAACCCTTCCTTCCGAAAGCGCAACAAGCCCATCGCGGCATCTTTCTTTGACGGCAAAATTTCGTGATGATAACCCCGATACCCGGTGTAATAGAACAACCATTCCGATCCGAATTCCACCAATCCCGCGGGTTTGACCATCCCGCCGTTCCATTCTCCATCGGTGCCCCGCCGGAAAAGATATTCACCGCCGCGATGACGTTTCCAGGTCAGACCGTCGCGGCTGGTGCGCAACTCAATATCGATGGTCGCCTGCGGATACTGTTTATATTGCTCCAAAAAGCCGATGTACAGGCCGCCCTTCACCGTCACGGACATGCCATAGAACAACACCGCGTCCTCGTCTTCCGGGATCAGGACCGCCCTGGGCAGGTCCTGCCACCGGCCAAACAGGGTCTTGTTGGCCAGCCGGGAGATAACCCGGGTGGTTCCCGCCTTGGGCGTGTCGGCAACCTGCCTGAAATGCCGCAGATTTCGGAAGTACGTTACGAACTCGTCCCGGGCCGGATCGTAGATGATGGAATGCTGGCAGTCACTGCTGTATGGAATGATGTTTTCGAGGGCTTCCCACGTGACGCCGTCCTTTGAACCAGCCAGATATTGTCCGCCGGCTTCGCTGTAATAACCGAGAAAAGCGAAGCCTTTTTTCGCGCTTTCCGGAACGGTCACGAGTTGAAACGTAGATGCGCCCTTTTTTCCGGCGAAGACGATATTCGTTTTCTGACCCTGCCAGGGGAAAAACGACAATTCCGGCTTTGTCCAACGAACGCCATCTTTTGACTCGGCGTAACCCACCCGGGAGGGGGTAGTCCGGTCCGGGTTCGCGTAAATGTGGTAATAGGCGCGAAAAAGCTGGTGGTTCTCATCATATATGACCGATGCCGGACCGATCAGGCGTCCGATTTCCCACGGCTTGTCCGCCACCAGCACGGGATTGCTCGGATCCTGTCTCCCGTCATGGACGAACCGTCTCACGGTCACGAAGAATCTTTGGTCGAAACGATTCTCGATCAGGAAGTCGTCCAGGAAGTATTGGAATTCCCCTTGCTTAATCGCGACGGTCTGGAGCGGGATCGATTGACCCGCGGCAGCAGATCCGAACAGGAGACCAACGAGCGCGGCGAATGCGAACGAGCGGGAGGATCGAAACGCTCGCCGGTTACTTTTGGCGATGGACGGGATTGTTTCACTGCGGCGGTGAACCTCTACCGCCCTCTGAAAACTGGAACCGCCACGCCCCCGCCGCGACGGTCGGGCGAAACGCAGCGTGGGTGCCGCGGCCTCACGAAATATCCGGGTAAGGAAGGTGCGCATTCGGTAGGTACGGAGACTTTCACCCGGGCGCAGGCTGACAAAGGAAATCGCGTGGTGAAACCTGCTTACCAGTTGGGCCGCTGGCGGCGATCCGGATGCACGTGCCGTCGTCCGCGGCTCGGGGATTGCACGTGCTGGCGAGGACACGGCGGGCGGGATCGCGAGTGGGAACCCGAAGCCGCTGGCGAGGCGTCCTTACCAGTCTTTTTGCCTCGTCGTGCGGCGGCGCCGGGGCCAACCATTAATCACTATGCACGCCAACCCTTCCCCTGCGTCACTGAATCAGCCGAGCCTCGAGCCTGTCGCGATCGAGCGCCCAGGCGCTTCTTTCTGCCTTCGGCCGTCTCGCATCGCTGAATTCAGCCGTCAACTGTTGGGAGCAAGCTCTATTGTAGCCCGCCGCGTGAGCGGCGGGATTTCTCGATGCCGGGAGCGCCCACCCTCCCTGCGCTCACGCGCAGGACAGAATCCCAAAGCCTCGCCGGCATGGGGATGCGCCCTGGCCGCCCTCGCAGCCGTGCTGGTCCT
This sequence comes from Verrucomicrobiota bacterium, assembly GCA_016209255.1. Classification (GTDB taxonomy): domain Bacteria; phylum Verrucomicrobiota; class Verrucomicrobiia; order Opitutales; family Opitutaceae; genus ER46. Next base: position 12,454 of record JACQWL010000199.1, read on the forward strand.
CGGTGTGCCTCCGGTCTCCGCCCAGTCCGACGCCACGGGCACGATCGAGGGCCGGGTTGTCAGCAAGATGACCGACTCGTATCTGGCCAATGTCCGGGTCGCCATCGAAGGCAGCAATCGTGAAGCGATCACGGATGAAAACGGAACCTATCGCCTGGCCGGAGTGCCGGCGGGCGAGGTGCGGCTGCGCGCGGTTTACGTGGGATTGGAGCCGAAGACGGAGGTCGTTCGGGTCACGGCCGGGCAAACCATCCGCCGCGACTTGGAACTCGCCCGCTCGGGGCCGACTCCGGGCATGCCGGACGACCGGCCCATCACGCTGGATGCGGTCACGGTGGTCGAGGACCGGGAAATGAGCGCCCAGACGATTGCGCTCAACGAACAGCGCATTGCGCCCAACATCAAGAATGTCGTGGCATTTGACGAATACCCCAACAACGGTGATCCGAACATTGCGGAATTTCTGAAGTTTATTCCGGGCGTCGCAATCAGCTACTCGGGCTACGCGGGCAACGATGCCTCGGTCCGGGGCATTCCTGGCAGCGACACACCGCTGACGATCGACGGGGCGAGCATGGCCGCCTCCACGCTGGGGCCCGGGCGCAACGCCGGCTTGTTTGCCGTGCCGATCAACAATATCTCGCGGATCGAAGTCACGAAAGTGCCGACTCCGGACATGTCGGCCAACGGGCTGGGCGGCTCGATCAATATCATCAGCAAAGGCGGATTCGAACGGAAGAAACCCCTCTTCACCTACAATGTGTTCAGTTCGTTTCGTTCGGATGACCCCTTGACCTTGGGCAAACGGGTGGGCCCGACGCCCAAGCTGACCACGCGGCACATTCTCCCGTCGGTCGATCTCACCTATGCCCGGCCGATCAACGAGTCCTTTGCCTTCACGCTTTCGGCCACTCAAAACCTCAACTACATTGAGGCCCACACCACCCAGCCGGCGTGGGATTTGATCCGGTTGGTGCAAACCTCCAGTTCCTGGCAGGTCAGCCGGCAGCTCGTCTCCGTCCGCTCCGGGCGCGTCGGCGTGGACTGGAAAATGGGCAGCGCCACGACGCTCAGCGCCAGCATCCAATATCGGAAGCGGGAAGCGGCATCCGCCGGGCACAGCTTTGGCACCACTTATGGGGCGGGTGCCACCGGCGGTCCGACCTTTGTCCAGGGTGCGGCCACGGGTGTCGGGTCGCTCAGCCAGAGTGTCGGTACCTGGCTGGAATTGCATGTCGGAATGATGGTCTCGAATCTCAAATTCTCCCACAAGGGCAAGGTCTGGCAAATTGACGGGACCGGCGGGTATTCGGTGTCCCGGCACCGGCGGCCCAGCACGGAAAAGGGCTATTTTAGCAATATCAGTGGCACGATTTCGAATCTGGTAATTCGGGCCGACGGCATTTCCGGTTCCGGAAAAAACAAGGAGAGCATCGTGCCGGCAACGTACCGGATCGTGGATCGCACGGGTGCGCCCGTAAACCCGTTCGATGGCAACGCCTACTCCATCACCACCGCCGCGGACAATCTGCCCAAATCCGAAGACACGAAAGCCGAAGCCAAACTGAATGTCGCGCGGAGTTTTGCCGGCCCGCTGCCCTTCTCCCTGAAGAGCGGCTTCGCCGTGACCCGGCAGGATGTGACGGCCAGCGACAACACCAAGAGTTACGCTTTTCGCACCGGTCAATCGGTCGACGTCAGGAAAGCGGGCAACTATGGGCTCGTGGACACGGGCTTCTCGGCGCAGTCACCGGCGTATCTGAGCGGAGACAAGATTCAGTGGATCAGCGCGCGCAAGGCTTATGAGTTGTACCAGGTTCACCCGGAATACTTCATCTTGAACGAGGCCTCCGCCTATACCACCCGCGTGAACGGCTCGAGGAAGTTCAATGAGACGATTTCCGGAGCCTATCTCCGCGGCGACTTGAAGCTGCTCGGCAATCGCCTGTGGCTCGTGGGCGGCGTGCGCTACGAACGGACGGAAAACGAAGGCTGGGGCGCCTTGGACGATGTGAGCGCCCAGTATGTCAAGGACGCCCGGGGCAACATCGTGCGCAACGCCGCCGGCCAGCCCACCCTGATCTCGGCCGACGCGTTGGCCCGGGCCCAGTTGAGATACAAGGAGCGCGGTTCTCACGGCAAGGGGGACTATGGGACCACCCATCCCAGCTTTAACGGAACCTACACCATCATTGACGGCCTCCTGGTGCGAGCGGGTTATGCCCGCACGATTGGCCGACCGAGCCTGGGTCTGATCATTCCCGGAGTGGCCGTTTCCGAACCGACGGCGACGAACCCAACCATCACGGTGGTAAACTCCGGTTTGAAGCCGTGGAGTGCGGATAATTACGATCTTTCCCTGGAATCTTATCTGCTCAAGGGCGGGTTTGGCTCCGTTGGGGTGTTCAAAAAGAACATCCGGGGTTTCTTTGTTTCCACCGCCAGTTCGGCCACGCCGGAATTGCTCGAAAACTACGGCATCCCAACCACCGACGACTTTCTGAACTACACGGTGACGACGCGGGGAAATGGCGGCGACGCCTCGATCACGGGCATGGAGTTCGCCTACAAGCAGTCCCTCACGTTTCTGCCCTCGTGGGCGCGGGGAGTGCAGGTGTTCGTGAACTACACCAAGATGTCCTTGGGTGGATCGAGCCAGTCTGACTTCACCGGCTTCAACCCCAAGACCCTGAGTTGGGGGGCGAGCTTTGTCCGGTCCCGTTTTGCGATCCGGTTCACCGGCTCGGAGCAGGGTGAAACCCGCCGGGCTCCGGTGGCGGCGAGTGCCTCGGTGCCGGATGGAACGTATCTTTGGCAGGGAGCGAAGACCCGCTACAACATCGGGATCGAGTATGCGATCTCACCCAAGATCGGATTCCACATCTCGCTCAACAACTTCAACGGCTTGGGCGTGACCGACGTGCAGCGGCGCTACGGGACGGGCACGCCGGATTACGCGAAATATCAGCGTTTCCAGGAATGGGGGAAGAACGCGGTCGTGGGCATCAAAGGGGAATTCTAGCCGCGCTCCGGCTCCAAGAGCCCCGAAGACGAGCCGGTTTTCGTTATGAGGCGCTATTGACGCCGCGGGATAAACGAACAGACTAAAGTCACGCCGGCGCGGGTGCATCGGCTGCACCTGCGGCGCGTGCTGCATAACAAGGTCAGATTGCACAAAAGGATTCGCCATGAAGACGAAATTTGCGGCGATCGCAGCGATGGCGCTGTTGTTGGTCGCCGGTTGTGTGTCCTCCGCCACCAGGTTGGGTCGCGTGCAAAATGGCATGACCAAGGATCAGGTTGTTGCACTGCTGGGCCAGCCCGACAGCACGAGTGTCCGGGGTAATGTCGACTACCTCACCTATTTCCTCGCCGACCAGACCAACCGGCGCGAACAGGCCTACATGGTCCGGCTGGTCGACTCCCGGGTGGAATCCGTCGGCCGTTTCGTCCAATTGGATTACGCCGTAACGGTGGGCAGCCGCGGCGGCGTGGGCGGGATCGGTGTCATCCTGTCGCCGCCCGAGTTCCCCGATGCCGCCACGCAGCTCCGCCAGTTGCAGGCGCTGAAGAATCGCGGTGAGCTCTCGGAAGCGGAATTTCGGCAAGCCCGGCAGGAGTTGCTCGCAACGAGTCCGTAATCGGGCGGACTTTTTCCCGGGTCCTTTTTCATACGCGCCGGGCCGCTTCGACGCCGGTCGCTCGGTGGGCACGCTCAACCCTTCCCGCCGCGCAGCACGACGAGATGATCGACCCCGCTGGCTTCGAACTCGCGCCAGTAGCTGTCCTCGATCCTGTCGAGCTGCTCCGCCTGCTCGTCATCCAACTCCTCGCTCAGTTCCGTCACGCCGAGTTCGGCGCGCAGATCGCGCTCGGCCAGCCGGCCCACCAACTCGCTCCAGAACGCATCCTCGACGAACTGATCGATCTTCTCGTGCACGACGCCCTCGGTGAGCTTTTCGGTCGGGAAATACTGGCCGTTGACGTCGGTCTCGACCAGGTCGGCGCACCCGAGCGGCTCGGCCAGGGCGAACGCCTTCTGCGCGATGTCGGCGTAGCGCTCGGGCATCGTGGCCGGATCGTCGGGCCGCGCCCCGGCCACCCACAGGCCGAGATGGGCGAGTTCGAGAAGCCGGGCGTATTCCTTGGGCGTAAACGAGACCTTCATGCGCCAACAGAGGATGCGTTCGACCGTCGCGTGCAAGGGCGGATTTTCACGCGGAGGCGCAGAGGCGCGGAGAACAACGCGGATTCCTCCGCGGAAGAATCCGACCCTGAGATTTGGCTGTGGCATCGCCAGGCCAAGGGTTCCGTCGTTCACCCCGATTGGGCGGATACGACCTGGATCGTCTGCCCAATGAGCATCCTCAGGCTGTATTGACCGCGGGGCGGTCAGCCTGTCACCTTGCGCCACTCCAGCATGAATCCCCCTGCGCCGAGCCCGACCCCCGCCAGCCCGCGCCTGGCGTCGCTCGATGCGCTGCGCGGCTTTGACATGTTCTGGATCCTCGGGGCGGACGCCATCGTGCGCGGGCTCGGGGAAATGAGCCAGACGGCGCCGCTGAAGTTCATCGCCGCCCAGCTCGAGCACAAGGACTGGGCGGGTTTCGCGTTCTACGACCTGATTTTTCCGCTCTTCGTTTTCATCGTCGGCGTGTCGCTGGTGTTTTCGCTGACGCGCACGGTGGCGCAGCACGGCCGGGCGGCGGCGGTGAAACGGGTGCTCATCCGGGCGGCGGTGTTGTTTTTCCTGGGTATTTTCTACAGCGGCGGCCTGACCGCGCGCTGGCCGGACATCCGGCTGCTGGGCGTGCTGCAGCGGATCGCGCTCGCGTATGGGGCGGCCGGATTGCTGTTTTGCTTCTTCCGGCCCCGCGTGCTCGCATGGATTGGGGTTCTGCTGCTCACGGGCTATTGGGCGTTGCTGACCTTTGTGCCCATCCGCCCCGTGCAGCTCGAGCGGGGCGCGCTGCCGGCCCAGATGGCGCAAGCTGGCATGCCCAGGCCGACGCTCGAACAGGCCCACCAGTTCTTCGACCGCACATCCTCCCGGATCATTGGCGGCTACGAGGCAGGGTTGAACTTCGCGAACCACCTCGATTTCAAATATCTCCCGGGGCGGAAATACGATCATTACTGGGATCCGGAAGGGCTGCTCAGCACGCTGCCGGCCATCGCCACGTGCCTGCTCGGCGTGGCCGCGGGACTGCTGTTGCGGCGCAGCGACCGCACTGACGCCCAGAAAATCGCGTGGCTCGCCGGGGCCGGCCTCGCCGCGCTCGCGATCGGGTGGACGTGGCATCTGCAGTTTCCGGTGGTGAAGAAAATCTGGACGTCATCGTTCGTCCTGGTGGCGGGCGGCTGGAGCCTGCTGCTGCTCGCGGCGTTTTATTACGTCGTCGACGTGCGGCAGTGGCGCCGCTGGTGCCGGCCCTTCATCTGGATCGGCATGAACCCCATCACGCTGTACATCGCGAGCAACGTCGTGGGTTTCCGGCGCGTCGCACCGCGGCTCGCCGGCGGCGACGTGAAGGCGTTCTTCGACGCGGTGACTCCCGGCTGCGGCAACCTGGTGGTCGAGCTCACGGGGCTCGGGCTGATGCTGTGTCTCGCGTGGTTTCTCCACCGGCGGCGGATCTTCCTGCGGGTGTAGCCCGGAAAGCTACAGAGGGTTGGCGTCGAAGTTGGCGACCGCACAGAGTGTAGCTTCGCCTCACGGTAAAGTGTGATTTTTTCCGGGCTAGTTCACCCGGTTCCAGACCGGTTCGCCCAGCACGGCGGCGCGGGCGATCCGGGCCGACGTGCTCCGCATCTCCACCATGCCCTCGGGGCTGCAGAACGCGGCGTGACAGGTGACGATGAGATTCGGCGCCGCCGCCTCCTCCGCGGTGCGCAGCGGCTCGTTCTCGACGACGTCGAGTCCCGCGCCCGCGAGGTGCCCCGACCGCAGGGCGGCAAACACGGGCGCCTTTTGCACGATGTCGCCGCGGGCCGTGTTCACCAGGAACGAGCCGGGTTTCAGCCGGGCGATTTCCGCCGCCCCGATCAAGCCGCGCGTTTCCGCGGTCAGCGGACAGTGCACCGACACGACGTCGGAAATCCGCAACAGCTCATCGAGCGTGCCGGCGCGGGCGACGCCCACGGCCTTGTTCGTGCCGGCGGGCACATAGGGATCGTGGAACACGACGTGGAAGCCCATGGCCTTCGCGCGCAGCGCCGTGGCGGTGCCGATCCGGCCGAGGCCGATGACGCCAAAAGTCAGCGTGCCGAGCCGCCGCATTTTCGCGGCGACCTCGATTTTCCAGCCGAGCCGCTTCGCCTCGGCGTCGAGCGGGAAGAGCTGGCGGCACAGCGCGAGGGTAAGGGCGATGGCGTGGTCGGCCACTTCCTCCGTGCCGTAGTCGGGCACATTGCAGACCGGGATGCCGTGCCGGGCGGCGGCGGCGATGTCGACGGTGTCGAAGCCCACGCCGTTGCGGATGATGGCGCGGCAGTTTTTCAACCGGGCGAGAATCCCGGCATCGACGGTCGGGCCGTGCCAGAGGATGATTGCGGCCGCTTCGAGGGCCTCGGTGGGGAAGGGCGCGTTGTAGTCCAGCCAGATCGTTTTCAGGTCGGCGACCCCGGTTAGAAACGGCGTTTCGACGGATGCGGCGTGGTCGGTGAACTTGAATTCCTTGGGGCAGAGAATGACGACGAGGGGATTGGGCATGGAAAAATCCTTTGACCATGGATTACACGGATGCCACGGATGCCGGGAAGACTTATCCGCGCCAATCCGTGAATCCCATAGTCAAACTGTTTTTTTGCCTGTCGGCGCTTGCCCTGATGGCGGCACCCGCGCTCCGCGCCCAGCGCGAGAAACTTCCGGCCGAGGATCTCGAGTTTGTGGAGAAGAACTGGCCGGAGGCAAAAAAAACGACGACCGGGATCCGCTACATCATCCTGCGCGAGGGGCAGGGCGACATGCCGAAGCCGGGCGACCGGATTTCCGTCCTCTACGTCGGGCGGCTGCTCAACGGGACGGTTTTCGATCAGAATCAGGACCGGGAGAATCCGTTCACGTTTCGGATCCGGCGCGAGATGGTGATTGAGGGTTGGGACCAGGTGCTGCAGCTGATGAAGCGCGGCGAAAAACGGCTGGTGATCATCCCGCCCGAGCTCGCCTATGGCACGCGCGGGCAGCCGCCGAAGATCCCGCGCCGGGCCACGCTGGTTTTCGAAATCGAACTGCTCGACTTCAAGAAGGATTGAGCGGGCGGGGCGCCGCCCTCGTCCATCCGTGAGCGCCTCAGGGGTCGCGAATGAAGTGCGGCGGGCGCTGCCCGCGGGCGAGAGCACGCCGGAGTGGCTGCTCGATCTCGCCGCGATCTGCGCGGGCAAAACGCTGAACGAGGAGGGCGTCTTCGAAAGCGCCGCCGATGCGTTCGGGAAGGTCGACGACGTCCCCCGGCCGCTCGCCGCGCTGTCGGACGACGCGCCGTATGTCGAGTGGGGCCCCGGGTTCCTCTCCGATCGCGCCACGCGCTCCATCGCGCCGGGTTTCACCATCACCCCCGCCGAGGTCCGAAAACTCGCGGAATAAGGCGTCCCCCACCGGTTCAGATCGCCCTCCAGCGTCCCGGTTTCGGCCCCTTCGAGCGTAAGCCGGCGGAAAAACTTCCCCGTCCGCCGCCCTGCACCCACTCCCACTCCCTCCCCCCTTCGCCCTGTCCAATCATCTTGTCATTCATTAGATGACAATTCTCCCGGCGTGATCTGCCGGCCCCGCCAGGCCGTAACCTTAATATCTTGTCATCCATTAGATGACAACTTCTGCTGGTGTCGCCACTCCGTAACCCCCAAGATATTGTCATTTATTAGATGACAAGATCCCTGGCGCCCACCGCGAACGAGCCCCGCGGCTTTGTCATCTAATGAATGACTTTACATCCGGCGCCGCCGGCTCCAGGGTTTGCCGCATGGCGGTCGGTCATCTCAAGTCCCTCGCTCCCTTCGCCGATGAGCTGGCCGCGGCGGCTCAGATGGCAGCGCGGGCCGCCGCGCGCGCCGCCAAGGGAAAACCCGCCGGCGCCCAGCGCTTGAAACGGGGCACCATACTCCATCCCGGCCCGGACACCCCGCTCTGGAACGAACTGGCCGGCGCGGTGCAGCGCACGCTCCGCCGACGCGGGGAAAAGGCGAAACTGGCGCGCATCCTCGGCATCCCGCGCCAGCGGCTGCACGTGGCGCTGGTCACGCGAACCGCGTGTCCGGACGCGGAACGGACCCTCCAGTTGCTCGTCTGGCTGCACGCCCGCCGCCAAGGGCGGGATCTCGCCTGAGTCTTAGACCGGCGAGTCGGAGTGGACCGCGCTGGGCCTGACGCGGTCGCCGCCAAGCCGGACGGGCGGAGCGGACAACGGGAGAATCACGGCGTGAAACGCGCCGGGGCGGCCGGGCTCGTCGGACCAGATTACTATTCGCGCCATCACGGGAGGAGTATCTTGGTCTGGTCGCCAGCGGTCGTTTGTTTGACTTTCACGATTCACGACATGATCCCCCTGCGGTCCACGCACCGCCCGACGGTCGCGGCGCGTCCACGCCCGCCACGACTCCCACGGCAGCGCCCAACCCGTAGCCGGATTATTCGAGGAGGCCCGTCACGCGGGCTCTATTTAATCATCTCCGTCAGCAGCGGCTGCATCGCCTCGGCCCAGAGCTGGTAGCCGGCGGCGTTGGGGTGCAGTTGATCGGGCATGATGTTCGACGGAATCCGGCCGTCGTCGCCGAGAAAGTGCGCGTTGATGTCGAGGAAGCGGACGTTTTTTCCGTCGTCGAGCTTGGCGAGCTCGGCATTGGCGGCGGCGATGACCGCCATGCGCTTCGCCGCTTCAATGGCCACCATGTCGGTGATGACGCCCTGGGCGTCCTTGCGCGGGCCACGGGGGAAGATGGCGAGCAGCAGCACCTTGGCCTCCGGAATTTTCGTGCGGATCAGCCCGACGATCTTCTTGTCGGCAGCGGCGATCTCCGCGCCGGTGTGGGCGCCGGAGTTGTTGGTGCCGAGCATGAGGACGACGACTTTTGGATGGATGCCGTCGAGTTCGCCGTTTTCGATCCGCCAGATGACGTGCTGCGTCTGGTCGCCGCCGATGCCGAAGTTGGCCGGCTGGAACTTTCCGTAAAAATGCTCCCAGATGTGCGGCACCCTCGTCCATCCGGCGGTGATCGAGTCGCCGAGGAACAGCACGCCGATGGGGCCGGCCTTGCCGCGTGCGAGGAAAGCTTCGTGCCTTTGCAGGAAGGCCCCGCTGTCGTTCTTCGCGATCGGGGCGGAGGCGTCCACTTTTTGGGCGGCGGTCGGGGCAGCGACCTGCGCGCGGACAAGCGGCAGCAACGCGACCAGGGCGAGGAGGGGAAGAACCAGGCGGAATTTTTTCATGGGATGAGGGCGTGACATTTGGCGGCCCGGGGTCGCGGCGTCGAGCCTGCACAATCGTGAACGACACGGAGTGTTCCGCGCCCGCCCCGACCGGGCGCCGGCCACGCATCGTCGCCTGCCGGAAAATGCACCCGGAAAAGTGTCACGTATTACGTGACACTTCCTCTCTGAAGGACGACGTATCTCCAGTGGCGGACTTGACAGAGTAATACTAACCGGCCGGCGCGCGGCGCTGGGCGAACAGGTTGTCCGCGGCGTAGAGCGCGAGTCCGGCCCAGATGAAAACGAAGCCCACGGCGCGCGCACGGGCGAACGGTTCATGATAGATCCAGACGCCGATCATCAGCTGCACCGTGGGGGCGAGGTATTGCAGGAGCCCGAGGGTCGAGAGCCGGATCCGGCGCGCGCCATAGGCGAACAGCAGGAGGGGGATGGCAGTGATGACGCCGGCGCTCAGCACGAACACGTGGGCGCGGAGGTCGACGCGACCGAGCGCACCCTCGCCGGTCTGGTGCTGCCAGAGGAGAAAACCGATCGCGAAGGGCGCGAGCAACAGCGTCTCCACCGTGAGGCCGGTGAGCGAGCCGAGGGGCGATTGTTTGCGCAGCAGGCTGTAGGCGCCCCACGTGGCGGCGAGGAAGAGCGCGATCCACGGCGGCCGGCCGAGCTGCGCGATCATCAGCGCGACGCCGGCCGACGCGCAGGCGATCGCGATCCACTGCGCGCGCCGCAGGTGCTCGTGCAGCACGAAGCGCCCGGCGGCGACGTTCGCCAGGGGCACAAGAAAATAACCGAGGCTGCATTCGACCACGTGCCCGGTGTTGACGCCCCAGACGTACACCAGCCAGTTGGCCGTGAGCAGCGTCGCGCTGAAAAAATTGATCGCCAAGCCGCGCGCGCTCCCGATCGCGGCGCGCACCCCGCCGAAACCGCCCTGCGCGCCGAGCAGCGCGAGCAACAACACCAGCGACCAGACGTGCCGGTGGGCGATGAGTTCGAGGGCGTTGATGCCGGCAAGCTGTTTCCAGTACAGCGGCGCGAGCCCCCACAGGAAATGACAGAGCGCGGCCGCCAGCGCACCGCGGACCTGGGCTGGAGTGTGGTTGGGCGAGGACACGCCGGTGATGTTCGGGTGACGGCCGCAGGCGTCAACGCAGGCGGGTGGCGGTTTTTTTCAGTCCATTGTCCGCGGAAGACGCCATTTCGCGGATGGTTTTATCAGCGTGATCCGTGCAATCCGCGGTCAAAATGTCCGGGGCATTTCTTTCGGCTTGCCCGCCTCCGGAGGGTTGCGGCTGCGTCGCGCCAGGGCATTCGTGGTTTAAGACCCTCTCCTGTCCCTTTGGGGGCGCGTCAGCCGCGGGGCGAAATATCCGGACTGGTATTACTCTGTTATGTCCGCCGCTGGAGATTCGTCGTCTTTCAGAGGGGAATGTCATTTAATGGATGACAATCAGAATTGGCGGTTTTTTTGCGAGGCACGTCACGGAGTAATGTCAGCCGGGAATCAAGTCCCGGCGGCGCGCCCCGACGGGCCGGGCGATCCCGGCGGATGAACGCCGCCCGCCCCGCTGGCGGCCCCGCCAAACTCCCGGGCGGAATTACTTTTTCCCCGCCGTCTGTGTGAATTCGTAGCGCTCACGAAACTCGCCCTCCGCCTGCGAGCGCGCGGCGTCGGCGGCCGTTCCCTGCGCGACGAGCTCGGCGGCGCGGCGCTCGGTCCAGCGTTTCCGGAAGCTCTCCTCAACCTCGCTGGCGATCGCCGAGCTTTCCTTCGGCTTGGCCGTTTTCTTGGAAAACATGCAGCCCGGGGCGAGCGCAAGGGTGAGGCAGGACAGAAGGAGAAGTTTGGTCATTTGAGAATCGAGTGGGGAACGTGATTGGACCGCGTCGAGACGGCGAGTGAAACTTTTGGCCTCCGACCCGACCCGTCGATTTTGGTTTCGCGCTGGCGGACAAATGCGCTATTGGTGTCCATTATGAGTGACGAGCAAACCCCTCCGCCGCCTGCGCTACGCCTCAAACCGCGGCTGCGCCCCCCCGAGTCGGAGACCCCGCCCGCTGCTGCGCCGGCCGGCCCGCCAACGCCGCCGGAAGCGGCGAAGCCCGAGCCCGCGCCACCGCCCGCGCCTGCGCCCGCAGTGCCGCCGGCGGAGGCGCCCAAGATTCGTTTCAAGCCGCGTTTGATGACCGAGTCGACCGCGGCGGCTCCCGCGGCAGCGGCTGCGCCCGCTCCCGAGCCGGCATCGGCGCCACCGCCAGAACCTGCGCCGGTTGCCGCGCCTCCTCCTCCCGCCCCCGTGCCTGCGGCGGTCGGAACGCCTGCGGCGGCCGCGCCGGCCCCGGCTGCAGCGGAAGGTGCCCCGCGGATTCGCCTGAAGGTGCGGCTTGCCACCGATGCACCGGCGGCGCCAGCCGCTGTCCCGACCGATTCCGCTCCGGCACCGGTGGAACCGCCTGCCCCACCGCCGCCGGCTGCGCCTCAGCCGAGTGCGCCACCACCGGCCGCTTCGTCGCGCCCGCCGATCCCACCGCCTCCTGCCAGCGCCACGCCCGTGTCCGCGCCGGCTGCGGCGCCCGCCGAAGCGGGAAGATTCAAACTCAAACCGAAAGCGCCGGCGCCCGCGGGTGCCGCCGCCCCGCCGCCCCCCTCTGCGGTCGCACCTGCACCCGGCATGCCGGCGCCGGTGGCCCCGCCACCCGGGCCACCGCCGGTTCCGCCGGCGGCGGCCGCGCCCAAACCGCCACCTTTCCCGGTCGTCGCCCCGCCGAAAACCGGCCCGAGCGCCTCGCCGATCCCGCATGTCGCGGTCACCGGCCAGGTCGCCGAGCAGGAGGCGCCCGCCCCGCCCTCGATTAAATCGAAGCTCATGAGCGTGCCGAAACCGGCGTTGATCGCGGCGGCGGCGCTCGTCGTGTTGGGCGGTGGTTTCTTTGCCTGGAAAAAATTCTCCCCGCCGCCGCCGCCTCCTCCCCCTCCGGTCGCCGCAAAACAAAAGGCGGCCACTCCCGCGGCCGCTCCCGCACCGGCCGCCGGGCAGCCAGCACCGCTCACGCCGTCCGACACGTTGAACACGCTCGCCAAGGTGCCGGTGAACGCGATCAACAAGGCGCAGGGCGCCGTCGCCACCCGCCAGGCCAGCGGTCAATCGGGCGTCGACGCCGTCCTCGCGGGCGAAGACCCGGCCGGCAAACGCGCCGCCAACCCGCCGGCTGCGGGTCCGGCCGGCGCCGCCACGGCTGGCACGGGCGCGTCGCGCCCAACGATCGCGGTGACCTCAGTCGGTGCCGGTCTGTCGGCCACGACGGAGGTCGACGCCGCCCCCGACGCGAGCCCGGCTTTCCGATCGTTTGTGATGAATGCGAAAATCGCCGGCGTGTTTTGGGGCTCACCCGGCACGCCCGCGCGCGCGTTCATCAACGGCAAGCTCGCCCGGCCGGGCGAAACCGTCGACAGCGGGCTCGGGGTGGTCTTCGAAGGCGTCGATACGGAAAAGAAGCAGCTCATCTTCAAGGACAAGTCCGGCGCAAGCGTCCTGCGCAAATACTGAACCGCCTGAATCGGGAGCGGCGGCGCCTCGGTGCGATCGTGCGCCATCGCCGCGGGCCTGAACCGCGCCGGTCGGGGGCGCCGGTGCGAACCCCACCCGGGCGCGGGGGAGCCCGGCGTTATTGCACAATGTCCCGAATGCTCCGCAGCAGGGCCGGATCCGTGGCGATGCCCAGGATGCCGTTCACCACGAACTGAATCCCGATGCAGAGGATCAGGAATCCCATGACCTTCGAAATGGCGTTCATGCCGTTGACCCCGATGACCTGGACGACGCGTTCGGAAAGTCCGAGGGCAACGTAGGTGATGACGGCGACGACCACGATGCCGAGGATGATGGCGACGTAGTCGGTCCAGTGCGTGGAGAGCGAGGTGAACCCGATGGTGACGGCGATGGAACCCGGGCCGCTGAGCATGGGCATCGCGAGCGGCGAGAAGGAAACGTCCCGCTTGGCGCGCGCCTCCTGCTCGGCGGGATCGCGGCGCGTGGGATCGCGGGGCGGGCCCATCAGCATGCCGGAGCCGATGCCCGCGACGAGGAGGCCGCCGGCGATGCGCAGGCCGGGAATCGAAATCCCGAAGAACCCCATGATGAACGTGCCGCCGATCAGAAAGGAAACCAGGATTGCGACCATGTAGAAGCAGGCGTGGCGCAACTGCTGCATCCGGCGCTCGCGCGTGTCGCCCTCGGTGATGGCGAGAAACGTGGGCGCCGACGCGAGCGGGTTGATCAACGGCAGCAGCGCGATGACCGTGCCAAGGA
>JACQWL010000034.1 GCA_016209255.1 Verrucomicrobiota bacterium
CGTGCGCTCCGCGCGAGGCCATTCTCCCAGCCGAAAAATCGTTCTCCGCAGAAGCCGCGCGCGGAGCGCACGGCCCACCACCTGGTCTTCATGCCGACAAGGTTTTTCACGGCCAACCGAAGGATTTCGGCCAAGTGCGATCGATGGCGAGAGTTCGTGGGTGGATGACGCATGGGGAGAAGTTACTTGTCGGTGCGTTCGTAGGAATCGTGCCAGTGATGAAGGGCCAGCCACGCCACGGCGAGGACGACGGCGTTGAAAACAAAACCGAGCACACAGGTCACGGCGGCGGTGGCAAACAGGGCGGGGTACCGGGCCTGACTCGAATAGATGATGGCTTGAAATCCGAGGCCGCCCCCGTCGCCGGCCGAGGAGCCGGCGTTCATGTCGGCGACGACGGCGCCGATGGGCGCGAGGGTGGCCGCAATCCGCAGGCCGGTGAAAAAATACGGCAGGGCCGCGGGCACGCGCAAAATAAACAACTGTTGCCACTGACCCGCGCCGTAGAGCCGGAAGAGCTCCACGAGGTTGCGGTCGGTCGAGATGAGTCCCTGGGTCGTGTTCACCACCAACGGGAAGAACGCGATGGCGAAGGTCAGCAACGACACGCTGGCCAGGCCGGCGCCGGCCCAAATCACGCAGATGGGCGCGAGAATGGGCAGCGGCGTGAGCTGGAGCGCCATCAGGTACGGGTACAGGCTGGCCCGCACGAGCGGTGAGAGCGACAGCAGCAGGGAGAGCGCAAAACTCACGACGACAGCGAGGCCGAAACCGATCAGCGCGCCTTGCGAGGTGTTGAGCGCGGCGCGGGCGAGGAACGGTGCGTTGTCCCGGAGGGCGGCGAGAACGGCGTCGGGCGGCGGAAGCAGGAAGCGACGATCCTCGGACAGGAAAAAATGGATGGCGTACCACAGCGCGAGCACGAGCGCGCCGGTGGCGGCGGGCAGGAGAAGTTTGAGGAAAGGACGCGACATGGGGTTCATGCCGCCGCAGTTTCGACCGAGCGGAGCACGCGCGAGACGTTGGCGACGAGCTCGTGATAGGCGGGGGAGAGGCGGGTTTCCTCCGTGCGCGGGTAGGGCAGCGGTACGGCGATCTCCCGTTGAATCCGCCCGGGGTGGGACGACAGGACGAAAACCCGATTGGACAAGAACACGGCCTCGGCGACGGAGTGGGTGACAAAAAACGCGGTCCATGCCTCCTTTTCGCGGATCGCGAGGAGTTCCTCGTTGAGGTGCTCGCGCGTCATCTCGTCGAGGGCGCCGAACGGTTCGTCGAGCAGGAGGATTTTCGGGGCGAGCGCGAGGGCGCGCGCGATCGAAACGCGCATTTTCTGCCCGCCGGAGAGCTGGCGCGGATAGGCGTCCGCTTTCTCGGCGAGCCGGACGAGTTCAAGCACATGGCGGCGGGTGGCGCTGCGCTCGACGGCGGGGACGCCGCGGAGCTTTTGCGGAACTTCCACATTGTGCGCGACCGTGAGCCACGGCAGCAGCGTCGGCTCCAGACACACGAAGGCGAGCTCGGCCGCGGCGGCATCGGGCGCCATGCCGTCGATCGCGATCGTGCCCGCGGTCAGCGGACTGAGTCCGGCGAGCAGTCGCAGCACGGTGGATTTGCCGCAGCCGCTCGGGCCGATGAGCGAGACGAAGTCGCCCTCCTGCGCCGCGAGCGAAACGCGATCGAGGACGATCGGACCATCGCCGAAACGCTTGGTGACATCGCAAAATTCAACGAGGGGCGAGGCGGGCACGCTCAAGGATTGGCGAGGGCGGGGGAAGAGTGTCGAGTGGGAAATCGAGCGGCGTCGAGCGTCAGGAATCGGCGTTACCCTGTTGGTTGCCTCCGTCCAGGCGGCCAAATTACAGAGTAACCTATTAGGTTACTTTACCCCAAAATCTCCTCATGGGAAATTAGGCGAACTTAACAGAGTGAGATCAGGTGTCCGCCATCAGTACTCAGGGGCCGGTGAACCGTGAGGAGGAATGACGGTTCCTCCGAAGACTGAACTGCAGGGCGCGGCTGCAATCTTGCCTGTCGATCTGAGCGAAGCGAAGAATCCAGGGGAAGGGGCGAAACCTCTGCGAGCGGCGGGCTGAAAAGCATGGCAGGGTGGAACAAGTTGCGGGAAAGTCCGACCGGCGGCTATGGAAGCGCGACTTGAAAAATCCGCACGGCATGCGCCGGTGGGTGGGAGGTCCTGGCGGGATCGAAACCCTCCCAGCCGGCGCCGGCGATGAAGATCGGCCGGTCGTTGGCGAGCGCAACAAGGCCGAGATCGCCGAGGTGGGGCAACGCCGCGGCCAGCACCGTGACCGCGGTCACGGCCGTCAAGTCCGGCGAGAGTGCGATCCGGATGACGCGCTGCGGTTCGACTCCATTCTGGATCGCGACGCCGCCGCCAGGCACGGGTACGAGGCCGTCGAGGCCGA
The DNA here is from genome assembly GCA_016209255.1 of Verrucomicrobiota bacterium. Taxonomy (GTDB): domain Bacteria; phylum Verrucomicrobiota; class Verrucomicrobiia; order Opitutales; family Opitutaceae; genus ER46. The sequence goes on from JACQWL010000034.1 coordinate 2,430, forward strand.
CCAGCGTGGTATTGGGCGGTGGGGACAGGGGCGCGATTTTGCCCGTGGCGAGATCGACGGTCACAAGTCCGTTGGCATAATCGGCGATCAGCAGCTTGCGGCGGGCGAGGACGAGTCCCTGCAGGGAGGAAAACAGCGGTGACTCGGCCACTTTTTCCAAGTCCTCGGCGCCCGGAGCAAGCTGCCAGACGATGGGCGCGGCGCTGTCGGTGGCGTAGATCGTGCCATCGGGCGCGAGGGTGAGATCGCCAAGCAGATGGCCGTGACCGTCGTCCGGCGCGGGGATCGCGCGGCGGAGTTCGCCGGTGGCAAGGTTGAATTCGCCGAGGGCGGACTGGCCCTTGAGATCGGCGGTGAAGCCGGACATCTCCGGCACTGCGGCCATGGCAGCCCAGAGGGTGTTGCGCGGCTCGTCGAGCACGAGGCCGAAGACGCCCAGGATGTCGTCGTCCTCTGTGGCAGTGAAGCGTGAGACCCGGCCGTCGCGATCGCGCCGCCAGATGCAACGGTGGTGGGCATCGCCGAGGAAGAGATCGCTGGTGCGTTCGCGAAAGACGATGCCTTCGACGATGCCGGTCCGGCCGGGGAGTTCGACGAGCACGTCGGCTTCGCCGCGGGGCGAACGGTTCTCGGCGATGGCCTGCACGACCTGCCGGAACTCCGGTTTGCCCTGGAGCGAGGCGAAATCGGGATCGCGTTCCACGGGTGCGGCGACGCCGAGGGCGACGAGCCGGCAAAGCAGGTCGAGCGCCGCGCCGGGGTCGCCGGCCAGGGCGGAAACGGCGGCGAGATCGTGAAGATAACGCGGTGAGTCAGGCCGGAGCTTGAGCGCGCTGGCGAAGGCTTCGCGCGCGGCGGGGTAGTCTTCGCGCTGGTAGGCCGCTTCGGCCTCGGCGCGAAAATCGCGGTGCGATTTGGGCGGAGATTCGGCCGCGCTGAGCGCAAGCGCCGTGCAGCAGAGGAGGAAAACAAGCGTGCGCATGCCAGGACCGTGGCGGGCGGGTCGCGTGGACGCAGCAATATTGCGATCGCGGCGCAGGGCCATGGCGCATCTCGCTTTCTGGGAAGGCAACGCCTTCGGACACGCCAGCCCGGTTCGTAGCTTGCCCGCCTCCGGCGGCGCCCAAAGGCGGCCAGGGTTCCGGCTTCAGCCGGCCTCGCGGTGTTCTTTTGTCGCCTGAAGGCGAAACTACAAACAAGGCGCGGGCCAACCGGCGCCGGCGCGTTTACTCGTAGCGCAGGGCGTCGATCGGATCGAGCTGCGCGGCTTTTCTCGCGGGATAAAAGCCGAAGAAGACGCCGACAGCGGCGCTAAAGGCGACGGCGATGACAACCGACGAGGTCGAGACGAGCACCGGCCAGCCGTTGTAATAGGACACAAGTTCGGAGGCGCCGATCCCGAGCGTCACCCCGATGATGCCGCCAAAGGAGCTCAGGAGAATGGCCTCAATCAGGAATTGGGTCAGCACATCCCGGCCATGCGCACCGATGGCGAGGCGAATGCCGATCTCGCGGGTCCGCTCGGTGACGGAGACGAGCATGATATTCATGATGCCGATGCCGCCGACGACGAGCGAGACGCCGGCGATGGCGCCGAGAAGCAGCGTCATGGTTTTCGAAGTCTGCGTGGCGGCGGCGGCGATTTCCTCCTGCGTGCGGACGGTGAAGTCCGGTTCGCGACCCTTGCGGCGCTGGGTCAGGAGGTCTTCGATGTCCTGCTTCACCTTGTCCAGTTTCTCGGGACCGCTGGCCTGGATCTGGATCATCGAGATGGAGGTGCGGCGGGAGACGCGCCGCATGTGCGAGGTGTAGGGGATGATCACGACGTCATCCTGGTCGGAACCGAACAGGCTGAAGCCCTTGACGTCGAGGACGCCGATGATGCGGAACGGCAGGTTGCGAATGCGCAGGCTCTGGCCGATGGGGTCTTCGTTGGGGAAAAGCTGATCGACGACGGTCTTGCCGATGACGCAAACCTTCGAGAGCGACTTCACATCCTGATCGGTGAACATCGCGCCCGACACGAGGCGCCAGTTGCGAATCATCGCGTAATCCGGGCCTTCGCCGTTGACGTTGGTATTCCAGTTGAGGCCGTTTGCGAGGACCTGATTGCGATCCCGCACCTCGGGACTGACGGCGTCGACATCCTCGACCTCGGCCATGATGGCGTCGGCATCCTCGGGAGTCAGCGTCGGCGCGGAACCGTAGCCGCCGCGCATGCCGCCGGAGCTGAAGCTGCCGGGGAAAACGGAGATGATATTTTGCCCCAGCGAGGCGACCTGGGCCTCGACCTGGGCCTTGGCGCCGTTGCCGATGCTGACCATCGTGATGACGGCGCCGACGCCGATGATGATGCCGAGGGCGGTCAGCATGGACCGCATGGTGTTGCGTCGAAGGGCACGGAGGGCGACGCGGATAACGCTGGTAAAACGCATGGGAAAAGGGTCTCAGGCGGCGGGTGCGTGGGTGAGTTTGGCGGCGGCTTCGGCCTGGTGGAGCAGGCCGAGTGCCTCCTCGGCGATGCTGCGATCATGCGTGGGTTCATCGCGCACGACCACGCCATCGCGCAGGATCAGGTTGCGCTTGCAGAAGCGGGCGATGTCGAGCTCGTGTGTGACCATCACGATCGTGATGCCTTGTTCGTTGAGCTTCTGAAAAACGCCCATGACCTCGATCGATGTCCTGCTGTCGAGATTGCCGGTCGGCTCATCGGCGAGGAGCACATGGGGCTGATTGACCAGGCCGCGGGCAATCGCCACGCGCTGTTGCTGGCCGCCGGAGAGCTGGTTGGGAAAATGATCGGAGCGGTCGGAGAGGCCGACGATGTCGAGGCAGTGCATCGCGCGGTCGCGGACCTCGGCCGAGGAATGGCGGCGGTGCCGGCCGTAGAGCATGGGCAGCTCGACGTTCTCGAGCGCGGTGGTCCGGGCAAGGAGGTTGAAGCCCTGGAAGACGAAGCCGAGCTTCTGGTTGCGCAGATCGGCGAGCTCGTTGCGATCGAGCTTGTCGATGTCGATGCCGTCGAGCAGGTAGGTGCCACGGGTGGGGCGGTCGAGGCAGCCCAGGAGGTTCATCAACGTCGACTTGCCCGAGCCGCTGGCGCCCATGAGGGCGACGAACTCGCCCTTGTGGATGTCGAGCGAGACGCCGCGCACGGCGTGCACCGGCACTTCGCCGGACTCGTAGATTTTGTGGATGTCCGCGATATGGACGACGGGTGCCATCGGTGGTGGGTAGATGCGGGCAGTTGAGCTTAGCGACCGCCGCGGCTGCCACCGCTGAAACCGCCGCGGGACGGGCCTTGGAACGGATTGCTGGTGCCGCCCGGAGGCTGCGTCACGATGGCGGGCGCGCCGGGCATGATGACCGCGGTGACGAGCGATTCGCCCTCGGTGAGGCCTTCGAGCACCTCGGTGTAGAAGCCGTCGGAGATGCCGAGCTTGGCGGAGACCGGCTCGAGCTTCTTCACCGCCGCGGTGGGGTCGGCCAGCTTGTAAAGGGTCCGGGTAATGATGGTGCTGTTGAAACCGCGGTCACCGGCGCCACTGATACGACGAGAGCCGAAGCCGCCATCGCCACCGGGACCGCCACCGCCACCCCTCTCACCCCTGCCACCACCACCGCGACCGCCGCGGCCACCGGGCATGGCGAAGCGGGCGACAACCAAGTCGGGATCGAGCCCCTTTTCCGTGGCGAGTTTCCTGGCCTTCTCGATTTGGTCCGGGGATGCCGGGTTGCCCCGCTCAAACCCGACCGCGCGCATGATTTCCATGGTGGCCCGCATGCGTTCGTCGTCGGTCAAGGCCACGGCGGCGACCGGAGCGCCGGCCTTGCCCGCGGCGGTCGCCGGGGCCTTGGGCAACAAGTCTTGCGGGAGGCGGACCCGGAGCGCGCTGTTCTGGACGCGAAGGACGCCGGTGCGCTGGGAGACGATGATCGAGACGTTGGCGGTCATGCCGGGCTTCAGTTTGAGGTCGTCATTGTTCACGTCGATAATCGTGGCGTAGGAGACGACACTCTGGTTGACCGAGGCCGCGTTGCGGACCTGGCGAATCGTGCCGACGAAGGTGCGGTTGGGATACGCATCGACGGTAAACTTCACTTCCTGGTTCTCGGAGATGGTGCCGATGTCGGCCTCGGCGACGGCGGCGTTGATTTGCAGCTTGTTGAGACCGGCCACGAGGGTGAAGAGGGTGGGGGCGTTGAGGCTCGCGGCGACGGTGCGGCCCTTGTCGGTCTTGCGGTCGAGCACCATGCCGTCCATGGGGGCGCTGATCGTGCAGCGTTCGAGATCGACCCGGGCGTTTTCCACCGAGGCCGTGCGGGTGAGCAGGGTGGAGTCGGATTGCGAGAGCTGGGCCTCGATGTTGTCGAGTTCCTGCTGGGAAACGAGGTTCTTCTTGAAGAGCTCGCGGGTGCGCTCGGCATTGAGTCTGACCAGCTGGTTGTTGGCCTTGGCGGAGGCGAGGTCGGCTTCGGCCTGGCGCAGCCGCTGCTCGTAGGTGGACGGGTCGATGCGGGCGAGCACGTCGCCGGCCTTCACCTGGGAATTGAAATCGACGAGGACCTCCTTGACCTGCCCGGAAATCTGCGAACTGACGTCGACCTGCACCACCGGCTGGAGATCGCCGGTGGCGGTGACGGTCTGGACGATATCGCCCTTGGCGACCTTGGTCGTCTGAAACTCGGGCTGCTTGACTGACTTGGCGCCGAAATAA
>JACQWL010000210.1 GCA_016209255.1 Verrucomicrobiota bacterium
GTGCGGAGGCGGTCGTCGTGATCGGCGGCGATTGCCCGCAACTCACCGCGGAGCATCTCGCGGCGGCATTCACCGCGCTCGCACGCACTGACGCCGTCCTCGGTCCGGCCGCCGACGGCGGCTACTATTTGATCGGCCTGCGCCGGCCGTTGCCGGCGCTCTTTCATGGCATCCGCTGGGGCGGGTCGGAAGTGCTCGCGCAGACGCTTGCGGCCGCGGGTGCGCTGCCAGTCGACGTCACGCAGCTCGCGACGCTGCGCGACTTGGATGTGCCCGAAGATCTCGCGGTCTGGGCGGAAACTCCGGCCGCGCGCGCCGCCGGGCGCGGCGGTGTCTCGGTCGTAATTCCGGCGCTGAACGAGGAACAGCAACTTCCTGCCACGCTCACGGCGGTTCAGTGCGGCGCGCCGCGCGAAGTCATTGTCGTGGATGGCGGCAGCACCGACCGGACCGTCGAGATCGCGCGCGGCCACGATGCCATCGTGCTTGCCGCGCCGGCAGGCCGCGCCCGCCAGATGAATTGCGGCGCCGCCGTCGCCACGGCCGAGTTTTTGCTGTTTCTGCACGCCGACACCATACTGCCCGACAACTATCCCGCGCTTCTGCGCGCAACGCTTGCACAGCCTGGCGTCACGGGCGGGGCGTTCAAGTTTGCAATCTCCGGCGAGTTTTCCGGCCGGCGCCTCATCGAGGGCGGCACGAACTGGCGCGCGCGCCGCCGGCAGATGCCCTACGGTGACCAGGGAATCTTCGTGCGACGCGACACTTTTGCGGAGATCGGCGGGTTTCCCGATCTGCCGATCATGGAGGACTACGAATTCGTGCGCCGGCTGCGCCGCGCCGGGACCATCGCGCTCGCACCTGGCGTGGCGTTGACTTCTGGCCGTCGTTGGCAGCGCCTTGGACCACTGCGCACGACGCTCATCAACCAACTTGTGGTCGCTGGCTATCTAGCGGGCTTGTCTCCCGCCCGGCTGGCCGACTGGTGTCACAGCCCGCGCCGGTCACGCGCAGCCTCGCCCGCGTTCGTCGGGAATAAGGTTTCGGGTCCCACCTTCTCATCTTCCGGATGAACTCGTTCGACCGCCACCTCGCCGCCCACGGCGTGACGCTAAAGCGCAGCCGGGTCCAGACGCTGCAGATCAACGTCGGCCGCAAATGCAACCAGGCCTGCCGCCACTGCCACGTCGACGCTGCGCCGTGGCGCACGGAGATGATGGATGGCGAAGTCGCGCAACGCGTGTGCGATTGGATTCGCGCGCACCGCCCGGAGGTTGTGGACATCACCGGCGGCGCGCCGGAGTTGAGCGAGCACTTCCACACGTTCGTCGAGGTCGCGCGCGCCTGCGGCTGCCACGTCATCGACCGCAACAATCTCACCATCATCGAAACGCCGGCCTTCGGCTGGCTGCCGGAGTATCTCGCGGCGCACGAGGTCGAGGTCGTCGCCTCGCTGCCATGCTACAGCGCGGAAAACGTCGATGCGCAGCGCGGGGACGGCGTATTCGAGAAAAGCATCCGCGCGCTGCGAAAACTCAACGCTGCCGGCTACGGCACCCGCCTCCCACTCAGTCTCGTGTACAACCCGCTCGGCCCGAAACTGCCGCCGGCGCAGGTGGAGTTGGAGGCCGATTACCGGACGGAGCTGCGCACGCGTTTCGGCATCGAGTTCACCCGCCTTTTCGCCCTCGCCAACCAGCCCATCGGCCGCTTTGCCCAGGACCTCCGCGAGCATGGCCAGTGGGACGCTTACCTGGAACTGCTCGCCAACAGCTTCAACCCCGCGACGGTCGAGGGCCTCATGTGCCGCTCGACGCTGAGCGTCGGCTGGCGCGGCGAGGTTTACGACTGCGATTTCAACCAGATGCTCGGGATGCAGCTCCGCAACGGCAAGCCACTCTACCTCTGGGACGTCACGCCCGGCTATCCCGCTGGCCGCGCCATCCTGACCGGCGCGCATTGCCTCGCCTGCACCGCGGGTGCCGGCAGCAGTTGCACTGGGGCCTTGAATTGACTCAGGCCGCGCCATGCGCCTCAGCGAAATGCCGACGCCGCTGCAACTCTTCCTCGATGACTATATCCCGAAATGTATTCCGTCGAACCGGCCCGTGCGCGTCTGGTTCGACGTTTACGACCTCGAGGAAAAGCGGATGTAACCGCACGCTCCGGAGAACGTCCCGAGGTACGTCGTGACGGAACTGTCGTTTTCCACCCCGGGCTGGCGCGCCGTCCTTGCGGTCGGGCTACTCACTGCGCTCCTCGCTTGGGAGACCGCGCAGCCGTTTTTCACGCTCTTCGGTCGAGCGGGTGATCGGGCGCGGCATGGGGTGCGCAATCTCGCGCTCGGCGCACTCAACGCGGCCATCGTTGCGCTCCTTTTCGCTGGCGCCTGGCTCGCCGTCACGCAATGGGCCGCGGCGCACCGCTTCGGCATCCTCAACGGGCTCGAACTTCCGCCGTGGCCGCGCGCCACGCTCGCGGTGCTGATGCTCGATGGGTGGATGTATTTCTGGCACTGGCTGAATCACCAGGTGCCGCTCTTCTGGCGGTTTCACCGTCTGCACCATGCGGACCGCGCGATGGACGTGACGACGGCCAGCCGCTTCCACACCGGCGAAATCGTGCTCTCGTCGATCTTCCGCCTGCCGGTGCTCTTGCTCTTGGGCTGCCGCATCGAGGAACTCGCGCTCTACGAGTTGCTGCTTTTCGCGGTCGTGCAGTTTCATCACGCCAACATCGCGCTGCCCGCGCGTCTCGACCGCTGGTTGCGCCTCCTGATCGTGACGCCCTCGGTGCACAAGGTGCATCACTCGGTCGTGCGCGCCGAGTGCGATTCCAACTTCAGCTCGTTGTTCTCGTGGTGGGACCCGCTGTTCCGCACGCAACGGATCGTGCGCGATCCGCAGCGGATCGTGTTTGGCATCGGCGAGTAGTTTTGGCGTCACCCGCGAACCGCAGCCTCGCCACCATCGTCAGGATGCCCCAGCCGGCGCGGAAGACGCCCGCGAGGTTGCCCGAGATTTTCGACTCGCCCGCGATCCGCGCGTGAAAATCCACCGGCACTTCGGCGATGCGCAGCCCGAGTTCGAGCGCCCGCACCTGCATTTCGACGTTCCAGCCGAAAGCGCGGTCCCGCAGCGCCAGCCGCTCGAACGCGTCGCGCCGGATCGTGCGCAGCGACGCCATGTCGCGAAACCGATGCCCCCAACCCAGCGCAATCAACGCGCAGCACAGCGCATTGCCGAACCGCTGCGCCGGCGTGAGCCAGCGACGCGACTCCGGCCGCGTCCCGCGCTCGCCGAGCACGAATGTCGCGCCGCGGTCGATCGCGGCTTGAAACGCCACCGCAGCTTTATCGTCGAGCCGGTCGCTGCCGTCCGCGGAGCTAAAGAGAATCCATTCGATGCGCGGCGGCAGCTCGCGCGTGCCCGTCCACGCCGCGGCGCCGTAGCCGCGCCGCCCGGAGCCTTATTCCACAGGAATAAATCGTACCTGAGCTCATCTCATCAAGGTACGATGTCGATTCGCCTTTCCCTGCTGCGCATTGCCAGCCTCGCTCTGCTCGCGTCCGTCGCCCACGCGTTCAACCATGCCCGCGCGGCATTGGGTCGCGTGCTGAAGCAGCACGTGCGCGACGGCGGCGTTTCTCGTCGGCCGGTATTTTGCGCGCGACTGGGTGGCGAAGAAGATCGAGGGCAACGCCGCCTTCGCCGCCATCGACCGGGCGGTCGCCGCCGAAGGCTGGAAGATTGTCGGGCTCACGCGGCTTTCGCCCGCGTTTCCGTTTTCCCTGTTCAACTACGCCTTCGGTCTCACCCGCGTGTGCCTGCGCGACTATGTGCTCGCCTCGTGGATCGGCATGATGCCGGGCACTGTGATGTATGTTTACCTCGGCTCGATCGCGCGGGCGGCCGGCGAACGCCAGCGCACGCCCGGCGAGTGGGCGCTCTACGGCGTCGGGTTGGTCGCGACCATCGCGGTGACGGTCGTCGTCACGCGCATCGCCAGGTTTTCGCTGCGCGAAAACCTAAGATTCACAGCCGAAACGCCCGTGCCACATGATCCTGGGACGCGAGATCTCGGGCCATGATTTCTCCCTTTCACCGTCAGCAAGTCCGTCTACGATGTCCCAGTCAGACCCAAATCTACCGGTTCATGTAAATAAGGTTTTTGCGGAGCAAAAACCTCCGCTCCAGCCGTGGGACGAGCACAATCGCCGGCTCCATGCGCACGTTCATCCGCCCGACTGGGCGAATCCTGCGCCCGCCCCGCGCTACAATCTCGTCGTGATCGGAGGCGGCACGGCCGGTCTCGTCACGGCCGCGGGAGCGGCCGGCCTCGGCGCGAAAGTCGCGCTGATCGAGCGGGATCTCCTGGGCGCGATTGCCTCAATGTCGGCTGCGTGCCCTCGAAGGCGCTCATTCGTGCCGCGCGCGCCGCGGCCGGGGCGCGCGACGCCGGCAAGTTCGGCGTGCGTATCGGCGGTGGCGTGAGCGTGGATTTTGCCGCCGTGATGGAGCGGATGCGCCGGCTACGCGCCGACCTGAGCCCGCACGATTCCGCGGCGCGGTTTCGTGAACTCGGCGTCGATGTCTTCATCGGCGCCGCCCGCTTCACCGGGCGCGATGCCGTCGAGGTCGGCGGACAGACGCTGCGTTTCGCCAAGGCTGCGATCGCGACCGGCGCACGCGCTTCGGCACCGCCCATCCCCGGGCTGAACGATGTGCCCTATCTCACGAATAAAACGCTGTTCTCGCTGACGGAGTTGCCCCGCCGCCTCGCGATTATCGGCGCCGGCCCCATCGGCTGCGAGATGGCGCAGACCTTCGCGCGCTTCGGGACGGAGGTCTGTCTCATCGAATCCGCGGCGGGCATTCTTCCGCGCGAGGATCGCGCCGCCGCGGAGATTTTGCGCACCGCCCTTTTGCGCGACGGCGTGAAGATTCTCGGCGACGGTAAGGGCCTGAAACTCTCCCGCCTCCCCGAGGGTCTGCGCTGGCAGCTAGAATCGGGAGGACGCGAACACGCGGGCATCGCCGACTGCCTGCTTGTCGCGGTCGGTCGCGCACCGAATGTCGAAGGCCTCGGCCTCGAGGCGGCCGGCGTCGCTTTCGACCAGAAGGGCGTCGCGGTAAACGATTTTCTCCGGACCGCCAACCCGCGCATCTACGCCTGCGGCGATGTGTGCTCGCGGTTCCAGTACACCCACGCTGCCGACTTCATGGCGCGCATCGTCATCCAGAACGCCCTCTTCAAGGGCCGCCGCCGTGCCAGCGCGCTCACGATCCCGTGGTGCACCTACACCTCGCCCGAGGTCGCCCACGTGGGTCTCACCGCCGCCGGAGCCAACGCCCGCGGCATCGAAGTCGCCACCTTTACTCAACCGCTCGTGAAGGTGGACCGCGCGATCCTCGACGGCGAGGACGAGGGCTTCGTGCGAGTCCATGTGCGCAAGGGCACCGACCGCATCGTTGGAGCGACCGTCGTCGCCGCGCACGCGGGTGACATGATTGGCGAACTCTCGCTCGCCATGACCAACGGGATCGGGCTGCGTGGCATCGGCGCCGCCATCCACCCGTATCCCACGCAGGCCGAGGCGATCCGCAAGGTGGGCGATCTCTACAGCCGCACGCGTCTGACGCCCTTCGTGAAAGGCCTCATGCAGCGCTGGCTCGCGTGGCAACGATGACGGCGCGACGGTCGACGCCGTTCCATCGGGAATAAGACGATGACCGTTCAGCTCTCATTTACCTTCATGATCATCCGAAGAATTCCCTGCAATCCGATCGGCGGGCGCAATGCGGCACAACTCGCGTCAGGGCTGCTGCGCAGCGTAGCGCTGTGGGTCGCGCTGATTGCCGTGCCGGCGCAGGCGGCCGAGACCTTCGATCAGGCCCATGCGCGTTTCGCGCGCGTGCTCAGCGCCGTGGTGAAAAACGCGAGCGTGGACTATGCGAAACTCAAAGCCGCGCCGGCCGAGCTCGACGCCTACCTGAAGGACGTGGCCGCCGTGCCCGCGACCGAATTTGCCCGCTGGAGCGAGGGGGAGCGGCTTGCCCTGCTCCTCAACCTCTACAACGCGCAGACGCTGCGACTGATCGTCGACCACTACCCGTTGCAAAGCATTCGCCGCATCGGCTCGCTGCCCGGCGCGGCGTGGCGCGAACGGATCGTGCGCCAGGGCGGGCAGATCATGACGCTCAGTCATCTGGAGAACAAAATCATCCGCGTGGACTACCGGGAGCCGCGCATGCACTTCGCGCTGGTCTGCGCCGCCGTGGGGTGCCCGCCGTTGCGGAGTGAGCCGTATGTGGGTGCGCGTTTGAACGAACAACTCGACGATCAGGCGCGGCAGTTCCTCGCGACCGCCGGGAAGAACCGGTTCGACGCCGCGTCGGCCACCCTTCACCTCTCGCCGATCTTCAAATGGTATGACGAAGATTTCATCAAACCCGCCGGCTCGCTGGCCGCGTATGTGAAACCGTTTCTCCCTGAGGCCCAGCGCAACGCCCTCGCTGATCCGGCCAAGGTCAAGGTGCGCTTCACGGACTACGACTGGGCGCTGAATGAGTTGAAGCAACCGTGACGCGAGCGGCGGTCGTCGGGCGGTCGCGACCGAGCCACCAGACACCCGCCGATGCCGCGAGCATCAGCGCAATCGCGATGCCCTGCTGGGGCGAGAGACCGAGCCACCGTTCCGGCCGGCCATCGGCGCGCAGCGGATCGAGCGCGAGGCGCAGCGCGCCGTAGAAAAATCCGTAGGCACAAAACGCCGCGCCGCGGGAAAATTTGCCCGCGTTGACCGACCGCAGGACGCGATGCGCGATGAACGCGATCACGAGCAGGCCGACGGATTCGTAGAGCTGCACGGGATGCGACGCGCGCCCGGCGCAGCAGCCCTGCGAGTAACAGCCCACCCGGCCCATCGCGTGGCCCAGCGGGAGTGCGACGCCGAAGTAATCTGCGCCGCGCCAAAAACTCAACCGCCGCCGCCACGCAAACATGCCGCCCGCGAGCGCCGCGCCGAGCAACCCGCCGAAGAAGACAAAGCCCGTGCCGAAGTCGGCCCAGAAGCGCAGTTCGCCGCTGGCATAGTGGTGCCAGCCGAGCGCGATGAAGAGGGCCTTCGCCCCCACGACCGCGCCGGCGACGATCAGCCAGAGCGCGGCCCAAAATTCATTTTCCGTCAGGCCCATCGCCCGGTGGTGGCGCCGCAGCCACGCGATCGCCGTCACGGCGCCCGCCGCCGCGAAGAAACCGTAGGTGCTCATCCGACGCGGGCCGCGACGGCTTGCTCGTCGCGGTAGAATTCCTCGCGCAAGCCGAGCGCGTTGACGGCGCACATCGGTTCAAGCTTGCCGTTGATCGACACCCTGAAGGCGCACACGTCGAGTCGCTTCTGGCCCTCGGGCGTGGCGGTTTCCGCCGCGCTCATGAAGTGGTGGCTCACGATACAAAAATAGCTGCCCCGCAGCGTGCCCGCGCGCCGCCAGAGTTTCCACGCCTGCGGCAACAGGCGCGTGAGCGCGAAGCCGCCGTGTTTCACTGCCATCCCGCCCGCGCGCCGCAGCGCCTGCCAGCGACCATCGAGGCGGAACGACATGCCGCCGACGCGATCGAACAGCTCCGTCAACGCCCGGACCTCGTCGGGCTGATCGCTGCGGTAAAAAGGAAAGAGTCGCGGGCGGCCCGGCTGCGGGTGCTTCACCGCGAGCCCCTGCACGAAACGCGAGCACGACGGATGGCCGAACGAACCCTCGCCGCGGCGAATCGCCGGGTCGCCCGCGCCCTCGGCGATTTTTTCCCATAGTTCGTCGGGATGCACGCCGCGCAGGTTGGGATCGGTGCGGCCCACGGCGGCGAGCGGTTGGAAGCTGACCATCTTGAACGCATCGGCGTGGGCGAGCAGGCAGCGGACGATCCCGGGCACGCCGGCGAGATTCTCGCGGGTGACCGTGACCGTCGAGGCGGCTTCGAGGCGGCGGCCGGTGGTTTTCCGGGCGGAGCGGATCAGGCCGGCAAACTCCGCGCGCAGGGGATCGAGGCCGGCTTCGGTTTGCGCGCGGGCAAAGTGGTCGCGCCGGCCGCGCTGCGTGATGTCGATGTGAATGCCGATCTCGGTGAGCCCGCCCTCGACCATGAGGCGCTCGAGCAGGCCGGGTTTCCGGCGAAAGGTTTCGCCGTGCGTCATGAGCATCGGCACGAGACCGATTTCGCGGGCGTAGCGGATCAGCTCAATGACCTCGGCCTCGCGGCGCAGGGATACTTCGCCGTCGGTGAGCTGCACGTTGCCGGCGGGACCGAGCCAGGTGCGGAGCGTGCGGAGTTGGGCTTTGATCTCAGCGAGCGGGCGGGGCTTCGCCCGATTGGCGTCTTCGCCCAGGTAACACCCGGCGCAGGCGAAGTCGCACTTGGGCATCGCGCCGATGGTGGCGCCGCAACCGGCGTAGTGCCGGCCGAGGTATTGGGTCGGCGTGCGCAACGCCGCGGGCAGGCGAGCCCACACCGCCGCGAGCGCGGAGCGGGTCGCCGCGTTGTCCTGCCGGAGCCGCGCCATGCGGGCAGCTCACTTCCTGGCCGGCTCGGAAACGGGCGAAGGGGTGTCGGGCTTGGAGGAAGGCGTGAAGCACGCCGCGCCCAGCGCAAAAACCGCCGCAAAGCCGACCAACATGAGGAGTGTTTTCTTCATAATTAGAGAAGTCTGCGGATGAGAGCCCTGACGCCATGGCTTATTCCGGCAACCGATATTGTACCTCACCGTGCTTGTGCGCAACCGCCATGGTTGTGTCGGTAGCACCGCCGGCGAGCGAATCAGGGAGGAGAAAATGGGACCGGCTTTGCTTCTTGCCGTTGTCGGCGAAAGTTGCCGGTTGACCGTCGAGAGCCGCGCGGGCAGGCCTGCGGTCAATGCTGATCGCCGACAACTTGCGGCAAGAGGTCCTCGCTCGGGAACAGCACTTCGACGCGGCGGAGCGGGAGTCTTCATGCGGCGACGGGCGGGCATGGGGGCGGCCCAATGGGAACAACGCCGCTTGCGTTACGTCGGACCCGCGCCAAGACGAAGGTTTTCTGGCGCCGATTGCCACTTGCCGCGCCGGGTCGAATCGGCGATATCCGCCGCATGGCCCGGGGCGACAAAGGTCCGGTGACGGTCCGCACGATTGCACAGCACGTGGGGGTTTCGCCGTCGGCGGTTTCGACCGTGCTGGCGAACCGCCACGTGGAGCGGCGGCTGGCGGCCGCCACGGTCGAACGCATCCGGCAGGCGGTGCGCGAGCTCGGCTACGTGCCGAACATCGCCGCCCGCCGCCTCCGGTCGCACGACCCCGACGTGCATCACATCGATCTCGGCATCCTCACCTCCTTCGAGGCGCCGCTCTTTCTGGTCAGCCGCGCCCTGCGCCAGGTGCAGCGGATCGCCGACACCCGTACTGGGCCGGCGTTTCCTCGTGTCGATCGCGATGCTCCACGCCGGCCGGCTGCGCGAGATGCTTTTGCTTGTAGCTAACTCGATATAGCTTTTCTGGTGAGGGTGCGATTCGCGGACGGGAGCCACAGTCCCTCCGCGGTCGGTTCGCCCACCACCAGCCCAACGTTCGCCAAACCCCTAAACCTGCCATGCCTGCAACCACCTCGTGCTCTTCCCTCCTTTCCGCCCGACGCCTCGCGCTGTCGTTTGCCTTCCAACTGGCCCTGATCCTGGCCGGATCGGTTTCGTCGTCCTCCGCGGCGGAGGCGGGCGGCATCCTCACCGGTTCCGTCAATAATTCGGCCACGGGCAATCTGCTCCAGGGCGCCAGGGTCGAGATTCCCGCCCTTGGCCTCTCCACGCTCACTGACCAGACCGGCCGTTACGTGCTCTCGGGCGTGCCCGCCGGCAGTCACCAAGTGGTCGCTTCCTACATCGGCCTCGATGCCACGCGGGCTCAGGTGTCGGTCACGGCCGGCCAGCGTGCCGTGCGCGACTTTGACCTCACCACTCAGATCTACGTGCTGCAGGGATTCACCGTCACCGGCGAGCGCGAGGGCGGCGCCGCCGCGATTACCGCCCAGCGCAACGCCGACAACGTGAAGAACGTCGTCGCGATGGATTCATTCGGCAACCTGCCCAACATGAGCGCGGGCGAGCTCGCCATCCGCCTCCCCGGCGTCGCGGGCAATCTCGACGATGAGGGCAACGTCACCGGCCTCACCGTGCGCGGCATGGGCCCGACGCTCAACCGGGTCACCGTCGACGGCGGCCTCATTTCCAACGTCGGCGGCATGAACCGCCAGTTTCAGACCCACAGCCTGACCGGCGCGATGTTCGAGCAGCTCGAGGTGATCAAGGGGCACACGCCTGACGGGGGCGCCGATTCGCTCGGCGGCACGATCAACCTCAAGACGCGTTCGCCGCTCAGCATGAAGGAAAAACGCCGCGTCACCTATGGCATATCGGGTCGCTGGGCGCCGTCATTTTCCCAGCAGATCCCCCTGCGCGAGGACCACCCGTTTCACCCGCTCGCCAATCTCGCCTATCAGGAGGTCTTCGGCGTCTTCGGCGGCGAGCGCAATCTGGGGGTCGCCGTCAACGTGTTCTACAGCGAAAACGTGGCCGGCTACTTCCGCACCATCCGCGATTTTGAGAACACCACGAACACGCCCGCCTATCTCTGGGACTACCGCACACAGGACGCGTTCAACAACCGCAAGCAGGCCAGCGTGAACGTCAAGACGGACTACCGCTATTCGCCGACGACCAAGTTCACGTTCAACACCATCTACAACGACGCGCACGAGCCCTACAACCGCCTCTACGAAACGCGCGCCTTCACCAATCAAACCGCCCCGAATGCCACGACTTCGGGCGTCATCCCCGGCTATACGAATCGGATCACCGCGGTCCGGCCGGTCGCGGCCTCGGTCATCGATGTGACCGAGACGATGTTCAGCTTCTTCAACCGCACGAGGCAGTTCGACCTCGGTGCCGAGCATGACTTCAACCGACTGCAGGTGGATTACAACGCCACCTACAGCCAGACCCACAACAACCTCGGTGTCGGCAAGGGCGGCACGTTTACCAACCGCGTCGCGGGTGTGGGCTGGATTCTCGATCGCACGCAGTCCGACCTTTACCCGGCATTCATCCAAACCGCCGGCCCCGACATCACGAATCCCGCGAACTATCGCCCCAACGGCCAGCTCAACAACCGCAACAACGACCGCGATGTCGAGATCAAGGAAGTCCGCGGCAACGTGAAATACGATCTGCCGGCGAGTTTCCCGCTCTCGGTGAAAACCGGTTTCAACTGGCGCGAGCAGATGGCCCGGGAAGTCAGCCGCACCCGCCGCTGGAATTACACCGGCACGACCGCGCTTCCGGCCGATCCCTCGATCGTGACGTGGGACTCGCTGAAGACCGGCCGGCGCATCCCGCAGTGGGAGTCCGCCGCCTTCATCCGCGGGGAAGTCCCCGTCACTCCCGCGCTCTGGAGCGAGGACATCTACTTCAGCGCGTCGACCAACTACACCGGCACGCGCGCCGTCACCGAAACGGTCACGGCCGGCTACGCGATGGCGCAGGGCAAGGTCGGCCGCTTCGGCCTGCTCAGCGGCGTGCGCCTGGAAAAGACCGAGGATGAGAGCTGGGGCTGGGTTCGCGCCCGCACCGGGAGCACCGCCGCGCAGCAGGCCGCCGACCCGATCGGTTCCGCCACGCGCGACTACGCCAATACCCGCCGCGAGCTGGCGGGGAGCTACACCAAGTCGTTTCCGAGCACGCACCTCACCTACGACATCACGCCCAACCTCAAGTCCCGCCTCAGTTGGTCGACGAGCTTCGGTCGCCCGGCGTTGACGAGCTACCTGCCCAATGAAACCGTCAACGAAACCAGCCAGACGCTGACGATCAACAATCCGAGCCTCAAGCCCCAGACTGCGACCAATTGGGACGCGACGCTCGACTACTACTTCGAGCCCGTCGGCAATTTCTCCATCGGCTGGTTTCACAAGCAGATCAAAGACTATCTCGTGAGCGGCATCGCCACCGGCACGATCGCCAGCGGCGCGAGCAACGGTTACAACGGCGACTACGCCGGTTTCACCGCGCTGACGACGCTCAACGCCGGCACGGCCTTTGTGCAGGGCTGGGAGTTCAGTTACCAGCAGCAATTCACGTTCCTCCCCGGTCTGCTCAAGGGGCTGAGTTTTTCCGCCAACTATACCAGCCTCGATACCCACGGCGACTTCGGCGGCACGGTCACACGCTCGACCGGTCAGGTCGCCGGCTTCATTCCGAAGACCGGCAACTTGAGCGTCTCGTGGCGCCATCGCGCCATCAGTGCGCGCGTGCGGATCAACTACACCGGCGATTACATCGCCGCCTACACCGCCGCCAGTCTCGGCCGCAACCAATACCGCTTCAAGCGCACCATCGTCGACGTCGGTGGCAGCTATCAGTTCAACCCGAAATACAGCCTCACCCTCGACATCTCCAATCTCTTCAACGAGCCCGTCTCCTTCTACCGCGGCATCCCCGATCAGATGGAGCGTACGCTCATCACCGGCACGACGATCAAC